>NZ_CP044285.1:316348-632697 GCF_008728635.1 Hymenobacter baengnokdamensis | reverse complement strand
GGCCGTTTTGCGGTCGTAGGCGCCCTCGGGCGGCATACCCTGGTTGTACACGTTATCGCCCAGAAACACGACCGCGCTCTTAGTGCCGGCCTGCAGCATCTGCTTGCGCATGAAGTTCAGCGATGGCTCGCCGCCCTTGTCGGCCAGAATGGGATTGCCTACGTCGCCAATCAAAAATACTGAATAGCGAATGCGGCTCGAATCGGGAGGCAGGTGCTTTTCCCAGCCTACGGCCGTGCGGCGGTAATTGGGCTTGGGGTTTACCGGGTTGAACTCGGACTCGCCGGCTTCGCCCAGCTCTTCGAGCTGCGCATGCACGGTGAGCGGAAGAGTAGCTAGTAGGCACAGGCAGCAGAAAAGGCGGAGAAGTAGTGTCATGTAGGTGAAAGTACACGTAGCGCGGGGCGCTACCAAAAAGGTAAATACGAGTTGCAGAATAAAGGCGTAAGGCTGGCTGTACGTAAGATTTTTTGGGCGGGCTGCCAGGCACTGCAAGACAAGCCGCCCTTTTTTATTTCCCGCGTGAGGGCTGCTACGCAAAGCTGGCCCGTGCGGTTGAGGTTAGGAATTAACCCAGGCCGACTGTAGCGCGTTGAAAGCCCACTGCCAGGCTGAACGCAACGCCGGCCGGCTGTTGTTTCTTGCGCTGAATTATGGCTACTACTACTCTCCCCGCCGAAGCCGAAACTCCGGCCGCCCCAGCTTCTCCGCCTGCTAAGCCGCCCAAGCCGGAGGTGTCGGCGCTGGTGCAGCAGGCGCAAGCCTACCTCGAGCCCAAGCTGACGGCCGAGCTGGACCCCCGCCTCACCTACCACACGCTGGCGCATACGGCCTACGTAGTGAAGCAGGCCCGCAACCTGGCCGACGATGCCCAGCTCAGCCCCGAGCAAACCGAGGAACTGCTGCTGGCCGCCTGGTTTCACGACACGGGCTACCTCGATACCTACGATGGCCACGAGTATAAGAGCATGGCCCGGGCCGAGGCCTGGCTTCTGGAAAAAAAGGTGGAGCCCGCCCGCGTAGAGGTTATTAAAAACCTTATCCGCGCTACGCATCGCAACGAGACGCCAACTACGGAGCTCGAAAAAATAATGGTCGATGCCGATATGAGCAATCTGGCCGCCGACGATTTTCGGGCCCGCGCCGAGCTGCTGCGCACCGAGTGGGAGCTGGCCCTCGATAAGTCGTACAGCAACCCCGAGTGGGCCGAGCTGCAGCTCAACTTTATGCTGGCGCATAAGTACCTCTCCGGCGCTGGCAAAGACCGCTATAAGAAGTCGCTGAAAGCCAATGTTGAAAACCAGCGCGACCGGCTCAAAAAGGCCGAGAAAAAAGCCAAGAAAAAGGAAAAGGAAAAAACCGACACCTTCGCCGAGCCCAAGCGGGGCATCGAAACAATGTTCCGCACCATGTACTCCAACCACATGAAGCTCTCCGACATGGCCGATAAAAAGGCCAGCATGATGATTTCGCTCAACGCGGTTATCATGTCGGTGATAATTACCTACCTGGGGGCCAAATCGTCGGGGATGACGCCCACCGGCAATGCCAGCTTTACCCGCAATCCGATTCTGGCCGTGCCCATGGGCATTCTGCTGCTTACCGCCCTGGGCTCGGTAACCTCGGCTATTCTTTCGGCTCAGCCCGATGTCACGAGCTTCAAATGGCTGAAGCGCAACCCCGAGATTGCCACCAACCGGCGCGTCAACCTCTTGTTTTTCGGACAGTTCACCAAGCTCAGCCTGCAGCACTTTCAGGAAGGTATGCACGAGCTGATGCGCCAGAAAAATACCCTTTATACAAATATGGTAACAGATGTATATTATCTTGGCGAAGTGCTCGACCGTAAATACAGGCTGTTGCGCGTGAGCTATTCCATTTTTATGGTTGGCCTGATACTCACGGCGCTCTCCTTTGGGATTGTACTCGCCTACAAGATGTAGCGGGGGCTCGGCCGGTGGCTTACCTTTGTGGCCTGGCTGCGTAGTTCAAGGGATAGAATAGGCGTTTCCTAAACGCTTGATAGCAGTTCGAATCTGCTCGTGGCTACTATAGCGTAAGCAAAAGCCCTCTTCCCTCGCTGTGGGGCAGGAGGGCTTTTGGCTTTGCTCGGCCGGGTGGGCGATAATCGGCTGTTACTCATCCGCAACCCGGGTTTTATGCAGGTAAATTTTAGGTGAAAAAAGGTTAGCTTTGCTGCTACACAGTCTTTCTTTCTTTTCCTAAAACCACCGCATGAAAAATGTATTTCGCTACCTGGCAGCCCCGCTGCTGAGTGCCTCCCTGCTGGCGGCCTGCGCCCGGCAAGAAGCCAGCCCGGTGCTGCCTGCCGCCACCGCTCTTAGCCAGAATGCCTCGGCACCGGGCTTCCCTGAGGGCTTCGAAACGGGCACCAAAACGGCCTATACCGCCGGCACCGTCACGCTCAGCTCGGGCTCGTGGACCCTCACCGACGCGCTTCTGGGCAACACCAGCGCCGATGCCCACACGGGCACGCAGTCGGCGCGGGTGCGCAACAGCGGCTCGCTGAGCATGAACTTCGACCTGACCAGCGGGGCGGGCGTCGTCACCGTCGACCATGCCCGGTATGGCACCGATGCTTCCGGCACCTGGGAGCTGTGGGCCAGCACCAACAGCGGCAGCAGCTACGCCAAAGTGGGCAGCACCATCACGAGCAGCAGCACAACCCTGGCCACGGCTAGCTTCACCCTGAACATGGCCGGTGCGGTGCGCCTGCAGGTGCGCAAAACGGATGGCAGCACCAACCGCCTCAATTTCGACAACATCACGGTACAGAGCTACGCGGGCACGGGCGGTGGTGGCACCCCGCCTCCCGGCAGCGGCGGTACCAAGTTCCTGTTCGACGCCAGCCACGCCGAACTGGCTGGCAACGCCGACTGGGCCCTCGACGTGGATGGCGGCGTGGCCCCACGCTACCCCACGCCAGCCGCTTCGGGTATCACGGCCAGCACCCCGGAAAGCTACTGGACGGCCGCGCTCTCTTCCTGGGGAGTGGCTCTGGTAAAGCTGGGCAACTCGGTTGAGAACCTGCCGGCCGGCACGGCTATTACCTACGGCAACTCATCCAACCCCCAGGATTTGGCCAACTACAACGTGTTTGTAATTGACGAGCCAAACACGCTCTTTACGGCCAGCGAGAAGACTGCCATCCTCAATTTTGTAAAAAATGGCGGCGGCTTGTTCATGATTTCCGACCACGACCAGTCGGACCGTAACAACGACGGCTACGACTCGCCCGCCATCTGGAACGACCTGATGACCAACAACTCGGTGCAGGTCAACCCTTTCGGCTACAGTATTGCGCTCACCAATATCTCTGAAACGACCAGCAACGTGCTGGCTGGCAGCACCAACACTATTCTGCACGGCTCGCAGGGCAACGTTACGCAGCTCAAGTTCTCAAACGGCGCCACCATCACTAAAACCTCGGGCTCGCAGGCCGTGCCCCTGGTGTGGCAAAGCAGCTCGGTCCAGGGCCTGAGCAACATCATGTGCGCGAGCAGCACCTTTGGTACCGGCCGCGTCTTCTGCATCACCGATTCGTCGCCGGCCGATGATGGCACCGGCAGCCCCGGCAACACCGTGTACCCCGGCTGGACGGAGCTGGCCAGCCACGCCAACCTGCACCTGAACGCCTCGCTTTGGCTGGCCAAGCAGCAGTAGTTGGTAATACGCAATGGGTACCAGGTACTGTCGTTCTGCTGTGTGAGCGATAGTACCTGGTACCCATTGCATAAGTGCCAATCAGAGCCGGAACTGCGCGCCCACCTTGATGCCGAAGTTTTTGGCGTTGGGTAAGTCGCGGTAGGTGAGGCGATGAATAAAATCGACTCGCACAAACTTGAAGATATTCTCAATGCCGTAGCCGGCCTCTATATAAGGAGTGTTCGGGTTCAGGGCATTCAGGCGCACCAGGCGGTTGCCGTCCTTATCGGTGGGAGGTAGCATATTACGATTGGCATCGGTAAGGCCCCCATAAAGCGCGTTGACGGTACCCACCAGCCGCCAATTGAAGCGCCGGATGACTGGCAGCGCGTTCAAAATAACACCTTCAAAATGCTGGTCGAGCCGCAGCGACACCGAGCGGTCGGTCACAAACTCGAAGTAGTTCATCAGGTTAAAAGCATTCGCATTAAAAAACGGCGTCTCGTTGCCCAGCGGTGTCTTCAGGATGATATAAGGTACCGGGTCGGGTATATAATTGCCCTCAATACGGTAGCCCAGCCGCCCAAAATGACCCAGCGACACGCTGTGTGTCAGGAGCAGGTTGTATTTTTGATAGCGCGGGTGCTGGCTGTCACTCAGATAATTGCGGGCCCCAATAGTATAGCGGAACGTAACTACCGGTAGTTTTTTAAGCCCGATGGCACGACGGCGGTTCTCACTCTGCACCAGATTTTCGTCGGGCGCGTAGCGCGACTCAAACACGGCTTCCGACAGGGTGAGGTCGCGGCCCAGGGGGGCGTCCGGGCCTTGGTTAGGCGTGTCGTAATAAGAGAAAGGGTGCAGCGGGTGAATACCCTGGTAGCGCAGGGTCAGGGTTTCGGTAAAGCCATGAAACAAATCGCGCTGAATACTGACCGAAGCCAGATTGCGCAAAATAGCGCGGCCCTCGGTAAAGCGTCCCCAGCGGGCAGCCGCCACAAACAGATTGTTGTCGGGTAAAAAGTCATTGTCCAGGAGGGCCACCTGCTCCACATCGTGTCGAAACTCGCCGGTAATGAGCGTCCAGTGGCGGCGCTCCGCAATGTAAGTCGACTTAATGCCGTACTTCACAATATTGTCCAGCGTGCCGTAAGCCACGTAGGCCTGGTGTACCCAGCTGCGGCTGAACTCGGGCGTAGTGCGCCCGCCGAGCCGAAAGCGGCTGCCTTCGAAGTTGTTATGCGCGTAGGTATTAATGATTGGGCCCAGCTCAAACTTGGCGGCGGTGGCGGCCGAAAGCAGCGGGGAATGCTGCGGGCCAATGGCCCCCAGCTTTTTATAGCCATTGATAAATAAATCGACCCAGTCGAGGGTACTGCGCACCGAGGGCAGCTCGCGGGCCGAGTCAAGCACGGCAAACGTCTGCCGCTCGCTCAAGCTCAGGGTATCGGGCCGGTTCTTGTCAAAATAGCCTTCGGAGGCCCCGCTGGGCAGCAGCCCACTCACGAGGTCACTGGTTTGTCCCTTGCCGGGCTCCAGAATAGTCGATACAATGGGCTGGTCATAAAAGCCGCTTTCGGTATGCGGCTGGTTGCGCACAAAGTCGGAGTTGACGGTGGTAAAGCGCACGCGCATGGCCGCCTGCTTTTCGTAGGGGCGCACCCCCAGCACCAGCCGGGTGCGGATGGGCAGGCCGGGGCCTTCGCTGGGCGAAGTCATCTCCTGGAAGATGCGCAGGTCGCTGATAAAGTTGATGTTAGCCTTCTCACTAGTCGTGACGTCGATGCGCTTTAAAGCATACTTATCAGCTGTAATCCAGATAGTGCCCGTGAATGCCAGGTCATGCGGGCGCTTGGGCGCGATAGCGATTTTGTAGCAGTAGTCTTTGCCTACCAGCAGCGAGTCTTGCAACTCGTAGTTGTAGGTGAGCCGGCCGCCAGCCGAGATAGGCGAGATAAAATCCTTGCCCAGGATATTCTGCCAGTTGGGATAAAAATCGAAATTCTGGAAGTTGGAGCCCAGCATCTGGCTCAGTACCGAGCCTTCGCGGGGACCGGCGCCGCGCATCTGCTTGTGCAGGATATCTTCGCGGCGGCGCAGCGGCGGGCCATACTTCTGATACACCTTTGAGCCCACCTCGGAGGCAAACAGGGGCAGGGGCGCGTCGGGGTCAGAAGCAGCTGCCGCGCCCTGGCGCACGGCCAGCGCCCGAATGTCTTTGACTACCTTACGGTTGGCCAGCGACTTCGGAATGTCGGCCAGGCTCACCTCAATCCGGTTGTATGAGCTGTACTCGGAGGTGTTGAGCGCCGTGCGCTCATTTTCGGGCTTGTGCTTCAGCACCTCGCGCAAGATGCGAAAGGCTGGGTTTTCGGGCTGCCGCGAGCTTACCACTACTTCGGCCAGGGCTACGCCGCTGCCCTTGCGCAGCCGAAACAGAATGGACTGCTGCGCCTGATTGCTCAGGTGCTTGCGCTGGGTGACGAAGCCCAGTGCCGAGGCAGCCAGTGAGTCTGGCGTGCCCGTCACGGTCAGCTTGAAGCGGCCGTCTACATCGGCCGTGATGCCGGTGCTGGTGTTGGGTACGAAGATAGACGCAAACGGAATTGGCTCGCCCGAAATCGCCTCTACCACCTGACCGCTAAGCACGAGGCGCTGGGCCACCGAATGCCGTCCCGCCAGCAGTAGTCCAAGCAACAGCAGCGAAACAATAAATCTCATAAAAATAGCGCGATAAGCAGAAGTTTAGAAAGTAGAGTTATGTTCGCAAGTTACAGAGTGCGTGGTAGGGTAGCAATAACTACTAGCCTAGTAGTACCATCTACTTGCTGGATGAGGCTGCCCGCTCGTTGGCCCTGGCCAGCCACCGCTGTAGCGTGGGCTGGGCCCCCAGCGCCGCCAGCAGCAGCCAGTAGGGGATGAAGGGGCCGGAAAAGCGCGCTCCCCATTCTTCTACTGTCATCATCACCACACTGATTTGCAGAGCAATAGCCAGCCCCGCATAGGATGGCGCCAGGTGCGCGGCGGGGCGCTTCAGCATACCCAGCCCGGCCAGTGTGTAAAGGGGCACCAGGCTGACTATCACCCACACCCGGTGCAAGGTAGAATACCAGGGCCTGGGAAAGCCTAAAAAATAAATGGCTTTTAGTAGGCACAACTTGCTGAAATAGCCAAAATTATGCGCTATAAACCAGCCCAGCTGGCTGATTGGCAGCCAGGCAGCGGGTGGGATGGCCAGGCTGGCGGGCCGCTCTACCGCCGTGGGCGGATAGTCGAAGATGACCGTGCCAGCTGCGTACGTAGCAATAAGATTGAACGCCGTAACAATGCGGTTAAGGCCCACGCCGGCCAGTACCGCCAGTACCAGCAGCCACGCCACCGCCCAGCCGCGCCGGCCCTGCTGCCACAAGTGATGCAGGCCCACAAGGGCCGCGGCCGCCAGGGCCACAAAGCCATTAGGCCGGATAGTTGCCGTGTAGCAGAGAATGGCCGCCGCTACCGCGCCGCTGCGCCGGTCGCGCACCCGCGCCATCGCCCACAAGCCGAATAGCAGGAAGCTCGTAAACAGCGACTCGGTCAGGATAAACGGGTTAAAGGCCTGCACCTCTACCCAGCTTACAAGGGCCGCCGTAGCTAGCGCCGCCGTGGGCCAGTGCCCGCCCGTAAGCCGCCGCATGGTCGCGTAAAACGCTTGCGCCGCCAGCCCCGAGAGCGCCACCTGGCCCAGCCCTACGCCCATCAGCCCCAGCCCCGTTTTCAGAAACAGGCTGATAAAGAGTGAGTAGCCGGCATAGTAGCCATAGTGGCCGCCGGCCAGCGTGCCGGTGTCGGCCAGCTGCCGGGCATAGGCCACGTAGCTGAAGCCATCGCCTAGCAGATGCGGCCCGCGGTAGTAGCGCCAGCAACCGGCCTGCACCACCGCCCACCAGGTGGCCAGCAGCCAGCCGTGGTAGCGGGCCAGCCACCCCCACGCCGCCCGCCATCTGGAAAAGGCTGCTGAATTCATTGTTTGCAAAAATAGGCGGCTCGCCGCCAGCCGGCGGGCCTACACCTCTACCTTCAGCGTAGCCGGCCGGGTAGTTACCTCAAACAGCTCGCCGTGCGGAACAATAGTAATTTGGCCATATTCGCGCAGCAGCATCTTGTAGGCCTCCGCTACCGCGCGGGGCTTGCGGTCGAGGTCAAACAGGCCGCAGGCGTTTACGGTGCCGGTTTTTTGAGCCAGGCCCTTGTCCCAGTCAATCTGGTCGATGAGCGAGTACCAGGTAAAGCCCAGCACGGGTACGCCTTCCTTGCGCATGCGCAAGATGTTGACCCACTGCTTCCAGAGCCAGGTAGGGCCTTCGCTGGCGGTGAGCACATTGGTTTCGGTATGCATCACGGGCTTTTGGTAGCGCTGGTAGTAGTCGTGG
Source organism: Hymenobacter baengnokdamensis (assembly GCF_008728635.1). NCBI lineage: Bacteria > Pseudomonadati > Bacteroidota > Cytophagia > Cytophagales > Hymenobacteraceae > Hymenobacter > Hymenobacter baengnokdamensis. The sequence continues at coordinate 624,619 of NZ_CP044285.1, read as the reverse complement.
GTAATGGTGTACCACCCGAGCACGTCCATGCTGGTGCAGATTTCCCCATTGGGTAGCACAATCTTCTCGTTGCGACCGTAGTAGTCGTTGCCCATCACCTGGTAGCCGGGCGGCTCGCCGGCCATAAACCAGTCGTACTCACGCCGCGTCATGCCATTGTCGTAGAGGTAGTTTACTACTTCGCCTTCGGGCTGATGGGCATAAAGCAGGTCGAGAGCCGTGAAGCGCAGCTTGTTTTCCAGCTGCACGGCGGGGGTGCGCTCGGCCCGCAGCTCGTGGGTAAACTCGGCCGACTCGCTTTGTACAATAATGCAGTCGGGCCGGTGCTTGGCAATGCGCTGCGTGCCCATAATGCTGGCGGCGACGATGTGCTTGAGCGCCGTGACAAACGCCTTGTCGGTCGTCAGCTGCTCGTTCCAGAGACCGTCTTTGGCGCTCATCTTGGCCGTGACATAAATCTCGTTTACCGGCGTGTAGTAGCGCACCCAGGGGTAGCGCTTGGCTACCTGCTCGCAGTAGGCCGCAAAATGCACCGGCAGCTCGGGGTTCTGGAAGTTGCCCAGCCAGTCGGGTACCCCAAAGTGCATCAAATCCAGAATTGGGGTAATGCCCAGGCGCTGCATCTCGGCCATGGCCAGGTCGGCAAATTCCCAGTTGTATTTTTCGGGGCTGAGCTGGATGTTATAGTAGGGCAGGCCGTAGCGCAGCACTTTCAGGCCCATTTCCTTCACCAGGCCCAGGTCTTCCTGGTAGCGGTTATAGTGGTCGCACTCGGCCAGCAAGTCGCGGCGGGTGCGGCCGTGGTCGATGGTAGGGTAGCTGCACTCGATGCCGGTGGCAAACATAAAGTTGTTGGGCAGGCCCGTGGGCAGGCCGCTGCCGTTGTGGCCGGTGGCGCCGCCAAACTCATCACCCTCGTAGTTGCCGCTGCCGAAATGCTCTTTTATCTCGGTGAGAAATGATTTCATAAAGAAATAGTTAACGATAACTAGTGAACAGTTAAGCACAAAAGAGGAGAGCCTGACAATTGCTCACTACTCGTTAAAGCTGTTTAAAAAGTCAGCCTGACATTCTTGCACTTGCTATAACAGCTTCTTTGCTAACAGCTTTACTTGTCCCGCCTTTTCTGCTTCTCTAAAAACTTATCGGCCGTGCGCAGGCTCAGAGCCATAATAGTAAGGGCCGGGTTTACGCTGAGCGCGCTCGGAAACACCGAGTTATCGCAGATGTACAGGTTGGGTACGTCGAAGGCCCGGCCATCGCGGTCCACCACGGCATCGTCGCCGCTCAAGCCCATGCGGGCCGTGCCAATAACGTGGGCGTAGCGCCCAAACGCCCAGATATCGGTAGCGCCGGCGGCTTCCCAAATGGCCCGCATCGTTTTTTCGGCGTGGGCATTCATCCGCAGCTCGTTTTCCTGGGCCGTGAAGTGCAGGCGCGGCTTGGGCAGCTGGCGGGCATCCTGCTCCTCGCTCAGCTCCAGGTAGTTATTGGGGTGTGGCAGGCAGTCGCCGAGGATATTGATGCCCGCAATGTGGTTGAACTGCCGCATATAGTCGCGCAGGGCCTGGCCCCAGAGCTTGCGCCCGCGCGCTACCTGGCCTGCAAACGTAACCGGCATTACCCCAATGCTTTGCAGGAGGTAGCCGCCCGCAAAGTCGGCATCCTTGGGCCGGTGCGTATCCTGCGAAATCAAGCCGCCCGGAATACCCTTGGTGGGCCGCACCTCGTCGGCAAACGTGCCCCACACCTGCACGCCTGTATGCGCCATCAGGTTGCGGCCCACCTGGCCGCTGGTCAGGGCCAGCTCGTTGAGCAGCAGCAGGCGGGGCGTCTCTACCGCGCCGCCGCATAAAAACAGGTGGTTGCAAGCCAGACGGTGCGTCTGGTCGTTTTGTTTATATATAACAGCGCTAATATTTCCGTCCGCGTGGCGCTCTATCTCGGTTACGAAGCTATTAGGCCGAATGTCGGCCCCGTATTTCACGGCTAGCGGAATAAAGGTGACATCCATGCTGGCTTTTGCCCCATTAGCGCAGCCGGCCTGGCAAAAGCCGCACTTGATACATTCTTCGCGCCAGCCCACGCCCTCCTGGTAGTAGCGGCTGGCCAGGGCCGCGTTGGCGGCCGGCGAAGTGAGAATCCCGAGTTTTTGGGCCCCACGGCCCATCAATTGCGCGGCGCTGTTGAGGGGCAGCGGCGGCAGGGCGTAGCCTTTGGGTCGGGCGGGCCCCCAGGGATAAGGCGTTGGCCCTGAAATACCTAAAAACTGCTCAACCTCCTCAAAGTACGGAGCGAGGTCGTCGTAGGTAAGGGGCCAGTCTTCCCCCTTGCCAAAATCGCGGCGCAGGTGCAGGTCGTCGGGCAGCGGGCGGGGCGTGTAGGCCGTGTAGTGCAGGGTAGAGCCACCCACGCCGGTACCAGAGTTGTTTTTACCCATGGCCAGCGGGTCGTGGCCGGCCGCCAGCCGCTCATCATTCCAAAATAAAAAGTCCTGGGCTTTTTCGTCGGTAGCGAAGTCGGTTTGCGGATTGTGCCAGGGGCCGGCCTCCAGCGCCACTACCTTAAGCCCCGCCTGCGCCAGGCGGGCCAGCAGCGGCGCGCCGCCCGCCCCCAGGCCAATAACAATGCAGTCGACCGTCTCGCTGGCAGCCGGCACGGGCTGCGGCTTTTCCAGCGGGGTGTCGATAGGAGCAGTTAAAGGCGCATTTTCAGCCAGCAGCTCGCGCAGTAAAGGGTCCTGAACGGCGGGCTCGGCCGGGCTAAGGATACCTTCCTCGGCTATTTCTTCGTCGGGCATAAGCTTATAAAGCAGTGGTCAGAATAGGGAAATGGCTATGCCTCGCGGGGTTCTTTTTCGTTCAGCCCGATTTTAGTCCAGGCCGGCAGGTTGGCATAGCCTACATAGCCGATTTCATCCTGAGCCCAGGGATGGGCATAGTAGGTTTCGGTCAGCTCGGCCAGCAACTCTTCGAAGAAACGGTCGGCAGGTAGCGTTTGCCAGGTAGTGCCGGGCGGGTTGCCGCCGGCCAGGGCCCCCAGTACTTCGTCCTGCTTATCGCCAGCGAGCTGCTCAAAAGCAGTCGCAAACAGCGCCTGTGCTATTTCCTGCACCCCGCCCAGGCCAAGGCGATAGGCTTCGCGGTCGGGGGGCAGGGCATCGTAACGCCAGCCATCGGCCCGGCCCTCCGCCAGGCGGCGGTCTACGGCCGGGGCCAGCGGAATCGGCACCGGGCGCTCGGGCTGGGGCAGCAGGCGAGCGGCTACGGCTTCGAGCAATTGGTAGGTTTCGGGAGCCAGAAACTGCGGGGTATAGGGCGTGCCGGTTTCGGCCAGGCGCTCGGTGAGGGCGGCGCGGGTAGCGGCCGATACGTGCGCTGTAGGCAGCAGTTCCTGAGAGGTCATAACAAGAAAACAGGTTGAAGCAAAGCCAGTAAGCCGGTGCTTAACTGCTCCGCTTCAACCTGAACGGTAAACCAGGGCAGATGTTTGCGCTACGCTTATTCGTCGCTGCTCAGCTTGCCACCCGTTACGTGTACCAGCGCGCCGGTCATGAACGAGCCGTCTTGCGAGGCCAGCAGCACGTAGGCGGGCGCCAGCTCCTCGGGCTGGCCGGGGCGCTTGAGCGCTACCTCGTGCCCAAACTTCTCAATCTCGGACCGCGGCATGGTGCCCGGGATGTTGGGCGTCCAGACCGGCCCCGGCACTACGCAGTTTACCCGAATGTTACGCTCGCCCAGGTACAGCGCCAGCGACTTTGTAAGCGCATGAATACCAGCCTTGGTACAGGCATAATCGACCAGAATCGGAATGCCCACAATACCCACAATGCTACCCGTATTGATGATGCAGTCGCCGCTTCGCAGGTGCGGAATAGCGGCCTGCGCCATCCACATATACCCCATGATATTGGTGTCGAAAGCCCGCCGAATCTGGGCTTCCGGGATGTCTTCAAACTTCTCCTGCGCCATCTGGAAGGCGGCATTATTGACCAGAATATTCAGGCCACCCAGCTCCTGGCGCACCAGCCGCACGGCCTGAAACGCCTGCTCGCGGTCGCGCACATCAAGCTGCAGCACCTGGCACCTGCGCTTTTCGAGCTCCACGAGGCGCTTGGTTTCCTGGGCATCTTCCTGGTTTTCATTGAATAAAATGGCTACGTCAGCCCCTTCCTTCGCAAAGGCAATGGCTACGGCCCGGCCAATGCCCGAGTCGGCGCCGGTAATAAGCGCAACTTTGCCTTCCAGCTTGCCGGCGGCCCGGTACGCCGCCAGGCTGCTCTGCGGCTGAAACTTCATGTCGGCCTGCCTGGCCGGGTAAGGGAGCTTCTGGGCGTGCTCCTTCATGTCTTTCGCAGTGGGGCGCTTCGGCGGAGCCGGATGACGGGTTGGCATAACAGAAAAGAATAGGAATGATGCCCGCGTTTACGCAAAAGCCTCCGGCGTGGTCAGCGAGCCAACGGCGGGTAATTTATTAACCCACCAGCTGGAGCGGGCAACTCGCTGATTTAGCGCTCTCAAAAACCGAAAAGCTTATGAAAGCAGTACGTAGCCCAGCCACCAAAATGGGGCTGAAGCGGCCGTTCGCCGGTATTTTGCAGGGTGTGGTGCGCGTGCCGTTCGCAACCCTTCACAGAGTGAAAATTTATGCAGAAATCCTTACTTTTCCTGATGCTGTTATTGTGGGCGGCTGGTGCAGCATCCGGTGCTTCTGGTCGCCCAGCTGCCGAGCCGCCCCGCCTGAACGGACAGTGGCAGGGCCCGCTAAAAGTGCCCGGCGGCACGCTTACGCTGGCTATTACCATTGTGCCGCTCAGCAACGGTACGTATTATGCGGCCCTGGACGTACCCCAGCAGCGCATCAGCCGCATGCCCGTTGAGGTCGAGCTGAAAGACGATAACCTGACCTTGCGCATCGAGCAGGCGGGCAGCAGCTTTGTGGGGAAGGTGCTGGCTGGCGGCGACAAGCTCAGCGGTACCTGGCAGCAGCCGGGCCTCAAAACCGACCTGGTGCTGGAGCGCAGCACTGCCCCGGTAGCTGCGCAGGCGGCCAGGAAGCTCCGCCTCACGCCGCCCTACCGCGAGTCGGAAGTGACCTTCCCCAACGCCATAGCGAAAATTAAGCTTAGCGGCACGCTCACCGTGCCCAGCGGGGAGGGACCGTTTGCGGCCGTGGTGCTGCTCTCCGACTCGGGGCCGCAAGACCGCGAAGCCGATGTGCAGGGCTACCATTTATTTGGTATGCTGGCCGATTACCTCACCCGGCGCGGCATTGCCGTGCTGCGCTTCGACGACCGGGGCGTGGGGAAGTCGGGCGGCGACTACAGCCGCGCTACCACGCCCGACTTTGTAACCGATGCCCAGGCAGCCCTGGCTTTTTTGCGCGGCCGGCCGCTTATTGCGCCGCAGCAAGTGGGCCTGCTCGGCCACGGCGAAGGGGGCAACATCGCGCTGCTGGCCGCTTCCGAGCCGCTGGAGGCACCCAATTTTGTGGTCTCGCTGGCCGCCTACGGGCAGCCCGGCCGCGACGTGCTGCGGCGTCAGCAGGGCGAGATTATGCGCCTTATCGGCGCCGATGGGGCACAGGTAAAAGCGGCCCAGGGGTTATTTGACCAGTTAGTGGAAACTGTGCGCCAGACGCCCAACCAGGCGGCCGCCCGGGCCAAGATTATCAGCTTGTTGCGCAGCAACAACACGGGGCTCGATGAGCCTATGGCCCGCGCCCGCGCCGCCCAGCTGACTTCGCTGTGGTCACGGTTCTTCTTCGATTTTAACCCCGCTACGCGCCTGCCGCTGGTGCGCTGCCCGGTGCTGCTGCTCAACGGCACCGCCGATTTGCAGGTGGCCGCCGGCCGCAACATGTCGTTGCTGCAAAAAGGGCTGCGCCAATCGGGTCAGGCAGTGCAGGCCCATCGCCTGGCGGGCGTCAACCACTTATTTCAGGATGACCCCACCCAATGGCCCATCGTGGGCGGCGAGCGGCAGGCAGCCTTTTCTGCTCAGGGCCTCACGTACCTGCGCGACTGGCTGCTGGAGCGCTCGCGCCTGCTTAAAACCCAGCAGCCCGTAACGGTGCGTCGCCCCGCTCCGCGCCCCAAGGCGCTTACGCCGCTGCGCAGCCGGAGCCGCCGGGGCGTGGTCACTGCGGCGCAGTAGGGCGCGCTAGGGTAGTGGCCGCAGCACCACCCGGCGGTTGCGCGAGCGCTGGTCGGGCTGGTTGTTGTCGGCTACCGGGCGGGTGCCGCCGTAACCCACGGCCCGCAGCCGGGCAGCCTCTACCCCCTGCGTGGCCAGGTACTGGCACACGGCTTCGGCCCGCTGCCGCGAAAGCCGTTGATTGATAAAAGGGTCGCCCTGGTTGTCGGTGTGGCCCTGTACTTCTAGATGCAGAGCAGGGCGCTGGGCCAGCGCCGCCGCCAATGTATCGAGGCGAGCCCGCACGGGTGGCAATAAATCGGCCCGGCCTTGCTCAAAATACAAGTCAGGCAGCGTTACGGCTTGCCCGGCAGCCAGGCGCGCGGCCAGGGCATTTGTCTGGTCCGAGGCGGTTGGAACCTCAATTGGAATTGGGCGGGCAACCGGCGGCGCAGGCGTAGTTGCCAGCGCCAGGTAGCTCCGGGGATGCGTTTTCAGCGGGGCAACTGCCGGCCCTGCAAGCAGAACTGTTTTAGTAGGTGCCGGTTGCGGGGCGGGCACCTCAGCTGTACGGAGCTGCGCAGGGGCCGCTGGTTGAGCAGGAGGTGTCGACCGGGCCGGCACGCTGGCTAACGGCAGCTGACTGAATAAGTAGCGCGTCGGAATAACATCCGGCCCGGCCTGCTCTTCGATTATGCCCCAGAGGTTGCGCCAGCTGCTGGGGGTAGTAGTTACGGCGGGCATCTCCCAGGCAAGCCGCATTCGCGTGGAGAAGGAATACTGGCAGTAGTCTATCCGTAACGAGTAAGGCTCTCCGGCGTTAAGGTTCACAGCCAGTTGATAGTAGCTAAGGGGCTGCCCCCGCCACTCATTCAGCAGCTCGCGGCCATTGAGCCATAGCCTGATACCATCATCTACGCTGAGGTGTAGCACGTAGCGGCCGGTAGTGGGCGGCACGAGCCAGCCCGTCCAGCGCACCGAAAACTCCTCGGCCGCCAGGCCAGGCACGGGGGGCTGCTGGTGCCAGTCGAAGTTAATGACCGGGTCGTGCCGGGTCAGTACCTTGCGCTCAAAGTTGCGGCCATCGTAGTACACTCCCACAAGGCCATCGCCGCCCTTACGGACCTGTGCTCCCGCACCCAGGGGCAGCAAGCCCAGCAGCCACCAGCAGAAATACCATCCGTACCGCATCATGCAGTAAAGATGGCATTTTGCTATAAATAGTTGCTACCAGTAGCTTGCTTACCAGGGCAGGTGCTCGCCATCGTGGAAGTAGCCGCCGGTAGGCCCATCAGTGGGCAGCAGCGCCAAGCGCACGGCAGTTTTGGCGCCCTCGCTCACGTCGAGCGGCGCATTGGAGCCGCCCAGGTCGGTTTTGACCCAGCCGGGGTGCGCGGCGTTCACTTTGATATTTGTGTCGGACAGGTGCTGGGCCAGCACCACGGTCAGCATGTTCAGGGCCGCCTTGGAAGACGTGTAGCCCGGCGTAGCCCAGCTGCCGCCCTGCCCCTGACTGATAGCCGTGAGCGAACCCAGAATGCTGCTCTGGTTCACAATGCGCCCGGCCGGGGCCTCGCGCAGCAGCGGCAGCAGCACCCGCGTAATAGCGTATGGGGCAATAGTATTGGTCTCATACACCTGCCGCAGCGTGTCAGGGCTGATATCAAAGCCGTCATCCAGCTGCACGCCCGCGTTGTTTATCAGAATATCCAATCGGCCGAATGTTTGCTCGAAGTAGACTGGCAGGGCTGCTACGTCGGCAGCATTGGTCACATCGAGCCGGAGCGCGTGCGCGTCCAGTCCCTGCTGGCGCAGCTCGGCGGCCGGAGCGTCGGCCTTGCCGGGGCGCGCCCCCAGCACCACCGTAATACCCTGCTGGCCCAGCTGGCGGGCTATTTCCAGGCCCAGTCCTTTATTAGCTCCCGTAACAAGAGCAACTTTTTGAGTGTGCATATGGCTTAAACTGCCGGCCGGAGCCGTGGGTTTGCCGCTTTTCAAAAATTGAGGCCACAGTGGAAGCAATGATGAGCCCGGCCTTGCAGCGGGTAGCGCCGCAGCCGCGATAGCAGGGCCACAAACCAGTGGGCTGCGCCCGGCCGGGCCGCCGCGTCGAAGCTCACTTCGTCGGAGCCGCAGCGCGGGCAGATTGTCACGGGCTGCGTTGCCGGGGTAGCGGTAGTAGGCTCGGCTAGTCCGCCGCGCACGGCCTGCATCACGGCCGGCTCGCGCAGCGCTTCGGCCGCCCGGCTGGCGTCGCGCTCATACACGTGCAGCCGCACGCCCCCCGCCACGGGGCTATACATCCGATTGAGCGATACCAGGTTCTCATTAGTAAGAAAGCACGGAATGCCAGCCGCTTCCAGCCGCGTGCGGGCCAGGTGGGCCGCCAGCGGCTCGTAGTACGAGTCGAGCACGATAATATTGTCCGACCGGGAAGCAGTAGAGTAGTCAGTTGCCATAAGTAGAGCAGTTGGTTGCCGGATAAAGTACTGCCGCCGGCCCCTTATCAGCTACCAACAAGCGGCGGGCCATAATCATTTTTGGGTGGTCGTGGCGGCGTGCAGGTCCTGGGCTGTTCGCTTGGCCCGCAGGGCCGTAAACTCGGCCTGCCAGGCCCTGATGCGCAGCTCGTCGCGGGCGGGCAGGTCCAGGCGGATGCGGGCCAGCTGAGCATTCAGGCGGCGATAGGTATCCTGGGCATAATCCCAGTCGCGGGCCTGCCAGGCGGCCTGGCGCACGCGGGTAGCCCGCAGTAGCTGCCCATAAGCCCCGGCAATAGTGGCCGGCGTGAGGCCGCTCACCTGCCCGGCGTAGCTGCCCAGCAGCTCCTGGTCCACGGTTTTTTGCTTTTGCGGGGCCAACGGCACGGCCCGCCGGGCATGGTTGGCCGAGTCGAAGCGGGCCGTCTGGTGGCCCAGACGGCTTAAGGTGCGGCCGGTAGTATGGGCCGCAGTATCGAGCTTGCTTATTTCCTGACGCACTATTTCCTGGCGCTCGCGGGGTGTCGAGTCGCAGGCTGTCAGCAGTGCGCCCAACAGAAGTCCGCACAGTAACGGGCTATAGAATGCTTTCATAGCGCCTTGCTACGGCCACAAGGGGGGTTAGGGTTGGGCGAGCCGAAAATTGAGCGGTAGCTCGTACTCCACCGGCACGGCCCGGTGACCCACACGGGCCGGTATCCACTGATTGGGCACCAGCTGAGCTACGCGCAATGCTTCCTCATCGCATCCTCCCCCGATGCGCTGCACCAGGTGATGGTTGCTGGTATGCCCCAGCGTATCTATCAGAAAGCCAACCACTACCTTGCCCTGAATATTACGGGAAATAGCCGCCTGGGGGTAGTTCAACTGCGTAGTGTATTGCGACAGCGTCGCGTCGCCGCCCACAAACAAAGGCGGCTGGTCTGGATGCACGTAGCTCCACTTGCCGGGGCTTACCTCCGCGTGGCACGTGACATCGGGGCCCGGCCGAAAGTATAGCAGCTTTTGCTTGTCGTAGTCGTAGCGCTGCAGCACTACTTTTTCCCCCGAAAGCGTGTACCCATAGTACTCCCAGATACCGGTTTTCTGTCCTTTGTCAATAAATCCTTTTTCGAATCTTGTTTCCCGCAACTTCTGGGCATCAGCAAGTTGGCTAATAAACAGGCAGCTGAGGAATAGCAAAAAAGTACAAATGCAATAGCGAGTAGAAATAAACATAGAATGGAGTGGGAAAAGGATGAAAAACAGAATTGACGAACCAAGATAGCACCCTTAGGCCAGCCGTCAAAACGCCGCCGCACGAAACAAAAAATCACTGGCTACCCATTTTGGGTAGCCAGTGATTTTTTGTAGGTCAGTAATAACGCCGGTTAGGGCATCAATACTTTATTTATGACATGGATAACACCATTGCTTTGCATAACGTCGGCAATGGTCACGGTGGCGATGCCACCTTTCTCGTCTTTCAGCTCAATGGTTTTCGGACCTTTCATCATCGCCGTCAGGGTGCCGCCGCTCACGGTGGTGAGGGTAGCCTTTCCGCCGCCAGCCTTAATGGCCTTCATCAGGTCGGCCGATGTCATGCGGCCAGCTACTACGTGATAGGTCAGGATTTTGGTGAGGGTAGCCTTGTTTTCGGGCTTTACTAGGTTATCGACCGTACCAGCCGGCAGGGCGTTGAAGGCCTCATTAGTAGGGGCGAATACAGTAAATGGGCCAGGCCCCGACAGCGTTTCGACCAGGCCAGCGGCCTTCACAGCGGCTACCAGCGTCGTGTGGTCCTTCGAGTTGACGGCATTTTCAATAATGTTCTTCGTGGGGTACATTGGGGCGCCGCCCACCATAACCGTTTTAGCTTTTTGGGCCGAAGCTGAGTGAATGCTGGCGGTGCCAAGCAGGGCCACCAGGGCCAGCGATGCAAAAGAGAATTTCATCTGGAATGGGTAAAAAGGAAGTGAATGGTTGAGGTTTAAACCTGACCCACCTACGGTCTGCCTTCACCAACTGGATTCTGAGAAAATGAAAAAAAGGCGCAACTTGCCGGCAATGACCATAAAATAAAAAATTTTCCCCTTGAAAATGAAGCGGAAAGCCCCGGTGTATTAAAAATAAACAGCCTTACTCTTGACAGTATCGACCTTTTGCCTACCTTTGTACCACCATTCGCCACCGCGGCGAACAAGTCTCAAGCGAGAGTAGCTCAGTTGGTAGAGCGCGACCTTGCCAAGGTCGAGGTCGCGAGTTCGAACCTCGTCTCCCGCTCCAAACAAAAAAGACGTTGCGTACTTGCAGCGTCTTTTTTTTTATATCAAAAGAGCAACGATTTTATCGTTAATTTTGCTAGCAAAGCGCCCCGCGCCAGAGTGGTGGAATGGTATACACGAGGGACTTAAAATCCCTTGCCTTCACGGGCTTACGGGTTCGAGTCCCGTCTCTGGTACGAAAAGCCCCGTTTGCAGCCTGCAAATGGGGCTTTTATCATTTAGAGCCAAGCTGGCCCTTGCTGCCAGCTGTGGTCACCACTGAATAAGCTGGTTAGTCAGGGAGCGCAAGCTGGTAAGCCCCAATAATGGGGCTTTCAGGGATGAGGCCGTTCTTTTTCGCCCGGCCCATCATCCAGTGGGTGACAGGCTTCCCCGCTTTCATCGTCTCAACCTCATGGATGCTGAAGGTCGTACCAAACCGGTCTTGCTGGCCCATCGTGCAAAAAGCGGCGTGCGGACCCGAGTAGATGACGGCGGCCGGTATGGTAGCTAACCGGCTATAGTCGGTAATCCAAACTGCCTGTAGGGCCAGCAGGCGGTAGGCATCACGCGTAGGGTAGCCAGAATCAAGTAAGGAAACCGCGTTCGTAAAGCTTTTCACGCACCCGCTTTTTGCGTTGTTCCGGTCCGTAAAGTCCTTGTGCAACACCCACATTCGCTTGCAGATAAGGGTATACATTGTGAGAGCATCTTGTTGAAAGGCAGATGTCTGCCCTTTCAACGCCCTGATGCCGGCCATTTTCCGTACCGTATCTAATTCGCCGGCTCCCACGGCCACGCGGGTGCCGTCATGAAAAGTGCAGCGCGTACTATCCGCGGCTCGTCGAAACGAGGTAAAAACGGCATTGATTGACCCAAACTCCGCCAAAGCGGCTTTAATGAGCGCAATAGTGGTGCAGTTTCCGGGGCCCGTATCTCCACTACAATGCCCGAAGGCAGAGTCAATTACGGCGGAGGTCTGGCGAAAGTCGGAAATCAATTGTGGGTGGCTCTGGGCGTAGCTTAAGCGGCTGCTAACCAACAGCCCCACAGTTATAAATGCTGATTTTACCATAAACCTCAAAGAGTAGCTTTAGACCTGAGTTGCCGGCGTGCCGCAAAAGTAGGTGCATTAGTCAACCGGAAAGAGCCTGATTTTATGTGTTTACTCTTACCCATAGGAGAAGTCCGGTCTTTGCCGATAACCCGGCGGTGGTATCGGCCAGCAGCTTGGTAGCAGCGGCCACCGATGGCAGGCTCCTACACCTGCACCCGGAGCAGCGGCTCCAGCACGGCCCAGACATTGGCCGCAAGCACCTGCTGGCCCGCGGCGTTGGGATGCACGCGGTCGGGTAGGTTAAGCTCGGGGCGGCCCAGCACGCCCGCCAGCAGCGATGGAATAAAGGCTACCCCTTCGGTGCCGGCCAGGCTGCCAAACAGGCTGCCAAACTCCTGCGCATAGCGGCCGAGCCCCGGCAGACCCAGCGGCCCAAGGTCGAACGGCACTTGCAGGCCGGCCAGCACAAGCTGGGCAGCGGGAAACTGCCGCCGCACCTCTTGCAGTATAAAGCGCAGGTTGGCCGTGGTTTCGCGCACCGCAATGCCGCGCAGGCCGTCGTTGGCCCCCAGCGCCAATACAAAGACATCTACTACGTGGCGGGCGAGCACACTGGCCAGCCGCTGGCGGCCGCCAGCGCTGGTTTCACCACTAATGCCGTAGTTATAAGCCCGGTAGGGCAGGCCCGCAGCGTCCAGCCTGGCCTGAATAAGCGCCGGGAAGCTGGCCGCAGCCGGCAGCCCATGGCCGGCCGTGAGGCTATCGCCGAAGAAAATTATATTTTTCATATAGTTGAGCAACCAAAATCCCGCTGCAAGGCCTTTGCAAGCCAGGCAGCGGGATACTGCAAAGCGGGTAAGCCCCGCCTGATAAGTGACTAATTTTTAGCTAGATTCGGGCGAAATGCTCGGCTGCCAGGCGGGCACCCTCTTCGGTGCAAAGCCCGCGGATGTAATACAAGAAAATGCTGCGAAATATTTCCGCCACTGGTATTGCGGCCGGAAATACGCCGGGCGTAAGCACCATGGTAAGCTGTTGCAATAGTATAATCGTAACTAGCTGAATATTTATATCACTCCGAAAAAGCTTCTGTCGGATACCTTCGTTGAGCAGCTGTTGCAGCTGGGGCGAGGAGTAGGAAGCCAAATGGTCCTGAAAAGCTTGCCATACTTTTGGAAAGCCAACCAACTCGCTTAGATACAATGGATTGAGGTCGGTCAGGTCAATTAGCGCGTAGTTCAGCAGCCCATACAGGCGCTCTACGGCTGCTGAGTAGTGCTCATACAGGCGAAGGTGGTCGGCCTTCTGGCGCTCAAAATCGGCCAGGGTGGCATGCAGTACAAAATCGGCGCGGCTGGGGTAGCGGGAGCTGAACTCGGTACTTGTAAGGCCCTCAGTCTGGGCTAGTTGGGCATCGGTAGGGGCCAGAAGGCCAGCTTGCCGAAACAACTGCATAGTGGCCGACGGAGGTGAAGGGGTCAGGGCGGAAGTCGATTTCATAGAAGAATAAATCGCCGGAAAGAAATAAAGGTAGGGTCAGGGCCGGTCATTTCGGGCTAACTCAGGGAACTAATAACCCCAGACCGAAGAAAAACAATAGCTGTACTAAATACACCAGCGGCGCGAGCGGGTTGCGCTTGGGAAAGGGTGTGCGTACAAATAGAACCTGAAGCACCAGCGCCAGCAAAAACCAGTCACGAAAATTGCGCAGCGGCACCAGGTCGCCGGTCCAGTGCCAGAAATCGTAGCGCCCGGCCACGGGTTCCATGCACAGGTCAAAGCCTACCATCAGCACGGCGCCTACCAGCACCCGCACCACCCCCGAAGCCGGCAGGTAAGCTGCCAAAGTGCCCGCCAAATACGTGACCAGCACCCAGTTGAGGCCGATAAGCCACGGCGCGCTCATGTACTGCGGCCCCAGCGTGGCGCCGTAGATATAGTGCCCAAACAGCAGGCCGGTATTAGTGCCTACCACCTCGGCTACCATCCCCAGCAAAAAGGTCTGGGCCACAAATAGCCAAAAAACCAGGCCCCGCATGGGCTGAAATGCCGCCAGCAGCCCCGCCGTGAGCAGCAGCGTAAGCGGAGTGTAGTTGAGGTAAAAGGCCTTATTCTGACTAAACGCCAATCCCACGAAGCCCGTGAGGTGAAATAATAAAACCAGCCCCTGCGCCAGCCGCAGCCGCCCGGTAGAAACCGCCGTAGCGGGTGAATTTGAAAACTCCATGGAGAAGAAAATCAAAAATCAAAAAGCACGAATCAAAAGCTATAAAGCATATTGCAATGAGTATCAAAGCAATAGAAAATAGTTTTAATTTGTGTTTTTAACTTTTAATTGGAAATGAGTTCGGCTACAATTTTGGCCGAAAGCAGGCACAGCGGAATACCACCGCCCGGATGCACTGAGCCACCGCAAAAGTACAGCCCATTCAGCCGGCTCGAAAAGTTGGGGTGACGTAGAAATGCGGCCAGCGCGTTGTTGCTGGAGCTACCGTACAGCGCCCCGCCAAACGATGAGGTGTCGGCCGCAATGCCGGGCGGAGTCCATATTTTTTCAGCTTTGATAAGGGGCTCAAGCTCAACGCCCAGCGTGCGGCTGAGCTTGGCCAGCACCACCCGGCGGGTTTTGGTGGTCAGCGCCTCCCAGTCCTGGCCCTGGTCGTGGGGCACGTTCACCATCACAAACCAGTTTTCGTGGCCGGCCGGGGCATCAGTGGGCGTTTTTTTAGAAGTAATGTTGACGTACACCGTCACGTCGTCGGCCACGGTCTGCTGCTGGAAGATGGCGTCAAACTCTCGCTTGTAATATTTTGAAAACACTATATTGTGCAAATCCAGCTCGGGGAACTCGCGGGCGATGCCCCAGTAAAAAATCAGGGCCGATGACGAGCGCGGCTGCGCCAGGGTGCGCTCGGGCGCGGGCTGATGCGGCAGCAAGCGGCGGTAGGTGGGCACCACATCCATGTTGCTCACTACCAGGCCGAAATCGTAAACGTCTTGGTCGGTACGCAGGCCGGTGATAAGGGCGCCGGCCGTCAGGATTTCGCGTACCGGCTCGTTGAACCGAAATTTCCCCCCAAACTCTTCGGCCAGCCGGTACAGGCTTTGGGCAATGGCGTAGATGCCGCCTGCGGGATAAAACGCGCCGATGCCATGCTCGAGGTGCGGAATAAGCGAGAGCGTAGCCGGGGCCTGGTACGGGTCGGAGCCGTTGTAGGTAGCATAGCGGTCAAATAGTTGCACTAGCCTGGAATCGTTGCCGAAGGCGCTGGCGTGGCGCTGGTGCATGGTGCCCGTGAGACCCAGGCTGGGCAGCGCCGCTACGGCCTTCAGCGTTTCGGTGCTGAGGTAGGTGCCTAGTTTGTGCAGCGACTTATGCAGAAACGTGCCGGCCGTAGCGTCATACGCCCGCCCGCTGCGGGCCAGAAAATTGGTGACCTGCGCCGCCGGCACCCCGAGCTTTTGCTCGACCTCGGCCGCAAACTTTTCTGCGTCGGCCCAGGCAGTCAGCCGCGTACCGTCGGCAAAAAAATAGTTGGTAATGGGGTCGAGGCGCTCGTAGCGGAAGTAGTCGGTGGGCTCACGGTGGGCCAGCCGGAAAATATCATCTACCAATTGCGGCAGCGTGAAGAGCGACGGCCCGGCGTCGAAGCGGTAGCCGCCCGGCAGCTCAAACTGGTGCATCTTGCCCCCAAACGAGCCGCTGGCCTCGAATACCGTGACCGGGTGCCCGGCAATGGCCAGCCGCGCGGCGGCGGCCAGCCCCGCCACGCCCGCACCGATAATGGCAACGGACTGGCGCGAAGGCGATATTTTTGGCCGTTTCGTAAACACTATACTGTTAATCAACCCCACTAGGCAGAAGTTTGACCAAGCCGATGAAAGGAAGCAAACTACAGCGCTTGCGCTACTCGACGGCCAGCACCAGACCCTTCAGGTACGCCCCTTCGGGGTGAAAGAGGCTCACCGGGTGGTCGGCAGGCTGGGTAAGGCGGTGCAGGATGCGCGCCGGCCGCCCGGCCTCGATGGCGGCGGCCAGTACCGCGCCTTCAAACAGCTCGGGGCTAACCACCTGCGAGCACGAGAAGGTAAAGAGCAGCCCGCCCGGCGCGAGGTGCGCAATGCCGGCCGCGTTCAGGCGCTTGTAGCCCATGAGGGCCGCGTGGCGGGCGCCCAGGTGCTTGGCAAACGCGGGCGGGTCGAGCACCAGCAGGTCGTACTCAGCCGAGTGGCTTTTGAGGAAGGTGAGCACGTCGTCGGGGTAGGCGGCGTGGCGCTCGGGGTGGCTCGACAGCCCGGCGTTGCGCTCGGTGAGGGCGATGGCTTTCTTGCTCGAATCGACGGAATGCACCAGCTCGGCCCCGGCTTCGAGCGCGTAAACCGAGAAGCCCCCCGTGTAGCAAAAGGTATTGAGCACCCGGCGGCCGGGCGAGTAGCGGGCCAGCAGCGCGCGGTTGTCGCGCTGGTCGATGAAGAAGCCGGTTTTCTGCCCCGTTTCCCAATCCACGGCAAACTGGTGGCCATTTTCCGAAACGATATGCTCGTGGCCGCTGCTTTCGCCGAAGAGGTAGCCATTTTTGGCATCGCCTGCGGCGTGGCCGGGTACGGTTTCCGAGCTTTTATCATATATAGCCCGTAGCTTATGGCCAAACACGGCTTGCAGCGCCGCCGCAATGGCGGGCCGGGCGCGGTACATGCCCACACTGTGGGCCTGCACCACCGCCACGTCGCCATACACGTCAATGATAAGGCCGGGCAGGCCATCACCTTCGGCGTGTACCAGCCGGAAAACGTTGGTATCGGCCGTGCCGGTGAGGGACAGGCGCTGGCGTAGGGCGTAGGCATTGGCCAGGCGCTTTTGCCAGAACTCCGCCGTTGGCAGCTCAGCTTCGGGGCCAAAATCGAGCATGCGTACCGCGATGGAGCCGCCACCCGAATAGTGGCCGACGCCGAGCAGCTCGCCGGCCTGGGTTTCGACGCGCACGGCCTCGCCCTCGGCCGGCTCGCCCTGCACGCGGGCAATAGCCCCCGAAAATACCCAGGGGTGGCGGCGGCGCAGCGAGTGGTCTTTTCCGTTTTTGAGGACGATGGTGGCGAAAGTCGGCATAGCTGGCAAAGGTACGGCCCCGGTGGGGCGAACTTTGCCTTGTTCTGGCCATTTTACCCGCTGCCTTATGTCCGCTACGCTTGCTATTCTGAACTACGAGCCCGCGCACCAGCCTGCTTTCCGGGCGCTCAATCAGGAATGGATTTCGCGCTACTTTGCGCTGGAAGCGCCTGATAAGGCCATGCTCGACGACCCCGAAGGCTACATTCTGGCACCAGGCGGCCATATTCTCATGGCAGACTATGCGGGCCAACTGGTAGGCACCTGCGCACTCATCAAAGCGCACGAGGGCGTGTATGAGCTGGCTAAAATGGCGGTATCGCCGCGGGTGCAGGGGCTGGGCATCGGGCGGGCGCTCGGCGAGGCGGCCTTGCAAAAAGCCCGGCAGCTGGGCACGCATCGCGTCGAGCTGCTGTCCAACTCGCAGCTGACTCCGGCCCTGACGCTCTACGAAAAGCTGGGTTTCCGGGCCGTGCCCGTGCCGCCCAGCCCCTATCAGCGGGCCAACGTCAAGATGATAATCGACTTGTAACTAATGCGTTAATTCTTACTTAAACCACTTCCGGTACACGGGCCCGCGCATGCTAAACTGCGCCCACATGGCAGGCCAAATCAGCACATCGAGCCAGCGGCGGCCGGTGCTAAACGTAATATCCTCGACGATGACACTGCCGCCGCCCGGCGCGGGCGCGATGAGGTGGCGGTGCCGCCACTCTCGTAGCGGCGCGGGCAACTGCTGGCCTTCGTCTACGAAGTAACGCGTGCCATCCGGCAAGGTGCCGTTGTCGGTGATGAGCGAGGTCCAGCGCCAGCGCCTGGGGCCGGCTTGCAGCTCGATAATGACCGTGTCGCCGGTACTGCTGCCATCGTAGCGAATTAGATGCAGCTTCGGAAAGGGCGGGGCCAGGGCCACAAACAGCTCGCGGGTGAAGCCGGCCAGCACCTGGGCGGGCGGCTGAGCTACGGGGAAGCGGAGAAGCAAGTGCATAAGTGCTTCCTTATACGGCTCAGGCTAACGCGTAGGCGTGGCATCGAGCGAGCCGATTTTAGGCTGAATCTGGATGATAAAGCGCTTGTTGAGGTGTTCCTGGCTGTAGCCGCTGTAGCGTCCGGCGCCCCGGTACCCGCTACCGGCCGGAATAACCTCAATATTTTTAGGGAACTGAAGGCCGGCTTCCGACCACAGATAGAGTACGGCCAGCGCCCGGTTGTAACTCAGCTCACGAACATTCTGAAGGTCTGAGTTTTGGC
The DNA here is from genome assembly GCF_008728635.1 of Hymenobacter baengnokdamensis. Lineage (NCBI taxonomy): Bacteria > Pseudomonadati > Bacteroidota > Cytophagia > Cytophagales > Hymenobacteraceae > Hymenobacter > Hymenobacter baengnokdamensis. The sequence goes on along the minus strand of NZ_CP044285.1, from coordinate 606,347 downwards.
TGGAATTCAGCGGAAAGTTAGGATTCATCGCCGCCCGGCCTTCAATGATGACGAGGTACTGAATGCCATCATTGCGCAGGCTTTGTACTTGCCGCAATAAAAACCGCCCCGCATCAATGAGCGGCTGGCGCGCCGCCGGAGGCAGGTCGTAGCGGCCGGGCTGAAACAATACCTCAAAGTTTAGCTCGTAGCGCTTAAAGTCCTTATTATAAGTGAAATACTGCGAATTGTCTAGTCGCTTCAGTGCTTCCTTTATCTCGTCCAGCTTTTTCTTTTCTTTCAGCTGCACTTCCAGCTTGGCGTAGGCGTCTGCCAAGCGGGCTTGCTTGTCCTGAAACAGCTTGTAGCTCAGCACAAAGAGCACGAGCATGGTCAGAAACAACGCCGTCATCAGGTCGACGTAGCTGGGCCAGAAAAAGTCTTTGCTTTGTTTCATAACGCCTTAGCCGACCATGCGTTGAAGCCAGTTGCGCTGGGTGAGCTTTTCGAGCACGGCGTTGGTGCGCTCGGTTTGGCGCAGCAGCTCTTCCTGAATGCGGCGGTTCTGCTCCAGCGGCTGTTGCAGGGCTTGCAGCGCCTCGGCACTACGGCGGGCCTGGGTTTCCTGGAGTTGGTTGAGGGCCTGCTGCTGCGCCGGCAATTGCTGGAACGGCGACAGATACTCCACAATTTTCTGATACACATTGTCTTGGTTGAGCTGGCGGAAGTGCGCCGACCACTGGGCGTGCGCGGCCTGGGCTTCCTGCTCAAACTCCTCGCGGCGGCGCGCCAGCACCTGCTTCATCTGCGCGGCATCTTCGCTCAGCGCCTGCCCCACTCCCTGGCTGATTTTAGCCAGCAGCGCCTGGTGCTCGCCAAAAAACTGGGCCTGCTCCCGGATGCGGGCGTCGTGCTGCGCCAGGTAGCCAGGCACCTGGTTCAGTGCTTTTTCGAGACTGCCCAGGCGGTCGAGCAGGGCCGTGATGGTGCGCGCCGTGTCGGCCCCCTGGCTCACGGCCACGTTGAGGGCCTGCTGGTAGCCCAGAAACTTCTCGAACGAAGCGGCACTCTCATCTACCCGGTCGAATACCTTGATGGTGGCATTGGCCAGCTCAGTGTAGCCGATGGTTTGCAGCTTTTCCAGGAAGTCTTTCTGGATGCTGATATTCTCGGTTATGCGGCTGATGAGCGGGGTAAACTCCGCGATTTTAGCAAAAAAATCAACCTGAATCTTGGAGAAAAAATCCTGGTTGAACGTGTCTAGCACGGCTTTGAGGCTGCTCATGCTGTTCTGCATGTCGGTGTTGAGCCGGGGCAGCAGGGCCTTTTGCAGGAAGTTGTAGTAGCCGTTTTTAAGCCGGTCGCGGGTGGCGCGGGCCGATTTCAGCAGCTGGTTGCCAGCCAGCGTCAGCAGCAGGCCGGTAAAGCTGCCGCTCATGGCGATAAGAATGCCGCCCAGAAAGTGCGTGACGTCGGCGTTGTTGAACGACGACGCGCCCGTGGCGCTGGCCGCAGCGGTCGGCGCCGCTCCGAAAGGATTTACTAAGGCTATCAGCCCCAGAATAGCCCCCAGAAAAGTGCCGAGCAGTCCCAGGTAAAGCGGTGTAGAAAGCTGCGCCTCAATCTCCTGGTCGAGCAGGGCGGTTTCGCGCTCCGATATGTCGCGCAGGGTGTTGAAGTCGGCCGCCGCCCCTTTGTTGGCTTGCAGGTAATCGTTGGTATCGGTAACGATGCGGGCAAACTCGGGGCTGGGCCGAGCCACGGTCAGCGCATCAAACGCAGTCCGGTTGGTTAGGTCGTGCGCCAATTGGAAGTCACCAGCGTTAAGAAATTGAGTTACCGCGCTTTCCGGCTGCTGATTGAAGCTTTCCCATTGATTAGCTGTGCTATTCCATTTGCTTACCTGCACCGTTCCGTCACCCGGCCGTTGCGTTATAGCAAACTCCTCCCCAGGGTAGAAAGCCCAGGCGAAAGAGCTGTGGCCCTGCAGAATCCGCTCTTTAGCAGGCAGGTTGGAAAAGTCATGTTCCGCTACCTCGACCGCTTCTACCCGTAGCTGGGCCACTTCTGGGTACATACCCTGCACCCGCTGAATAAGCCTGCGATTGAGGAAGAATGTATACCCTTGCCAGGCAATAAGCCCCAGAATAAGGACGATTTCGAGTAGCTGTAAAGACATAGTAAATAAACTATATTTTGGGTGCCTAGCTGATGAGAAGCCGCGCCCGCTCTACTACCTGCCAGCCGTTGTCGTGGCGCTCAAGCCTACCCGCTTTCATTGCCGCCACCGACGTAATGCGCCCGCCCAGGGGTGGGTCGTAGTCGAAGAATTTTTGCAGCCGGGTCAGGCCATCACCGATGAGGCGGACCTGGTCTACCTGCGGATTGAGCGTAAAAGTGGCCTGGTCGGGGTTACGCGGGTTTACCGTCAGCATCAGCGCGAGCTGGGGCAGGGGCATATCCACAATTTTGCGCTCCTCTACAAAAGGCGTTTCCTGCACCGGGCCATAGCGCGTGGCGGAGGGAGCAGACGCAGTCGGTGTTTCGACCGGCGCGCCTACCAGCTCTTCGATAGAAATTTCCGTCGGCGGGGCCGGTGGCGGCACAACCGGAGGCGCGCTTTTGGAAGGAGATGCTTTTTTCGGCGGACTAGCCGCCGTACCCGAAAGCTGCTTCTTAAGCTCGTCCAGCTCCTGCCCAAGGCGTTTCAGCTGGGTACTGAGATTCTGATTCTGCTTTTGCAGCTTGCGGTATTCCTGCGAGTTCATGATAAGCGAAGTATCGGGTTCGACCGCTTTTTGGGTGGTATGCGAGTGGGAGTGGTGCCGGGAACTGCGGCGTAGCGACCGGGCCAGCCCCACGCCGGCCAGCGCACCGAGCAGCAGCATTGCAAGCCCCGCCAGCGTAGGCGGCAGACCCAGGTAGCGCGGCTCAAGCTGCGTCACGGTATAAGCCGGAGCAGGCGGCGCTGACGCTCGCTCCGGCTTAGGATGCTGTTCTTCGGCTACCGCTGGCGGCGCAGCAGCTGGTGCTGGGGCTGCCAGGGAGGCCGAATCGGTAGGCTGACTAGAGGCGGCCAATGCCTTGGGTTGCGTGAGCGTAGCGAAAGTGGTTTTTAGCTCCGTCAGCTTCAGGCGGGTCAGGCGGCCTTTTTTACTTTGCTGGCGCTTGCTTATCTCCGTTAGAATGGCTTTCGCCACCTGCTCCGGCGTGGCTTTTGTGCCCGCTCCGATGCTCTTGACCACATCGCCGCGCAGCAACCCCAGCTCCGACTTGTCGGCTGGGGTTGCCAGGCGCCAGTCCTCAAACGCCCCGACCGTAGGCCAGGCGGCTGGCTGCGGCTGCGGCGGCTTGGTATCGGCCCAGATACGGCGCGCGGTAGCGGTCCATATTTTACCCTTCAGGCTATCCTCGGGGCTCGGGGCCGAAACGGTTTGACCTATTCCCGAATGGCCGGTACCCAGCAGCAGCGACAAATACAGGAGCCGATGGCTAATTTTCATAGGCCTGAGTTAGTTAGCCGAGCTATGCAGTACCTGCGACAGCACGTAGAGCGCGTGTTTCAGCGGCAGGAAAAACAGTGTTTCCGGAATTGGCTCACCAGCCGGCAATGTGTTGGCGTAGCGCTGGCGGCCCAGGTTAAAGGAATCGGCCAGGGCAGCGGTTAGCTCGCGGAGCACCAGGCCGGGCGGGTTTTTGATGCCCAGGTTGTGCATTGCCGCCACCAGGTCGGGGTCAGTGAGCAGCAGGGTCAGACACTTCTCCACGTTGGCGAGCACCGCATTCTTCACGTCCTCCGTGATGTCGGTGGGGTAAAGAGGCCGGTTTTCAGCCTGCTCCTCGGTACCGGTGCCCACGGGCTGCACGATGGGCGGCACCTCCGCAGTGCTTTCGGCATCGAGGCCAGTGGCGAGTACGCCACCATTGGCAGTAGTCTGCTTGGGGTCGTCGGCCAGCACTATTTTAAAATTGGCGGGCGCGGGCGTGCCCATTACTTTCGACAGAATGAGGCTGGCTACCTGCTCCAGGGGCCGCAGGTTGGTGGGGCACAGCAGGCGCAGGTAGAGGCTGCCGCGCCCCGTAAAGCACAGGTAGCGCGGCGCGGCCAGCCCCCGCAGGGCCGTTACCTGCCCCAGATGGTACACGATGGCTCCGAAGTGCAGGTAAAACAGCACCCGCAGGTGCTGAGCCAGCAGTAGCCGCTCGCCAAACTGGAACTCGCGCTCGTAGTTAAAGAGCAGACTAGCAACCTCCTCCGAGCCGAAGGCCGGATTGGCTTCAACCACGGCCAGGCACTTCACGGCCAGCTCGGCGGCTTTGGTCTGGGGCAGCGGGTGAGCCTTGATGCTATCGAGGCCGAAGCGCACGAGGCCGTTGTCTTTGGTGCCGCGCACGTCGGCCGCACCGTCGCCCCATAGCTCATTGCCCGCAAAGCGAAACGACGTACTGAAGGCCGGATGGTGCTTGCGCGGGCCCGTGGGGTTGGCCGTCTGGTCTGAATAAAACAGCACGTCGGAGGTGCCGCCGCCGATGTCGATAAACGCCGCATTCTCGCCGGGGCCGGGCGTGACGAGCCCGCGCCGGGTCAGGAAAAAATAGGGAGCCGACGACTCGGGCAAGTATGTGGTGCCGCGGCTGGTGTGAAAAATCTCCTTAAACAGCGTATCCCACTCGCGCTGGTACAGGTCGCGGCTGAAGGCCGAGAAGCTGAGCGGTGCGAACCACACCACCTGCGTAGCCGAAACATTTCCGCCGTGCGCTGCCGCTTTGTACTTGAACAAGAGCAGCATCTCCCGGAAAAACATCCGCACCCGGTGGCGGGCGGCCTCACTGGTATCGCCCCACTTCAGGTTGGTATGGTACGAGTCGTTGGTTTCCTCTTCCGTATTAATGCCGAAGCCCACGTTGACGTTGGCCAGCAGGCGCGGCGTTTCGATAGAGAAGCCCGGCGCTTCGCTGGTGGCCGTGCGAATGGGAAACTGGTAGGGCGACCCGCCCGCCCCCACGAACGAGGGCACAAATTCGCGCTGCTGGTAGCGCTGCCAGCGCCGCAGCTGAATGCCGTGCGCCGGGTCTTCCTCAATGCCCCGGTACAGCTGCTCGTACGCCTGATAATCGGTTTCCTCCGAAGACTTTTTCAACAAGGCTACGGCCGAATCTTCCGGACCAAAATTGAACGGCTGCGGCGGCTGGCTGGGGCCATCGTGGTAGGCCACGTGCGTATTGGTAGTGCCAAAGTCGATGGCAAAGCGGAACTCCTTGGTGCCCTGGCGCACCTCGCGCCACCTGGGTACCACGAGCGCCTGCCCGGCGGCCGGCGCGGGGCTGCTCACCACCACGTAGTCGAAGGGGGTGCCCTTTACTTCGTAGTAGGTGCTTCCTTCGTCGGTGCTGGTTTTGGGCGTGCGGCGGTAGGCCGTGGCGCTCTGCTCGGTGCCGCTGGCCGACAGCAGCCGGCCCTGCACCCCAAATTGCAGTTCTACCGGCTTGTGCACCAGGCTGGGGTCGATGTTATTGGCATCGACCAGCATTACTTTATAAAAGTCGTTGAGCTGGGGCGCGTCCGCGATTTTTACGAAGGGGAAAACCGATAGCCCGATGTTGGTTACCAGCAGGCGGCCCAGGCCCTCGGTGCGCGGATTGGGATAGTAGGCGCGCTCGTAGTCGACGGTGAAGCCGCCCGCCACCGGAATGCGCAGGCGCACCCGCACGCAGGCCGGGTCCAGCTCCAGCGTGAGCTGGGTGGCCAGCTCAGCCGCCGTGAAGTAGTCGAAATACAGCGGCTTCACCGGCAGCAGCGGCCAGCACGTGGGTTTGTAGCCGGGTGCGGTTTTGAGCTGGCCGGTCACGAAGCGGCTGCTATCGACCTCATACGGCACGGTGAGCAGCGTTTCTTCCAGCAGGTCGTTGAGCGTCAGGTAAGGGTAGGCCAATTCGGGGCCGGGCAGGGTACGGTCGGCCAGGGCGCGGGCGTCGGCGGCGGGCACTTTGGTGCCGCTGTCGCCCAGCAGCGAGTTGTTGTAATAAAACTTGCCGGGCACCTGCAGGCCGGGGCGCAGCACGAGCGGCAACGGGTTGGGCAGCGGCCAGCCGGGCACCGGCACGCGGTCGGGCCGGATGGTGAAGTCGGAATTGCGAATCACGCCCTCATCGGGACGCACGCGCACGGGCACGCCGGCCACCGCCACCGGGTTGCCAACCTGGTCGGTGAGCAGCGGGTAGTCGGCCAGCTGGGCGTTGCCATCCAGGCCCCACTTATTCAAAATATTGGCATCGAGCGCATTGCGCACCGCCGGGGCCAGCCGGGCCAGCGCCGGGTCGGCCACAAATTGCTGGTAGATGAAGTCCTGAAATGCCTGCTCGCGCTGGTTCAGGGCCACGTAGCGGCCATCGAAATAGTGGCCGCCGCCCTCGGGCCGCTGCACCGGCAGCGTTCGCACGGCCGGCGCTGGGAAGAACAGCGTGAGTGGCGAGGTGCCGCCCAGCAGTTGCGGCGCTTCCTGGGGGGTAGCACCGGGAAAATACAGCAGGTTGAGGTCGGTGATGGGGGCAAAGCGCTTGTCGTTCAGATAAAGCGCCAGTGCCTGCGCAAGCGGCTTGGTTTGTGGATTGGCTTCCAGACGAGCCAGCTCGGCGGCCTTATTCCAGGTGCGCACGCTCAGGCGCTGGCCCGACTGCCGCCGCTGAAAGTAGTTGAATACCAGCTCCCACAAATCCCAGAACTGGCCCACCAGCCGGTGATGCACCGTGTCGGTGGGGCCGGTAGCGCTGCCCACGTAGGCCAGCGCCGTTTCTACCAGGTGCAGACGGGCAAACGGCGACGGAATAGCCACTGCCACGCGCTCGGCCCGGCCGCCCTCGGGGTCGAGAATGCCGCTGGGACCATCAATCTCATTTTTGCCGATTTTGCCGGTGCGGCCCCAGCCTTCGTGAGTGCTGGAACCCGTGCGGTGCAGGCGAAGTATCTTGGCCATAAGGTTTATAAGCGAGTAGCTGGCGGTACTTAGCCGGCAGCTTTCTTCTGATTTTTAGTAAGCTAAATTGCCCGGCGCATGGCCCTTACGAGTATTGCAGCTTGGTGTCGACAACCTTTTCGGTAGCCTTGTTGAAGGCTTCCACCAGCCAGCGCAGCGCACGGGGCGCATCGGGGTTGTCAAGGTTGGTTTTCCCCACGGCGTCGTTCAGCTCAGCGCGGATTACATCATCGGTCAGCCCTTTATTGAAGAAGCTGGTCGCAATGGTTTTATCCGCTACCATCTTATTAAAGTCGGTTTCGTCGGGGTGCAGGGCGCCGAAGCGGCGCTCGCTCACGCCCAGCTCGCGTAGCCAGCTTTCGTACTCCGTAAAGAAATCGGTGAGGTCGGCCAGCGGGCCGGTGCTGGCGGGCAAATGCTGGCCCAGCTTACCGCCTTTATAAAGCGGCGCGTTTTTCTCTTCGAGTAAATGCTGCCGGAAGTACCGGGCGAAATAGTGAAACTGAATCATGGGCCGGGCTACTTCGCGGCGTAGCGCGGGTGGCAGCTGCCCGAAGTCAACCGTTGGCTCGTCGCTCTTCAAGCCAAATTCGTGGTAAGCCGGACTGCCGCGGTCGAGCTGACTGGCGGGCTGCCCCAAAAAGTGCGGAATGGAAAGTGCTCCTAGCAGCTCAATCAAGTGTGCTTGGTTGCGCTGCTCGGCGCGGCCGGGGTTGTTGGGCAGCGGCTGGCCGGCCTGGTCGCCGAGGTAGTACATGGCCTCCAGGCCTTCGAGGTGCTCGGCGTAGTAGCTCAGCGCCGTCTTGGTTTTGGTAATGAAGGTATTGGAGTCGATAAAATCCTGACCGTTCTTCTTCTCTTCGGCTGAAGGCTGCTGGAGCTTGAAGTAAGGTAGCAGCACCAGTGCCCCGGCCGGCACGGCGGCCCGCACCGAAGGCTGCGGCAGGTCTACCCCAGGGTCGCGCAGGTTCTTGACCAGCAGCGGAAAGCCTGCCGCGCCGGTGCCGCCAAAAATGCTGCTGATAAAAAATACCCGGTCGTCGGAGTTCAGGCTCTGGGCCAGGTAGCGCATTTCTTTGGCCTGCACCAGGGAGTTCAGTACCACGCTGCCCACGTTGGGCGAGCCCCGGAAGCCAAGGTCGAGGCTGGCATTGAGGCTGTCGGGGGTGAAGAGCAGGTCCAGCAAGCCCCGCGTCTCAACCGAAGTCTCGTTGTAGTGCATGAAGTCCTTAAACGACTGATTGATACCGCCAAAGTCGTACACAAACGAGTCGCGCAGGCCTTCCACGCCCGAGGTGTTAAGCTGAGCCAGGGTGGTGAGCGGCTGCCCAAAAAAGCCTTCGCCTTTGACATGCTGCCCATCCTGGTGTAGCGCGTTGTGGATGCGGGCATAGCGCTTAAGCAGGTCGACGGTGCGGGTTACGTCGCCGTTCTGGGTATCGGGGTCTACCAGCACGGGTACTACCTGGTCGCAATCGGGCAGGCGCATACCCGCAGCCAGCAGCATAGTGAGGGAGCGCAGCACCCGCGCGCCGGTGCCGCCCACGGCAAAAATGAAAAGACGAGCCAAAGCTTTCTAATATGGTAATGTGATAGATGAGATGAATGTGCAGCATGTAAAAACGTATGGAATGTGATAAGCTTACTTAAAAAGCGTGTGCCATTTGCACATCTCCCACACTTAATACATCCCGCACATCAGCTAAAACGGCGTGCGGCGGGCGTGATTGGACCCCCACTTCAAAATCAACGAGAAGAGAACAAACCATAACGGCGCTACCAATGTGTTGGTAATGATGAAATAGCGCATGTAGGGGTCGCGTACTGCTTCTGCGCCTATGCTTACGCGGTAGGCCAGCAGCGCCCCCAGGCCGGCCACCAGCAGCAGCACCAGCAGCCAATGCGTAGGCCGATACCAACCCTGATGAGTGAGGGCTGGCACGGCATGATTGAATATATAGTAAAAAACCACTACCAGCGCCAGCGCAGTTAGCAGGGTATAAAAGCCAGCAGTGTTAAAAATCTCGGCCTTATAAAGCCCGTACATCGGCGATTTACGGTCGTAAAACAGTTCGATTCCGTTGGTATAGAGGCTGTTAAAGAATTGCTGCATGGAAAGGAAAGTTATTGCTGAGCAAGGGTGAAAGAGGCGGTGAAAACGGGTGGTGAAGTCTGTGGAAAAGCTTCGCGCACGCCGTTCATAATCTCAGTGAGGCGGTAGGTGTGCGGCACCGGACCGGGCTGGTTATCGTTTTCGGTGCTACGCTGGGCTACCCAGGCCGGGATACCCGGCGCGGGCAGCGATAGCCGGAGCTGACCACCCGCCTTAGGGAAGTCGCTGAGATGCAGGCGCAACGTGTGAGTATAAGCTTGCAGCTGGGGCACACCGGCGGTTGTTTTAATGGAGTTGGGCAGCAGCGTTACACTGCCATCGGGCACCTGGGCCTGCAAGTTGTGCGCCAGAAAAGCCGGCTCGCGCCAGGCGGCCGGCAATTGGCGCAGGTCGAGGGCCACGGTAAAGTCTACGCCCTGCTTAACGGAGGAAACGTCCAGATTCGTACTTACCCCGGCCCCGCTGTATGAAATGGAACCGCCACCGCCCGGCGCGAGTGGGCTGGTAGCCGGCACCTGCGTAAGCACCGCCGCGTAAGGCACAGCAGGGAAGGTTAGGCCAAAATAAGCCTGCTGGGTAGCGGCCGAAGGCGCGGGCAACACCTCGTTGAGGTAGCGAGCCACGGCAGTAGGCGGCCCGATTACCCAGATGTAGTATGGCATACTCTCGCCCTTTAGCACTACTTGCTTGCGCGGCGTCTTCACGGCCGGGAAGAAGTTGCCATAAAACCGGGAGGTTTCGCCGAGTACGGCTACGGCCAATTGCTTTTTGGTAACCGACGTCAGGGCACTAGCGATTTTTACGTCTATTAGTGCCGTAGCACGTGGGTCTTGCGGACCGTATATAAAATCGGAAATGACGACGCTAACATGCTCCGTAGCATGGGGAAGCGCCAGGATACCTTCGAGCATTGTAGGCAGTTCCGTTCCAAGGGCTGCCTGCCGGGTATCGCCCTGCACTACCTGCTGAAACTGCTCATAAGTGCGCGACGCTGGTTGCTTGTTTAGTGAAAGCCAGAAATTTGCATGCTCCATCGCCGGGCTACTATTCGTTCGCAAAGCCAGTAAGCTGATGCGCTGCTGAAAAGCAGTGGGTGGTGTAGCTGCGTTATTGGCTGGCATAAAGCCCCGCATACCGCCCGAAAGCTCCAAAAAAACGTTGGCCTGCAAGGGCAATGCCTTGGTATCAGCTGCCACTCTGGGCTTTACCGTGGCCGTTGTTGGAGCGGTAGTAGATTGGGGAGAGTCGTCCTTGACTTCCCCGCAGCTGCTAAGCAGGGCGCTACCAAGAGTAAAAGTCAGAAAAGCCGCCGAAAGGTGGTTGCGCATACGCCAGAAGGAAAGGCCGGCAACTACTGTCGCCGTTACAGACGCAAGTAACGGCTTTTAGCGGAATGAGGATATACTTGCCTGGCCCCTTGTGGTCTAAAGAGGCCAGTTTTACCGGCCTTACCCCAGCAGCTCCTCAATATCCTCCCGCGTCAGCGACTTTATCACGGCTTCGTCGGTCGTTATCAAGTCGCTGACCAGCTTGAGCTTGCGCTTCTGTAGAGCCAATATTTTCTCCTCTACCGTGTTCTGGCTGATGAATTTGTACACGAATACCGGCCGTTGCTGGCCAATGCGGTGGGCGCGGTCGATGGCCTGGGCCTCTACGGCTGGGTTCCACCACGGGTCGAGGATGAAGACGTAGTCGGCCGCCGTGAGGTTGAGGCCCACGCCACCGGCTTTGAGGCTGATAAGGAAGATTTGCAGGTCGGGGTCTTCCTGAAAGCGCGCTACTTCACCCTGGCGGTCGCGGGTGTGGCCGTCGAGGTAGGCGTAGGCCAGCTGCCGCTCGTCGAGGCCGGCGCGCACCAAACTCAGGTGTTGCACAAACTGGCTGAATACTAATACTTTGTGTCCTTCGGCTACCACGCTGCGAATCATGCGCAGAATCTCCCGCATCTTGCCCGACTCGCCGGTGTACTTCTCATCGGCCAGGCGCGGGTGGTTGGCAATCTGGCGCAGGCGCGTGAGGCCCTGCAAAAGCATCAGCTGGGTACCGCCGACCGGGGTTGGGGCGTGGCCATCGAGCGTTTCCAGAATTTTATTGCGGTAAAAGCTCTTGGTTTCTTCGTAAAACTGCTGCTGCTCGTCGGTGAGCGGGCAATAGCTGAGGTGTTCGGTTTTGGCAGGCAGCTCGCTGGCTACCTGCGCTTTGTGCCGGCGCAATACGAAGGGCTTGATGAGCGCGTGCAGCTTGCGGGTGCGGCTCTCGTCCTGATGCTTTTCAATGGGCTTCACAAATTCCTTGCGGAAAAATGCCTGGGTGCCCAGCAAGCCAGGGTTGATAAACGACATCTGCGACCACAAGTCCATGGTGCTGTTCTCAACCGGCGTGCCGGTAAGAATAAGCCGATGCCGCGCCCGCAGCTGCCGCACGGCCTGCGCCGTGGTCGAGCTGGGGTTTTTAATGGCCTGCGACTCGTCCAGAATAACGTAGTCGAACTGGTACGAGGCTAGCAGCTCGGTATCGAGGCGCACAATGCCGTAGCTGGTCAGCACCACGTCGTAATCGGCAAACTGAGCTACGTCTTTGGTGCGATACGTACCAGTGTAGGCCAGCAGCCGCAGGCTGGGCGTAAACTTGCGGGCTTCATTTATCCAGTTGTGTACCAATGAGGTAGGTAGTACCAGTAGCGAAGCCGCGCCGTTGGCCGCGCCGCTTTCCTTGCGCTCCATCAGCATCACCAGGGCTTGCACCGACTTGCCCAGGCCCATATCGTCGGCCAGGCAGCCGCCGAGGTGGTAGTCTTGCACAAAGCGCAGCCAGTTGTAGCCGGCCTGCTGATAAGGCCGTAAAGTGCCCCGAAAGCCTGTCGGCAGTGGCCGGTCTTCCACGGCAGCAAAGTCGCGCAGCTTTTCGAGCCGGCGCGTCAGCGTCACGGTCGCCAGGTTATCCTGTTCTAAATCAGTAATCAGCGAAAGGTGATGGCGGCGCAGAGCCAGCGGCTGGCCCTCGCTTTCCTCGGCAAAAGCAAATAGCTCGAGGTAGTCGGTAAACCACTCGTCGGGAATGAAGGCCACCTGGCCATTGGGAAGGCGGTACTCGCGGCGGCGCTGCAAAATATAGGGCCGCAGGCGAATAAACGGTACCGCAAACTCGCCAAACCACACCGTGCCGCGCACATCAAACCAATCGCCGCGCTCCTCAATACCCACATCAACCCGTACCGGGCCAATGAAATAATCCTGGCTGGCCGAGGCCGCGCCCTGCACCTGGTAGCCCAGCTCCGACAGCGCGGGCGCGTTGTCGTGCAGCCAGCGGAAAGCTTCGGCTTTGGGTAAGGCCGCGTGGCCATCGGCATCGAGCGGCAGGCCGCGCTGGCGCAGCACATCGGCCCGCTCGTTTTCTTCCTTCGCCGAGCGGAGTAGGCGGCGGAATATATAGGAATCCGCATCCTCTTCCAGCTGCACGCTCATGGGGCGCGGCGGCGTCAGCGGTAAGTCATAAGCGCCGTAGCGAAACGTGAGCGTGAAAAAGAGCGGGGCTTCGTCGGTGCCCAGGCCGGGCACTACTACGGGCTTGGGCAGCGGCACCCGCCCGCGCCGGGGCGGGCCAGGCGGGCGCACGGGCACTACCGGGGCACCGGCTGGCGGCCCCGCCGGCACATCAGAAAACGTAAGCTGCGGCCGGGCCAGGTAGCGCTCAGTGCGAATGTCGAAGCCGCGCGCGTGCACGTCAAACGACTCCATGAGCGGGGCCACGAATTTCTGGAAATAGCTCTTCTCCACGGCGCGGGGCACCATGATAAACTTCTTATTCAGAAAGGGTTGCAGCTTGCGCCCATCTACATCGTGCCGGAAGCAGTAGAGCACGTCATCGACGAGTAGCCAGGCCGGCTGCTGGCACACCAGCACGGCGTTCTTAAACTGAAAGTCCAGCTTTTGATTCTGGTATTGAATAGTAGGAAAGTAGTGCGTGCTTTCCTCATTGCGCCGAAAGTGAAACAGCACCGAGGCTGGTGTAGGCGCCAGCTTCAGCTCGCGCCAGGTGGGCTCGCCATCGCGTCCCATAATGAAAACCTGCTTGCCCTGCAACCCCGCCAGCAGCCGGCCCAGGCGCGACTGCACGTAGCGCGCAATGGCTTCCTGCATGGGCTTGTCGCCTTTCTCCGCATTGTAGATTTTCAGGAAAAACTCGGCCGGCGTTATTTTACGGGGCCAGAATTCCTTGATAACCGCATCTTGCTGCAGCTGGTCGCAGAGCGCAATCAGCTCGTAGTCGTCGCGCTCCAGGCCATCCGCAAACTCAGGCGCGTTTTTAACCGAAATCGTTTGGTGCTGCAGCGTCAGCTGGCCGCGGGGGCCCAGCTGCACCACGTGCGCCGTAAATAAATGGCCCAGATACTCGTGCGCGAACAGCGAGTAAACAAGTTGAAAAGGTTGCGCAGTAGAAACATTCATAGCCGAGCACGAGAGCGTGCAAGTTACTCGTTTTTCGTGGTTCGTCGGCTATTTCCAGCTGCGGAGCAATGCTAAATGAGGCTTGGCCAGCAGCGAAAAGCGAAAAACTACCCGCCTAATACGGGGCATTACAGGTTTTCGCGAATCTCCATGCGTCCGGCATTCAGCGCGGGGCGAATAGACACTGCTAAGGTTATCGAGATGATAGCCAGAGCAATAAAAAAAATGTCGGCGGCCTGCATTTTTACCGGGTACGAGTCGACCACGCTCGTCGCCATGCCCATGCTTACCACATGAAAGGTTTCCTGCACCCAGCAAATAGTAACGCCGAGCACCAGCCCGGCCACCGCGCCTACCAGCGCCACAATAGCGCCGACCAGCAAAAAAGAGCGCCGAATGAGCTGCTGCGTTGCCCCAATGGCTTGCAGCACGGCAATATCCTTGCGCTTATCAATCACCAGCATAGATAGCGAAAAGAAGATATTAAGCGAGGCAATCAGCAGGATAAAGGCAAACGTGATAAACACGAACAGCTTCTCAATCTTGATGGCTTTGAGCAGGCTCACATGCTGCTCGTCGGAGTCGAGCACCGTGAAACCCTGGCCGAGGCGCTCGCGTAGCTCCTGCTTCACCTTATCGGCCTTAAAGCTGGCCCCTATGCGCACGTAGAGCGCGGTGCGGCGGGCTCCGTAACCCAGCAGCCGCCGCGCAAAGCCCAGGGGCACAAACAGGTAGCTGTCGTCAAGGTGCTGCTCAATCTGAAAAATGCCCCCGGCCAGGATAGACTCCTCATTAAAAGCTTTTTCAGGATTGATGTTAAGCGTTTTGCGGCCGGGCTCCTGGCGTGGGTACAGCAGGCGCAAAGGCGCCAGGCGGTTATCGAGCGTAATGCCCAGCTCGTGCTGCACCCCTTCGCCGATGAGCGCATACTCGCGCTCGCCGCGCCGCAAACGGTGGTCGCCGGCAATCAGATTAGAATCAATAGGAATCTGGCCAAAGTAATTCTCCGACAGCCCGCGCATCTTCACCACCATCTGGCGGTCGTGGTATTGCAGCAGGGCATTGTCTTCGATTACCTCGGTAAGCAGCGCCACGCCCGGCGTAGTTTGGATACGGGTAAGTAGCAGGGTATCAACCGGAAAGGACTTGCCCTGGCGGGCAGCAATGACCAGACTCGGGTCTGATTTGCCGTAGAGCGAGCGTACCAGCTCTTCGAGGCCGTTAAACACCGAGAGCACAATGATGAGCGCCGCCGTGCCCACGGCCACCCCCACCATCGAGATGTTGGAGATAATGGTAATAATGTTGCGCTTTTTCTTGGACAGGAAGTAGCGACGGGCAATGAGGAGGGGAACGTTCACAGGACCACTGATTGGCACGAATTGGAGCGGATTTCACGGATTTTGTGGACGATTGCTCGGCCACTCGCCACGCGCAGGCTTGCGCTTGCCAGCCTGCCAGCTTCGTTTTCTCAGCCTTATACATAAATACTGCGAGCCGGGTAGGGCGCGGCGTCCATAAAATCCGTGAAAGTTAAGCCCAACGGGAAACGGGCGCTCAAAGCCGCCGGCCGCGCCGCCCACAAAATCCGTGAAATCCGCTCCAATCCGAGCTAATCAGTGGTCTATTTCCAGGCTTTTACGATGAGGCCGGTGCCCGAGTCGTGCAGCGTGCGGGCATCGAACCAGTTGAGCAGCAGGCAAAACGGGAAAACAACCGCGTAATAGAAGGGCAGCAGCACAAAAAACCAGCGCGACTTACCCAGCATCAATATAGGGTATTTCATACTTAAGCGCCACGAAATCTGGCCGGGCTCGCCGTAGCTGTAGCGGGCCTCAATGCGCTCGAAGCCAGCCGTACGCAGCTTCTGCTGAATCTCGTGAATGTTGTAGCCGTCGCGTACGTGTTCCTCGATAAAGCTGGTTTCGGAGTCGGCGTGCACATCGGAGCCGCCCTGGTCGCTGGGCGTGGAGATGAGCAGCATGCCGCCATCCTTGAGCGAGGCGTGAATGTTGCGAAACACTTCCACATCTTCCAGAATGTGCTCCATCACATCCACGGCCAGCGCCAGGTCAAACGAGTTGTGTTCCTGGTAGAGTACCAGGTCCTGCACGGCAAACTGCACCTGCGGCCGGTTGATGGCCCGAAAGAAATTATTGGAGTCGGCTACCTGCTCCTGCTTTACATCTACGGCCAGAATGCGCCACAGGCTGCTGAGCCCGCTGAGCCAGTAGCTGTACTGGCCGTAGCCAGCGCCGGCATCCAGTATGTCGAGCGGCGTGCGGGTGCGGCCCCTGGCCCACTGGCGCAGCTCGCGGTGCACGTGCCAGGTGCGCAGCAGTAGCAGGTCGAGCAACGTATAAAACAAGCGCCGCAGCCACGGCGAACGGTTAAATACATTGCCCAGGCTGCGTTTAATCGGGTCGTAATACATAGAAGGGGTGCGTCGCACGCGCCCGTTAGGAAATGGTAAAAACGGGTAGAGTGAGAAAGTTACCGGAATAACCGCGGCCGTTCGTTGGCAGTATCCTCGTCGCTCTCACCTTGTTCGGGGTCGGCGGGCGGAATATCCAGCTGGCTGAGTACCTGGTCCATGTGAGCGGCGTAGGCGGCGCTGTCGTCGTGGAAAAACGTCAGTTCGGGCACTACGCGCACCTGGCTGCGAATGCGCTTGCCCAGCGCAAACCGGATTTCCTTGGTATGCTCCTTGATGGCTTCGAGCCGCTCGGGGGCATCGTTGCCGATAAGCAGGCTCAGGTACACGCGGGCCACGGCCAGGTCGGGCGTCACCTTCACCGTGCTGATGCTGGGCACGAGCCCCCCGCCAAACAAATGCGGCAAGTCGCGCTGAAGTACCTGGGCCAGCTCCTGCTGCAGCAGGCTGGCCATCTTTTGCTGTCGTTTGCTTTCCATAACTCGTTGCTAAACCACAAAGGTACACCGCCCGGTAGGGTGGTTTCGGGTTCGTGGGTTGCCAGTGCTGGTTTTTGGCTGGTCGTTTCCCGGTTTTCGTTTTCCCGGATTTCAGTTTAAGCGCCGACCTTTGCCTGCAGCTAGTCTAAAACTGCCTGGCCACCCACGCTAAACCACTACTCAATTAGTGCTTCGGTTTTTTAAAAGCTCTCTTCCTGCGCAGCTGCTGGGGCTGCTGGTGCTGGTGCTGGCCATTCGGCTGCCGCTGCTGTGGCTGGGCCTGCCCACCACGGCGGCCGAGCTGCGCCTGCTGCTGCTGGGCGAGGGCGTGGCGGCCGGGGCCTGGCCCTACCGCGACCTCTACGATGGCACCGCCCCGCTGGCCGCCGCCGCCGCCGGTGTGCTGGAGCTGGCCTGGAGCCGGCCAATGATGCTATACCGGGCCGCCGCGCTCGGCTTGCTGCTATTGCAGGCACTGCGCTTCAATACCGTGCTCAACCGGGCCGATGTGCATCCCGAGCGGGGCTTTCTGGCGGCCCTCACGTATCTGGTAGTCGGCAGCCTGAGTAGTGAGCTCGACACGCTGACGCCGCTGCTCATCGGGCATACCTTTCTCATCTTTGCGCTCAGCGCCCTGCTGCCTACCTCCCGCGAGGGCTACGACAACCGGCGCCTGTTCCGGGCGGGTTTTTTAATAGGGCTGGCCGCGCTCTGCTACCTGCCGCTGGCATTGTTCGTCGGGCTGGGGCTGTTTGCCGTGCTCATCTTCGCGGCCAATTCCTTCCGCAGCTCGCTGCTGCTTATCTGCGGCTTTCTGTCGCCCTACGCCCTGGTAGCTACGGTTTTTCTGTATGTCGGAGCGCTGCCCAACTTTGCCCTGATGCACCTGGAGCGGGGCTTTAGCGTGCCGGTAGCGGCTACCGATGCCCTGCCGCCGGCGGTGGTCTGGCCGCTACTGGGCGGCGCGGCGGTGCTGCTGGGGCTGGGGCTGCTGCGGGCCGCCGGCACGGCGCTCGGACTGGTATTCCAAACCAAGTTTAGGCAGCTGATGCTGGTGTGGCTGCTGGTGGTGCTGGCGGTGCTGGCCGTGGGGCGCGGCCTGGCGCCGGGCTCGCTGCTGCTGCTGCTGCCGCCGCTTACCTACTTTGGGCTGTTTTTGTGGCAGCGCCTGCCGGGGCAGCTGAGCTGGGCTCCCGAGCTGTTGTTTGTGGTGGTGCTCGGGGCTACGGTGGTAGTGCGCTACCGCGAACTGGTGCCCGGCCTGCCCGGCCTGTTGCGGCTGCCGGTCGAAAGCTCGTTTGCGCCGCAGCCTAATCCGGCTTATCGCCGCCTGGCTACGGGCCGGGCGGTGCTGGTACTGGGCCCCGACCGCCGCGACTACCTCACGCACCCGGCCGCCCGCCCCTACCTCGACTGGGCGCTGGCCCAGGCCGATTTCGGGCACCTCAACGAATATGCGGCGGTGGTGCGCGTGGCCCGCAATATCGGTCCGCATCCGCCTACCTATCTGCTTGACCAGAATGGACTGCTGCCGCGCCTTAAATATCTATTACCTGCTATATTTGGGCCGTATGAGCCGGTGCCCGCTGTGCCGGGAGCTTATGAGCTAAGAGTTAAGAATTAAAAGTGAAGAGTCAAAAGGCAGATACATTAGCTTTTGACTCTTCACTCTCAACTATTCCTGCGCCGCTTTGAGCCGGAGCTCTTCATTGAGCCGGGCGGCGCTGTTGCGGCGCACTACGCGGGCAATGTGGATACTCAGCTCGTAAAGCATCAGAATGGGAATGGTCACGATAATCTGAGCCGAGATATCGGGCGGCGTAATAATGGCCGCAATAATGAGAATCACTACGATGGCGTGCTTGCGGTACATAGTCATCAACTCGGGCGTGACCAGGCCGGCTTTGGCCAGGAAAAACACCACCATTGGCAGCTCAAATACGAAGGCGCAGGAGAGCGTCATGGTGCTGAGCGTGCTCAGGTAGCTCTGCAAGTCAATCTGGTTCTGGATGGTAGGGTCGACGGTGTAGGACGCCAAGAAGTTAATACTTAGCGGAGCTGCTATATAGTACCCAAACAATAAGCCCAGTACAAACAGTACCGATACGAAAAACACTGCCCCCTTCGAGTTGGCTCGCTCATGCGGATACAGGCCGGGCTTGATAAAGCGCCACAATTCCCAGAATAGATAAGGAAAAGCCAGGCAGATACCCACCATAAACGAGGTGCTGATGTGCATACTCAGCTGCCCGCTCATCTCCCGGTTCTGGATAATGAAATTGACCTGGTTTTCGCACGGGTCGGTCGAGCCGAAGTAATGGCCGATTTTGCAGAAGGTCTGGTACGTCCAGAAATCGGAGCGCGAGGGGCCCAGAATAAGGTCGTGAAACAGGAAGGTCTTAGCAAAAAATGCGCAGAGCGAGAACACCACTACCGCGATAGCCGCGCGGATAATGTGCCAGCGCAGCGCCTCCAGGTGGTCGATGAAAGACATCTCCGCTTCGCCCTCGGCGGCGGCGCGGTTCTGCTGAAACTTTTGAGTGGGGGAGGTCAACGGGTAGATACTGAATTTGTTAATAATAGTCTGTCATTGCGAGCGCAACGAAGTGAAGCGCGGCAACCTCTCCCTCACGTAAGCGCCGGTGGGCAGACGACAAGGAAGGATTGCCGCGCCTTACTTCGTTGCGCTCGCAATGCACAGATGCCTTTTACGAGGCATACGGTTTCGCGGCTTTTACGCCTGAAACAGTGGGTAAGCCTGCATCCACTCGTTTACCTGGTGGCGCACGCCAGTGATGCGGCTCGCGTCAGCGTGATGGGTGAGGGCTTCGTCAATTAATTCCACGATGCGCGTCATGTCGGCTTCGACCAGGCCGCGGGTAGTTACGGCCGCCGAGCCAATTCGGATGCCGCTCGTCACGAAAGGCGACTTATCGTCGAAAGGCACCATATTCTTGTTAATGGTGATATCGGCCTGCACCAGGGTATTTTCGGCCAGCTTGCCGGTAAGGCCCTTCGAGCGCAGGTCGATGAGCAGCAAGTGGTTGTCGGTGCCGCCCGAAATAATGTCGTAGCCCCGGCTTAGCAGCTCCTTGGCCAGTGCCTGCGCATTCTTCTGTACCTGCTGCACATACGTGGTATAGCCGCTGCTGAGCGCTTCGCCGAAGGCCACGGCCTTGGCCGCGATAACATGCTCGAGCGGCCCGCCCTGGGTGCCGGGAAACACGCCCGAGTCGAGCAGGGCCGACATGGGCCGGATGTCGCCTTTCGGCGTTTTCAGACCGAACGGATTATCAAAATCCTGGCCCAGCATGATGAGGCCGCCGCGCGGGCCCCGCAGGGTTTTGTGCGTGGTGGTAGTGACGATGTGGCAATGTGCAAACGGGTTGTTGAGCAAGCCCTTGGCAATGAGGCCAGCCGGGTGCGAAATGTCGGCCAGCAGCAGGGCTCCTACTTCGTCGGCGGCACGGCGCAGGGCGGCGTAGTTCCAGTCGCGCGAGTAGGCTGAGGCTCCGCAGATAATCATCTTGGGGCGTTCGCGGCGGGCCGTGTCCACCACTTTATCCCAGTCGATGAGGCCGGTCTCTTTTTCAACCCCATAAAAGCTGGGCTGGTAAAGCTTGCCCGAAAAATTGACGGGCGAGCCGTGCGTGAGGTGGCCACCGTGGCTGAGGTCGAAGCCCAGAATCTTATCGCCGGGGTTGAGGCAGGCCAGCATCACGGCCGCGTTGGCCTGCGCGCCCGAGTGGGGCTGCACATTGGCCCAGGCCACGCCAAATAGTTCCTTCACCCGGTCGATGGCCAGCTGCTCGACCTGGTCAACTACTTCGCAGCCACCGTAGTAGCGCTTGCCGGGCAAGCCCTCGGCGTACTTATTGGTGAGAATGGAGCCCTGGGCCAGCATCACCTGGTCGGAGACGTAGTTTTCGGAGGCAATCAGCTCCAGGCCGTGGGTCTGGCGCTGGCGCTCCTGCGCGATGAGGTCGAAAATGGCAGTGTCGTACACGGCGGTAGTAGCGGAGGTGGAGGCAGTGGCTTGCATGGGCTCAAAAGTACAACTGGCTACCTCACCCTCAGCGGCTTTTCAAAGACAGGCCAGAATAGCTGCCTGCCCGTCAAGCAGTAGGCCGTTGCTCAGCGCCGCGCAATAGGGTAGGCCAGCTCGCGGTTTTCAACCGCGTGCAGCTGCCAGCTGTCCAGATTGAGGGCTGCTAGGTGGCGCAGCTCGGGGTTGAGCCGATACACGGCGCCCGCATCGAGGCCGATGGCACCGGCACGGGCGGCCACCTGGGTCTTGATGTCGGCCAAAGGCTTGGGCACGTGGCCGTGCAGCAGGCGCTTGCCGGCCAGCCGCGAAGGGTCATACGCGAAGCTCTTGGTAGTGAGCATCGTGTCAAAATCACGGTGCATTTCGGCGGGCGGCAGGGCAAAATTGTAGCCCGCGTGCACCAGCATGAAGTCGGGTAGCTCCAGCTCGTAAGGTAGCCTGGCTAGCCAGCTCAGGTATTTTACGGGTATTTCGCCAACGCTTG
Organism: Hymenobacter baengnokdamensis; assembly: GCF_008728635.1. Classification (NCBI taxonomy): domain Bacteria; kingdom Pseudomonadati; phylum Bacteroidota; class Cytophagia; order Cytophagales; family Hymenobacteraceae; genus Hymenobacter; species Hymenobacter baengnokdamensis. The sequence continues at coordinate 585,388 of NZ_CP044285.1, read as the reverse complement.
CTATGCCGAAGCTGGCCAGTGTCAGGGCGCGCTCGGGCTCGGTAAGCCACGTTTTTTTGGCGTGGCCGTGTGCTGCGTCGAGGAGCTCCTGCTCATGGTTGCCGCGCAGGCAGTGTACTTGGTAGCCAGCGGCTTGCAGCTGCATCAGGTAGGCCAGCAGCCCGCCACTGCTGGGGCCTTTGTTTACGTAGTCGCCCAGCAGGTACAAGGTATCGGCGGGGCGCAGGCGTAGCTCTTCTTCCACCAGGTAGCGGAAAGTGCGCAGGCAGCCGTGCAGGTCGGTGGCAGCGAAGCGGCGGGCCATTGGGCTGAAATTAAAAATATTATATTTATGCTATATAAAACAATAAAATGCCCCGGCTAGAAGGCACGGGGCATTTTTAGGGCAAAGGCTCAGCGCTTAAGCGTAGCTGCCTTTGTCAAGCTCGGGCTTGTTGTGGCCGCGATTGGGGTGAGTAGTACCCGCGTCCTGCGCGTCATCGGCCAGATGAGCTTCGGTAGCTTCGTCGAGGCTGCCGGCCGGCAGGGCATCGGCTTTGTGCTGCTCGGGCAGGCCTGCCTGATTCTTATTGGTCTTCGACTCCTGGTTCTGCTCCTGGTGGTGGGTAGACATGGTGCGTAGCGTTAATAAGTGGATACTATGACAAAGGATAGGAAGTCGTCAGCCAGCGCGTATGAGTGGCCGGAGGCAACCTAAATCCGCAGGTTGTTACTTCTCTACGGCACTTAAAAGCCCTGGTCGATGGCCGAGTCCTGGGCGCCGGGGTCAGTCAGCTCGGCGTTGGTGTCAGTGCCGGTAGCGGGCTTGAACGGCTTGGGAGCCATCTGACCCATGCCTACGTGCGAGTGGGCATCTTCCATCTCGTCAGGACCCCGGCGCAGGTCATCGGCGTCAAGCTCGTCAACAGGACCGCGCTGCGGGCGGTGGCCATTCTCGTCGCGCTCGTAGTCGGGGCTGGGCAAATCCTGGTCGGGGCGCTGGTCGGCTCCCTCGTCGGCCGTGCGCATATTGTCGCCGGGCTGGTGGGTGTCGGTGTTCGAATTCATGGCCAGGGCGGTTTCGCCCTCGCCGTTTACCGTGCCGAAGCCTTCCTTGCCATCGCGATTGCCAAAACCACCGCGGGCTTTTTCATTCTTGGGCGGGTCGGCATTGGGAATGCGCAGGCCGGCAGCAAATTCTGCTTCGGTCGTATCGTCGTTGATGACGCGGATGGGACGGTTGTTCGGGTCGACTGACATAAGTAAGAGGCGCGGCTGGTTGAAAAGGCGGGGCGCCTGGGAAAGTGTACTGTGGTTTGCTGATTTGGGTTTAGCCACCGCCGCTTTCATCGGCATACTTCCTCATTTAGTCGATAGTTAAAGCCTTCTTCGAAAATGTAAGTTGCTCATTAGTAATATTAAAGTGAATAAATCACTCAAAGCACCTTCCCACATATGGCACAGGGCTTGCCTTGCAATAGGCAGACGCGTCCTGATTTTCTTTCTCACTTTCCACTCGCTTTTCCCATGAAAACCTCCCTGCTTTCGTTTGCTGTAGCGCTCACGCTGCTTGTTACTACTGCTGCTTCGGCCGCTACTTTTCCCACTCAGGGTCCTTACCGCCCGTCGCCCCGCCAGCACGAGCGCCTGGAGATGGCTCGTAGTGAGCAGCAGCACCGCATGGCCCAGGAGCGCCGTATGGAGCAGCGTCGGGCAGCCGAGCATGCTCGCTTCGAAGCTATACATCGCCACGACCGCGGCTATAGCTACAGCCACCGCTAACCGGTTATCGTAGCGTAATTCAGGCAGCCCCAGACTTTGTAAAAAGTCTGGGGCTGCTTTTTTATGGGCAGCCCAAAGCGCTTTTTATATAAAGGGGCTAAGAAGTCCAGCTACTTTACCTTGAGCGTTATACTGAACGCAGTGAAGCATGCCGTTCTTTAGTAGTTTCACCGCCTCCTAAGTAAGTTCTTTAGTAGCAATAGCCCCACCTTTATGTGGACCGAACAAGACAATGCCCTGACCCGCACCTTCCGCTTTAAGGACTTCCGGACGGCCTTTAGCTTTATGACTGATGTAGCCGAGGAGGCGGAGTTTCAGGACCATCACCCGTGGTGGAGCAACGAGTATGGTACGGTGAGCTTTCGGCTCTGCACCCATTCGGCCGGGCTCGTGGTTACGGCCAAAGACCATCAGCTGGCAGCAGCTATCGATAAACTGGCGGCTGCCTACCAGGGTAAGGAGCTGGCAGGGTGAAAACCGGGCGTGTTGCCAGCCTGCGCGAAGCGGGGTTAGGGGTTGCCTTTTCGCCTGAAAACGTGCTGCCTCTTCGTCTCGCCCTACCTTTGTAACTATGCCCGAAGCCGCTGCCCTTACCCTCGTGCCGACGCCCATCGGCAACCTCGAAGACATTACGCTGCGGGCCATTCGGGTGCTGCGCGAAGCCGATTTGGTGCTCTGCGAAGACACCCGCACCAGTGGGCGCCTGCTCCAGCACCTGGAGTTAAAAAAGCCGCTGCAGGCCTACCATCTGCACAATGAGCACCAGGTAGTGCCGCGCCTGCTCGAGCGCCTGGCCAGGGGCGAGCGTATGGCCCTGGTGAGTGACGCCGGTACGCCGGGCATCTCCGACCCGGGCTTTCTGCTGGTGCGCGAGTGCCTGGCGCGGGGTCTCGCCGTAGAGTGCCTGCCTGGGCCAACGGCCCTCATCCCAGCGCTGCTCAAGTCAGGCTTCGGGGCCGAGCGGTTTGCGTTTGAAGGCTTTTTGCCGGTGAAGAAAGGCCGGCAGACCCGATTGCAGGAGCTGGCGCGCGAAACGCGGACGCTCATTTTTTACGAGTCGCCGCACCGCATCGTCAAAACCCTGACGCAGCTGGCCGAGGTGTTTGGTCCGGAGCGGCCCGCCAGCGTGAGCCGCGAGCTGACCAAGTTGTTTGAGGAAACACTAACCGCCCCGCTCGGTGAGCTGGCGGCGACGCTGGCGGCCCGCCCGGCCATTAAGGGCGAAATTGTACTGGTAGTAGAAGGTGCTAAACAAGAAAAAGGTGAGCGCAGCAAATACAACTTCCGCGACGACGAAGCCTCCGACGACGGTGACGCCGATGACGACCCCGCCGCGTAGCTTCTGGCAGCGCCCCCTGGTGCTGGCTACCCTGAGCGCGCTGCTACTGAGCGGCGGCTGGCCTCCGCAGCCGATAGGCCCGCTGGCACTCACGCTCTTCATCGGCTGGATACCCTACCTGCTGATGGAGCGGCAGCTTACCCTGACCAAGGCGCGCAAGAGCCGCGTATTTGCCCATACCTACTGGCTGCTGCTGCTCTGGAACGCTCTCACTACCTGGTGGGTAAGCTATTCGTCGCTGCCCGCCGGCATTGCGGCCGTGGTGCTCAATGCCCTGCTGATGTGCCTGCCGCTCATGGCCTTCCGGCAAACCAAAAAGCGCTTGGGCAACCGCTTGGGCTACCTCTCGCTGCCCATCTACTGGATTGCCTTCGAGCAACTGCACCTGCACTGGAACCTTACCTGGCCCTGGCTCACGCTGGGCAACGGCTTTGCCGCCGCCCCCGAGTGGGTGCAGTGGTACGAGTACACGGGCTTCCTGGGCGGCTCGGTGTGGGTGTGGGCAGTTAATATGCTATTCTTTAGCTGGATACTTAAAAACGAAAAGTTAAAACCTGAAAAGGAAGCCGGGCGGTCAGTCAGTGTGAATGCCAGCGTAGTAAAGCCCCAGCTTTTAATTTTTAATTCTCAATTTTTAATTCCCCTGCTGGTCATTATCCTGCCCATTGGCCTTTCTTACCTCATCGGGGCGGCTTACCACGAAAAAGGCCCTACGGCCGAAGTAGTAGTGGTGCAGCCCAACCTCGACCCCTACAATGAGAAGTTTGCAGGGGGAGCCAGCTTTGTCTCACCAAACGAGCAGCTCACGCGCTTTCTCACGCTCTCCGAGCAGCACCTGACGCCCGCTACGCGGCTGATTATCTGGCCCGAAACTGCTCTGGAAGAGCCGATGTGGGAAAAAACGATTGAAAGCAGCCCCAAAATTCAGCGCATCCGGGCGTGGCTGGGGTGGCATCCGGGCGTGGCCCTGCTCACCGGTGTCACTACCATCGGCTCGTATCCAAGCAAGGAAACGGCCAGCGAAACCGCCCGCTACCGCGACGACCTGGGTTACTTCGATACCTTCAACGCCGGGGCCTACTTTGCCTCCGCTACCGCCCCCATCGCCTTCTACCACAAGTCGCGGCTGGTGCCCGGCGTCGAGAAGATACCTCCCGTGCTCACCGCGCTGGTGTCGCACATCGACCTGGGCGGCTACGTGGGCTCCTATGGCAGCCAGGCCGAGCGCACGGTGTTTGCCGCACCGGCCAGTGCGCCGGCCCTGCGGGCAGCGCCCATTATCTGCTATGAATCCATATATGGCGACTTTGTGAGCGAGTATGCCCACAATGGCGCCACGCTACTGGCGCTGTTTACCAACGATGCCTGGTGGCACGACTCGCCGGGCTATCGGCAGCTGCTGCGCTACGGCAGCCTGCGCTGCATCGAAACCCGCCGTGACCTGGCCCGTGCCGCCAACACCGGCTTTACGGGCTTCATCAACCAGAAGGGCGAAATCTTTCAGCTGGAGCCGGCCTGGATACCTACCGCCAGCCGGGGCACCGTGCACCTGAATGATGAGGTGACGTTCTACGCCCGCTTCGGCGAGCTAATCGGGCGCGCCGCGCAGCTGCTGGCCGTGCTGGGGCTGCTGGCTATAGTAGCGTGGACTCTGCGAGTCCGCAGGTTGACTACTAATTCTTAATCCACACGCGGACTCACAAAGTCCGCGCTACTTTTTTATGGCTCCCGACCTGCTCCAGCTCTCTCATTCCGTGGCTGCCCTTTGCCGCGAGGCGGGCGCTTTTATTCGCCAGGAAGTAAGCAATTTCGACCAAAGCAAAATTCAGCAAAAGGGTTTGCACGACCTGGTTTCCTACGTCGATAAGGAATCGGAAAAGCGTCTGGTAGCCGGCCTGCAAATGCTGCTGCCCACGGCCGGCTTCGTGACCGAAGAGGGCACCGTGGCTAACTCCGACGCCAGCGTGGCATACCGCTGGATTATCGACCCGCTCGATGGCACCACCAACTTTATTCATGGCCTGCCGTGCTTTGCCGTGAGCGTGGCCCTGGCGCGCGGCAATGAGCCGGTGCTGGGCGTGGTGTACGAGGTGAGCCGCGACGAGTGCTTCCGGGGGGCGCAGGGCCACGGTGCCTTCCTCAACGAACAGCCTATCCGCGTTAGCTCGGCCGCTACCCTCAACGATTCGCTTATTGCCACCGGCCTGCCCTTCTACAAGTTCGACCACCTCGATGCCTACCTGCGCATTCTGACTGAGTACATGCAGGCCTCGCGGGGGCTGCGGCGCTGGGGCTCGGCCGCGACCGACCTGGCCTACGTGGCCTGCGGGCGCTTCGACAGCTACTTCGAGTTCAATATCAATGCCTATGATGTGGCCGCCGGCATTTTGCTGGTGCGCGAGGCGGGCGGCCGGGTCACGCAGTGGCTGAGCGATGGCGACCCGGTATTCAACCGTGAAACTCTGGCAACCAATGCAGTACTACACGATGAAATGCAGGCAGTAATGAAACGCCACTGGGATGCGTCGTACCAGTCGTAACGCCATGTATAATATAGTATTTTTTGAATATTAATGATTCTTGTAAACTTTCTGGCAGCGGCCACAGTTTTTCAGGCAGTATGAACGCTCAGCTGCTTATCATCATTGCGCTTTTTGCCGCGGCGCTGGCTTACCTGGGCCGGCGCGTATGGCTGACTTTTGCTGCCAAAGGCCAGGCTGGCTGCGCCAAAGGCTGCGGCGGTGCCTGTGGCGCCGCTATCGACGTTGAGGCCTTGCAGCGCACCATTGAGGCCCGCACGGAGGCCCGCTGAGGCCAGGCATAAAAACTAGTAGCATTGCATAACCCACCCCCGCCCTGGCTCCGTATAGCCGGAGCAGGCTACTTTAGGCCCGCTTCATCTCCAGTTATCCGAAACACCCATCGCCATGCAGGATAAAGAAGAAATGACCAGTCTCGTGACGGTCGAAAAAAAGCTGAACAGCCAAGGCTATACGCACGATTTTACGGTGCGCGGCGGTCGCCTGTGCACGATGGACGACGACAGCGCCCGTACCTATAGCCCAGAGGAAACGACCATCATTGATTATTTCCGCTTCGAAGGAGAAAGCAACCCCGACGATATGGCTATTCTCTACGCGATTGAAACCTCAGATGGTACGAAAGGCACCATCTCATCAGCCTATGGCACCTACGCCAATGAAGACGTGGATAAGTTTATCCTGAACGTCGAGCTACTGGGCAAAAACCTGGTTAAAGGCAAAAAATAGACCACTGATTAGCACGGATTTAAGCGGATTTCACGGACGCAAGAAAGGCTACCCACAGAGGTAGCCTTTCACTTTTTGGGATAAGAAGCATCGTCCACAAAATCCGTGAAATCCGCTTAAATCCGTGCTAATCAGTGGTCAGCCCCATACCCTTGTACCCTCGGTGCAGTTGCGGCACATTTCTATCTGGTCGCGCCCTTTGAGCAGGGCCTGGCGAAAACCCTGGTATTTCTGGCCGTGCCAGAGCGTGCGGAAGCTTTCGTTTTCACGGTCGCCGAGCCGGTATTCGGCGTCTTTGTCGAAGCAGCAGGGCACTACCTTACCGTCCCAGGTTATCACGCAGGAATGCCACATTTTCCAGCAGCCGTTCACGAGCTTGTTTTTCAGGCTAAAGGTGCCATTGCCGTTGTTGGCATACCGCGAATAGTAATCGATGGTCGGGATGAGCGGGGAGCCTTGCTGGTAGTCGTAAATCTGCGCGGTTTTAAACCATACATCGTCTACGCCCATCGCCTGGGCCAGCGCTTTGGCATCTGCTATCTGGTGCTCATTGGGGCGCACTACCAAAAACTGAAAAATAATTCGTGGGGTGCTGCTGTTTAGCTCTTTACGCCACTTTACCACGTTGCGGGTGCCGGCCAGTACTTTTTCCAGCTTGCCCCCCACGCGGTACTGCTGATAGACCTCCTGGGTAGTGCCGTCGAGCGAGATAATAAGGCGGTCGAGCCCGCTTTCTACCGTGCGGCGCGCGTTCTGGTCGTTGAGAAAGTGGGCATTGGTACTGGTGGCGGTATAAATACCCTTTTTACTCGCATACTCCACCAAATCCAGAAACTGCGGGTGCAGATACGGCTCGCCTTGAAAGTAGAAAATGAGGTACCACAACCGGCTGGCTACCTCGTCAATCGTTTGCTTGAACAGCTCGGCCGGCAACATACCCGTCGGCCGCGTAAACGAGCGCAGGCCGCTGGGGCACTCGGGGCAGCGCAGGTTGCAGCTGGTAGTTGGCTCAAACGCCAGCGCTATGGGCAGGCCCCAGGCCCGCGCCCGCCCCGTGAAGCGGCTCAGCATATAAGACGATACTACCTGCGCGGCGTTAAGCACACGCCTGGGTGTGGCTTTACGCAAAAAGGAAAGGCTGTCGCGGATAGTGGAGCGCATAGTGTGAGGGAGTGGCGGCAAGCTGCCGCACCACAGACACCCGAACCCCCGCAGAAGTTTGCGCCGGCCGGGCTGCTGGCCTACTTGGCTCCGCTGCCAGATAACTGCGACACGGCCGCGCTGTAGATACCCGCCTTGCCAAACGACTGGTTTATCTCGTCTACGGCGGCGCGGCTGCTCATGCGCTTGGGCTTGGGATTGAGGATGGTGCCATCTTCGCCCAGCAGGAAATAGGTCGGTACTTCGGTGAGGTTGTAGGCTTTAGCTATTTCTGAGCGCATGCCACCCATTGCCCGCACATGCACCCCCGGCAGCTTTTTGATAGTAACGAGCTGTTTCCAGGGGGCCTCCAGCTCATCGAGCGCTACGTTGACAAACACGATATTTTTACCTTCAAAGCGCTTATTGAGGTCCTGGGCATAGGCCAGGTCGCGCAGGCACAGGCCGTTGGTCGATTTCCAGAAGTTTAGGTACACCAGCTTGCCCTGAAAGCTGCTCAGGCGCACCGAATCGCCAGCGGCCGTCAGGAGCCGGAAATCGGGCGCCTGGGCACCAATGGCCAGGGCTTTATGCTTGCTAAAATCGCTGTCGAGCGCTGGCAGAAAGCGCTTGCGGCTGTCCAGGTTGCGGAAGTCGGCGAGCATGGCCGACGACTGCCGCACGTGCCCAAACCGAAACGACTCCTGCAGGATGCGACCCAGCGTAAGCAGCTTCATGGTGCCATTCAGGCGCTTGCTGGCCAGCGAGTAGCAAAAGGGATAGAAATCGGGGTCGGTACGCAGGTGCTTTTGCTGCGCCGCCATGTAGTGCACGTAGTTGAGCAAAAACTCCTGAAACTGCTCGTTGCTAATGGCCGTCTGGTCGTTGAGCAGGTTGGGGTCACGCAGGAAGTCGTAATAGCCCGGCGTCATTGTCAGCCGGCCTTCCGTGCTCACCACCTGCTCGCGCAAATCGGGGAAAGTGAGCCGGTCGTTGGCATTGGAATAAGTTATTTCTGCCTTGGCATAGTTATAAAAGTCAATCGTGAAGGATTGACGCGCGGCCCGGTCTTCCAGGAAGTTTTGCTCATGCTTGATGCGATAGTCAAGAAACGAAACAAAGGGGGCTTCATAGAGCTGAATATTATCGGGAAGGACCTGAAAGCCGTCGTTCGAAACAAACTGCTCGTCAAATTCAGCCAGGTATGAGTTGGCATTTGCCATCTGCTGGCGGTGGCGCTGCGCGTCGGTCAGGTTGGCGTTGTTACGGAGCTTGGTAGCAAAGCCGGTAGGCACATCATTGGCTTTAAACTTAACCGTGCCGGGCAAATCGTCACCTTTAAAACGCACGTCCAGGTCAGTGCCGGGGTCCAAAAACAGGTCAGCAACCGCGTCGCCGTATACTAAATCAGCTTTTGTAGAGCCGCTAAGCAAAACACTGAGCCGAAATTCACCTTTCTCATTAAGGCGGGCATAGCTGATGCGCTCTTTGGCATCAAACGGACTGTCGCGAATAGAAACTGCTACCGTATCGGTAGTCGGATTGGTGACGCGACCCGTGAGTATCGCCGCGCCGGCCACGTCGGCCGGCCGGGCCCCCGCCGATTGGGCCTGGGCAGAAAGTGCCAGCGCCCAGCATAGTACCCAAGTTACTAGACAGGTAAAAGGTAATTTCATATAAAGTCGAACGGGGTATCGAAAGGCGTGGTTTTGCCAAGCCAGCAGGTAGTATAGAAGTTGAGTACCTACTTTGTTTTCGCGGTAAAAGTCAATTGTGACTTCGAAGATAAGACACGTTTGGCGCTCATCTTACACCGAGCCCCGTAAAAAAAAATACTCCTGAAAATTATGGCCTTACCCACTGCTGTTCGAGGGCGAATCCTATATTGGTTTGCTGGCTTGTCAGGTGAACGTTGGCTGAGTTAGCTTACCCAAACAGGCCTTGCAGCACTTCATCGAGCCGGCTCACTGCCTGAATGCGCAGACCCGCGCGGTCCTGGTCGGCCAGGTTCTTGCCGTTGAACTGCGACACGTACATTTCGCGGAAGCCCAGCTTCTCGGCTTCGGCCAGGCGCTGGTCGAGGCGGGGCACGGCGCGCATCTCCCCGCTGAGACCAACTTCGGCGGCCAGGCACACATCGCCGGGAATGGGCAGGTCGTTGAGCGATGACACCACGGCGGCGCACACGGCCGCATCGAGCGCCGGGTCGTCGAGGCGCAGGCCACCGGCGATGTTCAGAAACACGTCGTGCTGGCCGAGGCGCAGGCCGGCGCGTTTTTCGAGCACGGCCAGCAGCATTTGCAGACGCTTGCTGTCGAAGCCCGTGCTGCTACGCTGGGGCGTGCCGTAGGTGGCAGGTGTCACGAGCGCCTGCACTTCTACCAGCAGCGGGCGGTTGCCCTCCAGCGTAGCCCCGATAGCCATGCCGCTCAGGCTTTCGGCGCGTTGCGAAAGCAGAATCTCAGACGGGTTCGACACCTGCCGCAGGCCGGTGCCCTGCATCTCGTAAATGCCTAGCTCCGAAGTGCTGCCAAAGCGGTTTTTGGTGGTGCGCAAAATGCGGTAGCTCAGGTGCCGGTCGCCCTCAAACTGCAGCACGGTATCGACCATGTGCTCCAAAATCTTGGGGCCCGCAATGCTGCCATCCTTGGTAATGTGCCCGATGAGCAGCACCGGCACGCCGGTTTCCTTGGCGTATTTCAGAAACTCGGCCGTGCACTCGCGCACCTGGCTCACCGAGCCCGCGCCGCTCTCCACGAGCGTCGAATGCATGGTCTGGATAGAGTCGATGACGAGCAGGTTGGGCTGCACCTGGTCTACCTGCCGGAAAATATTCTGCGTATTGGTTTCAGTTAATATGTAGCAATTGGCGTGTTGGCCGTCGGCCAGGCGCTCGGCCCGCATCTTTATCTGGGCCTCGCTTTCTTCGCCGCTCACGTACAGAATACGTAGCTGCTTCATCATCAGGGCAATCTGAAGCATAAGCGTACTTTTGCCAATGCCTGGCTCGCCGCCAATGAGCACAATGGAGCCCGGCACGAGGCCACCACCCAGCACGCGGTTCAGCTCGCCGTCGGGCGTGAGAATGCGCGGCTCTTCTTCGTGCTGAATATCAGCCAGGGGGCGCGACCTGGCTGCTTTGTTGAGGTTGCCGCCGGGCACGGTGCTGGCGGGCTTCCACTGGCCGGTAGTGGTGGCCACGGTTTCCTTCTGAATAACTTCTTCAACGTAGGTGTTCCACTCGCCGCACGAAGGGCAACGCCCTATCCACTTGGCCGACTGCGCCCCGCAGCTCTGACAGAAATAAACGGTTCTTGCCTTCGCCATTTGTCCCGGATTCTTGCTAAAATAATGTGCAAGAATAAGGCTCAAAAAGCTAAAAAGGTTGCACAAGGCCAGGGAAGATGCCCGGCATTAGTAGTAGATTTTTGCTATATAAAAAGCCTCTCCCGAAACGAAAGAGGCTTTCCAAACACTTACTTAGAGCAGATTTCAGGTTAGTGTACATGATAACCACAGTGGTCAAACCAGTTTTTCGCGTCGAGCTCAGTTATCCAATTGGTGGCGTCGTGAATGACGCTTTCCAGGGCCTCGCGGGTGCGGGCCTGGGCGGTGCGCAGCCAGGTTTTGAGCTTGCTGAAGGCGAGTTCGATGGGATTGAAATCGGGCGAGTAGGGCGGCAAATACAGCAGGCGGGCCCCGCGGGCTTCGACGAGCTCGGTCAGCCCGGCCACTTTGTGGGCCGGCAGGTTGTCGAGCACGACCACGTCGCCGGGCCGCAACGTGGGGCCGAGCACCTGGTCGAGGTAGGCGGCAAACACGTCCCCGTTGACGGCCCCGCTCAGGGTCATGACCGCTTGCAACCCGTTCGGCGTCAGCGCCGCCACCAGCGTCACGTTGGGCCCGCCGTGCAGGGGCGTGGCCTGGCGGGCGCGCTGCCCGCCTTCGGCCCGGGCGTAGCGGCGGCAATACGTCAGGTTAGTGCTGGTCTCGTCCACGAACTTAAAACAGGTAAAATCCTCGGCTTGCAGCGCCTCTACAAAAGCTCGGCGCAGCTCCTTCACCCGTTGCGTGTCGCGTTCGGCGGCATGGACGCTCTTTTTTTTCGCCGCCAATCCAGTGCCTGCACCGCCCGCCAGAGTGTGGTCTGGCTCACTGCCGGACCGCCGATGGCGGCCAGCCAAATACACAATTCCGCCAACGTGGCATCGGGCTCCTGGCGCAAACAGGCCGCCAGCTGCGCTTGGGCCGCCGCGTTCAGAAACGGCGCTGGCCCACTGCGTTGCGGCAAAGCAGCCACGGAACCGCTCGTGCGCTGGCGTCGGCGCAACTTGCGCACAAACGAATCCGACACGCTGAACTGCGCGGCCACTTCGCCAATCGTGCGGCTACCTTGCTGGCAAGCGGCCGCCACGCGTTCGCGCAAGTCAGTAGAATAAGCTTTCATGAACGGAATGTACGTTATAGCCTGTACACAAACCTGAAGTTTGCTCTAGGTGGATTTGGGCCGGGTAGCAACAGACCTTATGCCAAAAACCAGCAATGGCTCAAGCGCAAGGCCGGGCAAAGCTGATGTTGTAGCCGGTACGCCGGCACTAGCTGCGCTAAAAATAAGCTTTACAGTCTTTTGGTAGCTTTGCAGCCGCAAGAAATCGCATTTGGAGAGTAGAGCAGGCTTTTTTATCAGCAAGGAAAGAGAAGCCGCTTTTACCAGGACGCGGGCCATGCCAAACGGCAGGCTGGTACACAGTATTTTTTATATAGTAAAAATAAGATATGCTTAGCCACGGCCAGATTGTCCGGCTTATTTTTGGTTTAAAGCTGCGCGAGCTGCGGCAGGAGCGGGGCCTGTCGCCGGCCGAGCTGGCGCGGGGCTGCGACATGTCGATTAGCTACCTCAATGAGATTGAGAAAGGTAAAAAATATCCTAAGGAAGATAAAATAGTAAGCCTGAGCAAGTTCTTGGGAGTACGCTACGACCAGCTCACGTCAGCTGAGCTGCCACGCCGGCTGGAGCCGGTGGCCGACCTGCTAAGCTCCAGGCTGCTCCAGGAGTTTCCATTGGCTATGTTCGGGCTGGAGCCGGCGCGGCTCATCGACCTCATTGCCAATGCGCCGGCCAAGATGAATGCTTTTACCAGCACCATCTTCGAGATTGCGCGCAACTACGAGATGCGGCAGGAGCATTTTTTTGTGGCCGCGCTCCGCTCGTACCAGGAAATGCACGACAACTACTTCGAAGACCTGGAGCAGGATGCGCGGGCCTTTGTGGCCAGCCGGCAGCTGGCTACCGAGCTGCCCTTCGGCGTGGCCCAGCTCGAAGCGGTGCTGACGCAGGAGTATGGCTACACGCTCGACCGCACCACCCTGGCGCACTACCCCGTGGCGGCGGCCGGCCGCCTGCGCTCGGTGCTACAGCCCAAAACCCGCACCCTGCTGCTACACCCCAGCCTGAGCCGGGGCCAGCAGGCCTTCATTCTGGGGCGTGAGGTGGGCTTCAATTACCTCAAGCTGAAAGAGCGGCACTACGCCAGCCCCAACACGCTCGAAATACGCTCGTTTGAGGAAGTGCTCAATAATTTTCGGGCGTCCTACTTTGCCAGCGCGCTGCTGATGGAGGAGGAGAGTATGGTGCGCGACCTGCAAGTACTTTTCAGCGCCGAAACGTGGCAGCCCGAGCGCCTGCTGGCCCTGCTAACGCGCTACGATGTAAGCCCGGAAATGCTGATGCAGCGCCTGGCTACGCTGCTGCCCCGGCACTTTGGACTCACCAGCCTGTTTTTTCTGCGATTTGACCAGCCGCGGGCCGGCGCTACCTACGTGCTGACCAAGGAGCTGCACCTCTCGCGCCTGCACAATCCGCACGGCAATGAGCTAAATGAGCACTATTGCCGCCGCTGGGTAAGCCTGCGGCTGATTGCAGAAGGCCGGGCTGCCACGCCAACCGGGCCCGGCGCGCCGCTGCGCGTGCTGCCCGATGCGCAGCGCTCGCAGTACCTGGGTACCGATGATGAGTACCTGTGCTTTACGCTGGCCCGCGTAGGAGCGGCTGAGGCGCCGGCCATGAGTGTAACCGTGGGCCTGCGCTGCGACGACAACCTGCGCCGGCAGCTCCGGTTTCTGGCCGACCCGCGGCTGCCGGTTAAGCTCGTGAACGAAACCTGCGAGCGCTGTCCGCTGGCGGATTGTGAGTTGCGCGCCGCCCCGCCGGTGCAGGTGCAGTATGCCGCCGAGCGCACCGCATTTGAGGACGCCGTAGCGGCGCTGGTGGCCGGGTGAGGCTCTAGTGGCCGGCTTCTTGGGCAGAGTGGTTGTAGGCGTCGAGCAGCTGGGGCACATTGGCGTAGCGGTGTCCTTCGGCTCCGGCCCGAATGGCGGCCGCCACTTCGGGAGAATCGGCGAGGTAGTCGGCCAGGAAGGGCGCAAACTTTTTGCCTTCCGGCACGGCCGTCATGGTTTTGGCACCGGGGCGGCGCAGGTACCAGGCGTGGTTGTACTTGTCGCCGAAAGCACCGGTCCAAACGACCGGCACCAGTACGGCACCCGGCACCGGCAGCGGAATCGGCACGCCTTTCTTGGGCGTTGCGACATCAAATACCTCCACGCGCGGGCCCGCCAGCAGGCGCAGGGCCAGCCCGTGGGCGCTTTCGCCGGGTAGGCGCACGGGCTCGTAGTACTTGCCGCTAAGCTCCACCCATTGCAGCTGCTCGCTGGTAATGAACACCGGCTTGGGCCGGGGCAGCACCAGCGGATTGCGCCAGGTAAACTCCAGGCCATTGCCGCGCTCACTTACGCTGGTAATGAATACATAAAGCTGCTTGCCACCCGCCGTGCCCAGCCGGCTCACCGGAAAATGGTATTTGGCATTAGCCGGCTGCAATGTATCGGTGGCCAGGTTGCGGGCCTCCGCTGCCTGCGCCCGCGCCTGGCTCGCCAGGCTCAGCAGCGAAGCCGTAGCTAAATAAAGAGTAAGCCGTGAAAGCATAGTTGCGTTGTTGGTGCTAAGTACTATATAGCAGCGGCAAATTAACGTCTGCCCGCTACCCAATACCAACCATGCGCCGGATACCCAGCTTTTTCATGCGGGCCTCCAGGGTTTTGGGGTTAATATCCAGCAGCAAAGCCGCCCCGTTAGGGCCGCTTACCCGGCCTTCGGTGCGGTGCAGCGCCGTCAGGATATGGTCGCGCTCCTGGTCGCGCAGCGTCTTGATAGGGGCATCCGATTGATTGGTAGTCAGTGCAGCGGCAGGGGCTTCGTAAGTAGCCGGGCCGGGCGGCAGAGCCAGCAGCGCAGGCCCCGAGGCAAAGCCGCCAAACTCCAGCCACTGGCCCTGGCTCACAATAATAGCCTGCTCGAGCACGTGCTCCAGCTCGCGGATATTGCCGGGCCAGGGATAGGCTTGGAGCGCGGCCATGTCGGCGGGGCGAATGGGCCGCGGCGGGCGGGCCAGCCGCTTGCTAAGATTAGCCAGGTAATGCTGCACCAAAGGGCCGATATCCTGTGGCCGCTCGCGCAGGGGCTGCAGATGAATCGGAAATACGTTTAGCCGATAATAGAGGTCGGCGCGGAAGCGGCCGGCGCGCACTTCGTCTTCGAGCACGCGGTTGGTGGCGGCCAGCACGCGGGCGTCGGTTTGCAGCACCCGGTTGCTGCCCAGGCGCTCAAATTCCTTTTCCTGAAGTACGCGCAGCAGCTTGGCTTGCAGGTCGAGAGGCAGCTCGCCCACTTCATCCAGGAAAATGGTGCCGCCATCGGCCAGCTCAAACTTGCCAATGCGCCGTTCAACGGCTCCGGTATAAGCGCCTTTTTCATGGCCAAACAACTCACTTTCAATAAGTTGCGTTGGCAATGCCGCACAGTTTATTTTCACCAGTGCCCGGCCGTGGCGGGGCGAGGCCTGGTGCAGGGCGCGGGCCACCACCTCCTTGCCGGTGCCGGTTTCGCCAGTGATAAGCACAGTGGCGTCGGTGCCAGCCACCTGCGCAATGCGCTGGCGCACCTGCTGCAAGGCCGGGCTATTGCCAATGAGGCCATCGGCGGGCCGGTCGGTATTTATCTCATCTATTAAATAGGTACGCTCCTGCTCCACTTTCGCCTTCAGCTCCTCAAGCTGCTCGAAGGCAAACAGGTTTTCCAGGGCTAAGACAATCTGCGGTAATAACGCCTGGATGGTCGCCTGGTTGTCAACGTTAAAAGCTTCCGGGTCGGCGGCCGAGAGGGTAAGCACTGCCTGGCTGTCGGGGCGCTGCCACAGCATAGCTACCAGCATGGCCCGCGTGCCGTAGTGCTCATACACGTAGCGCAGCCGCGGGTAGCGCACGGCCAGCGCGTGAAAATCGGCGCCCGTGTACACGCCCGAAGTTTGCAATAAGCTGTGCAGCTGTTCGTAGCTGCCGCCGCGCTGGTCCAGGCTAGCCTGCTGCTCACGGTCGATGGCCAGCGCTTCGAGCGGCCCGGCTCCTACGCGGGAGAACTCGGCAAAAGCCTCGAAGTTTTTCGTTGGGCCGGTACGGTTTATCCTGATGCCAAAATATTCAAAAGGTACTACTTTCCCCAGCGCCTCCGCTATGGCCTGGAACAGCGGCTCGCGCTGCTTAATGCTAAGCAGCGCGTGGGTAACGGCCAGCTGCATGCTGCGTTCCTGCTCACGCCGCGCTATTTCTTCAAATGCCAGGGTGTTGCCCACGGCTACGGCTACCAGCGAGCCGATTTTTTCGAGCAGGCGCTCGTCGGCTGGCGTGAGCGCCGGCCGCCGCGCCGCCGACAGGATAAGAAACCCGGTGAGCCGGCCACTAAGCCACAGCGGCACCGTTGTCATGTAGTATATTCCTTCCCTGCGAAGCTTGTTAAAGGGCTCAAAATCTGGGTAGTGCGCAGCATATTCTTCCAGGCTGATATGCCGTAGGCGGGGGTCGGCCACGAGCTGTTCAACGGGCGAGCCCGCAATAGGTGAAAAATTGCCGGCCGTGGCATCCGGCGGCGGGCCGGGCGTGGAGCCACCCACGTACTTGCGCAAAAACAGGCGCTTATTCAGCAATTCTTTGTCGAATACATTGATGCCAATCAGGTCGAAAGGGAAAATAAGCCGTAGCTTATTGGTAATCATCTGAAAAAGGACTTCCTTTTCCCGGATGGTCGCAATAGCCTCGTTGAGGTAGAGCAGCAGAGGTTCATCCTGATTAGACTGGGGCATAACTAGGCAGCTTGGGGAGCAGCTGGCAGATTTTAGAAAGAAGCCAAGCTGAATGCAGAAAAGGTGAATTCCTGCTATTTAAGGAAACCCTATTTTCAGCCTATTGTTCGGATGAAGCCAGGTAGAAAGAAAGTAATTTGTAGTTTACTATAAACCAGCGTATTACGAAAAATATGTCAATTTCTACTCTATTGGCACAATAGTCGGTAAGCCCACGGCACACTACTACGCCACTTGGCTTATGTTTTCTAGATATCAACTTGCCGGCTTCGCGGGGCTATCGCTGTTGGGCGGGCTGCTGACCCAGCCGGCGCTGGCCCAAAACCAGCCCGGTATTCCGGCTGCGGCGCAGCCCATTGGGCTGGTCAGCGATTCCCTGACGCTGGGCGGTACAGTTCAGGCCGTACTCGATGCCAACCCTTCCATCACCAACCTTACTGAGCTGTCTAATGCGGCTACCAGTCGCTTGAGCCAGACGCGCGCCGGGTTTTTGCCGCAGGTAACGGGCACTGCTACCTACACGCGTATCGACCCGGTGGTAAAGCTGCCGTTTAATGGGGAAACCCTGCAGTTTGCGCCCAATAACAACTACGACTTCCACCTGACGGCCCAGTACCTGCTGCTCGATTTCGGCAAGAATGACGCTACCGTACGGGTGTCGGAATCGCAGGTTGAAACGGCACAGGATAATATTACGGTGGCCCGGCGCGACCTGGCTTTTAATGCAGCTCAGGTATATTATAATATACTTTTTATGCGCGAAAGCATTCGGGTGCAGGACCAGCAGATTGCCTCGCTGGTGGCACACCGCAACGAAATGCAGAAGCGGGTAGATGCCGGTGTGAGCACCAAGTTTGACGTGACAACTACTGACGTGCGTATTACGCAGGCTCAGAATACCAAGCTTGACCTGCAAAATCAGCTGCGTAATCAGCAGGTACAATTAGCCAGGCTTTTACACAGGCCCAGCCAGGCCGACATCCCGGTGAAAGGCCGCCTTACCTACGAGCCGCAGGTAGTGAACCTGGAGGCTGAGCTAACCCGCGCTGCTGAAAACCGGCCCGAAGTAAAGCTGGCCAAGGATGCGGAAAATACCGCTAACCTACAAGCTAAGCTCATCGAGAAAAGCAACCTGCCCAGCCTGGGCGCAGGGGTGCAGGTAGGTGGCAAAAACGGCTACATTCTGCCCGATATCAATACCATTCGCCTAAACGAAGCGGCGGTGCTGCAACTGTCGGTACCCATCTACGACGGGGGCCGCAATCGCAAGCAGCGCGTAGAGGCTGCGGCTACTATCCGGGGTGCCCAGGCCCGCACGGCCGATACGCAGGAGCAGATTCGGGCCGATGTGCGCCAGGCAGCAAACAACATGGAGTTTAGCCAGGCGCGCTATGCCAACGCCCAGCAGCAGATAGCCCAGGCCACCGACGCGCTCACCCGTGCCGAGGGGCGCTACCGCTACGGCGTGGGCCAGAACCTCGACGTGCTCGATGCCGAAACCCAGCTGGCGCAGTCGCGCCTGGCGCTGGCCCAGGCCATGTATAACTATACGCTGGGTCAGTATCAGCTCAAGCGCGCGACCGGCGAGCAGATTTGGCCTAAATAAGTGAAAGTTGAAAATTATAGATTTAAAACAAGAGCTGCTCACTTACAGTGACTTATTTAAATTGATAATTTTTAATCTGTGATTTTTATAAAGAAATGACCCTCTCCACCATTCTCTGCCCGCTCGATTTTTCGGCTGCCTCGGCAGCGCTGGTGGCCTACGCCGCTGCGCTGGCCGTGGGCACGGGGGCCGAGCTGCGCCTGCTGTACGTGCAGGAGCCCGCCCCGGCGGGCCAGACCATCGAGGCCGAAGCTGCGCTGACGGCCCATCGGGCGGCGGCCGTGGCCGCCGGCGTAGCCCGCGTCAGCACTGAGCTGGCGCATGGCGAGGCGGCCGCCACCATTCTGGCCGAGGCCCAGCGCTACCATGCCGACTTAATCGTCATCGGAGCACACGGGCAAACCTGCCTCAGCCGCTTTTTAATGGGCAACACTGCCGAAATGGTAGTGCGTACCGCGCCCTGCCCCACGCTGCTCGTTCGCGAGTAAACGCATTGGCTGCTACCTGGCGGTTACGTAGCTAAGGCACAGCAGCAGTAAATCAGTACTTAATCAGAAGAAACCAGCACCCGCAACTTACAATGGCTACCCAAACTCAACCCCAAGAAGAGGTTCCTACCGCAGTCGCCGAGCCGCTCGAAGAACCCAAAAAGCGCAACCCGCTGGCACTTATTATCCTGGCAGTGGTGCTGCTGGTCGGCGGCTACTTTGGCTGGACGCGCTACCAGTTTGCCAAAGCGCACGAAAGCACCGACGACGCCCAGGTGGAAGGCGACGTGTACCCGATTCTGCCCCGCGTGGCCGGTCCGGTCCTGAAAGTTTTTGTTGATGACAACCAGACGGTGAAGAAGGGCGATACGCTTGTTACCATCGACAAGTCGGACTACCTGCAGCGGGTAAGCGCGGCCCAGGCGGCGCTGCTGGCGGCCCAGGCGCAGGTGGTAGCCGCCCGCGCCCAGGTAGGCACGGCCCAGGCCAATGTACGCACCGCCCAAACCACTATCGGCGTGAGCGAAGCCAACCTCTCGAAGCTGCAAAAAGACTTGCAGCGCAGCACCAAGCTCCGCAACGAGGATATTATTCCGCAGAGCGACTACGATGCGGTGCAGGCCAACCTCAAATCGACTACCGCCCAGCGTAGCACTGCTACCGACCAGGTATCGGTAGCCCGCCAGCAGGTGCTTGCTACTCAGCAGCAGGTAGCTGTGGCGCAGGCCGTGGTGAAGCAGCGCCAGGCTGACCTCGACAATGCCAAGCTCCAGCTCAGCTACACCACGCTCCTGGCTCCCGGCAACGGTATCGTAAGCAAGAAAAGCGTGCAGCCCGGCCAGGTAGTATCGCCCGGCCAGCAGCTTTTAGGTATTGTTTCGAGCAACAAAACCTGGGTTATTGCCAACTTCAAGGAAACCCAGATGGAAGAAATGAAAGTGGGCCAGCCGGTCAAGCTGGAAATCGATGCCTATCCGCACGAAGAGTTTCAGGGCCACGTCGAGTCGCTGTCGGCTGCTACGGGTGCCCGCTTTGCCCTGCTGCCTCCCGATAACGCCAGCGGCAACTTCGTGAAAGTAACCCAGCGTATTCCCGTGAAAATCGTGCTCGACCACGAAGACCCGCAGCACCCGCTGCGGGCCGGCATGAGCGTAAACGCAATTGTAGCGGTGAAGTAATCAGAGTTAAAAGCTAAGAGGTAGGAGCTGAAGCAAGTGTAGATGGCTCGTTACTGCCAATCTGCTTTTCACCTCTTACCTCTTATCTTTTAACTCATAACTAATCTAGTTTATGGAAACCGGATTTAGAAAATGGATTATCGTAGTTACGGTAGTTCTCTGCTGCCTTCTTGAGCTGATTGATACCAGTATCGTGAACGTGGCCCTGACCCAGATGATGGGCAACCTTTCGGCTACGCAGCAGGAAGTGAGTTGGGTAGTAGCGTCTTATGCAATTGCCAACGTAATTGTAATTCCGATGACCGGCTTCCTGGCCGAGCAGTTCGGCCGCAAAAACTACTACCTCGTGTCGGTGGTCATCTTCACGCTGGCCTCTATGGCCTGCGGCCAGAGCACCAACCTGTGGGAGCTGGTGGCCTTCCGCTTTATTCAGGGCATCGGGGGCGGCGCGCTCATGGCTACGTCGCAGGCTATTCTGATTGATACTTTCCCGCCCAAGCAGCTGCCCCTCGGGCAGGCCCTGTTTGGCATGGGTGTTATTATCGGCCCCACTATCGGCCCAACGCTCGGGGGCTATATAGTAGAAAACTATGACTGGCCCTGGATATTCTACGTGAACGTGCCGGTCGGCATCATGGCCAGCATTTTCACCATCCTGTTTATCCGCGACCCTGAGCGCATCAAGAATGCCATTCCCAAACCCCTGCGTGAGATTGACTGGGCGGGTATCGGCCTGCTGATACTGGGGGTGGGCTCTTTGCAGTTTGTGCTGGAGCAGGGCGAAACCAAAGACTGGTTCGACGACAATATCATCGTGCTCTTCACTATGCTGGCCGCCGTTGGCCTCATCGGGTTCATCTGGCGCGAGCTTACCGCCAAAGCACCCATTGTGGACCTGCGCGTGCTTACCAAGAGCCGAAACCTGGCGGTAGGGGCCTTCCTGTCGTTTGTGCTGGGCTTTGGCTTGTTTGCTTCGGTGTTTGTCTTTCCCATCTTCACGCAGCGCATTCTGGGCTTCTCCGCCGAGCAAACGGGCTACATTCTGCTGCCTGGCGCATTGGCTTCGGGCCTGATGATGCCCCTTGTGGGCAAAATGCTGGTGGCAGGCGTGCCCCAGAAGGCAATGCTGCCGGTGGGCTTTGCCATCTTCTTCGGCTTCACGTTCTGGATGGCCGCCCAGATTTCGCCCACTGCCGGTGAAAGCGACTTCTTCTGGCCACTCATTGTGCGGGGCGTGGGCCTGGGCCTCATCTTTATGCCCATCACCACCATGAGCCTGGCGGGCCTGCAAGGCCGTGATGCCGGCCAGGCCGCGGGCCTTACCGGCATGATTCGCCAGCTCGGCGGCTCGTTTGGGGTGGCCATTGTAGGTACCTATCTCGAGCGCACCATTCAGGCCAACCGCGTGGCTCTGCTGCCCAATATCTCGCTCTACAACCCCGAAACTACCCAGCGCCTGCAAGCCTTTACGCAGAGCTTTCTGGCGAAAGGCTATTCGCTGAATCAAGCGCAGCAGCAAGCTTACGCCGTGCTCGAAGGGGTATTGATGAAACAGGTATCGCTGATTACCTACTCGCAGATATTTACCTCGCTCGGGTTGTTTTTCCTGGCTTGCGTACCGCTTATCCTGCTGGTAAAACGGGCTAAGCAAGGCGAGAAAATCGACCTTAACGCGGCACACTAAGCAAGGTGGCCCGGCTTTTGCAAAGCCTTCGCTACGTGGCTGTTTAGGTGACGATTACTAGGCACTAGGTTAGTATATTTTACCAAAAAAGGCTTCCCGCATTATGCGGGAAGCCTTTTTTATGCGTGCGGCCTGCCGGCCGTTTATTGGTACTGAATATAGAGCGGCTTAGGATTCAGCTCGCTGAGCACTTCTTTCGGCGTCATCAGGTGCGAGTTTCGGGGCTTAATATCGTATTCGTAGAATAGTTTAAAACCTGTATATTGAACGGGCTGCTTCTCGATATAGGCCTTGTACGAATCCTTCTTGAGTGTAGGGTCGCCCCAGCCGTCCATGTCCATAATCACCTGCACGCGGGGGTCTAGCTTGATGTTCTTGTAGTTCGTCACCATACCCTGCGTAAAGCGGTGCACCATCAAAATCTTGGGTGGCAGGTGGTTTTCACTCACGATGCGCGCCAGAAAGTTGATGGCGTAGTTGACGTCCTTGGCATCGTAGGTGCCGATTTTTTTGCCGGGGCGCACGCCCTTGGTTTGCATCGCAAATTCGGGGTCGATGCCGAGGTGAATAGTCGGGTCTTTCATGTACTCAGCCAGCTTGGGCAGCTCGTGCTGCAAGTCGCTGAGGCCCACCTGCACGTCCATAAACAGGATAGCGTGTTTCTCCTTCGCCCACGCCCGGGTTTCCTCAATGGTAGACTTTGAGTTCATGAGCCGATACTTGCCATCGCCGGCGCTGCCCTGCGCCGTAATGGTCACACTGTGGAAGGCCGGCAGCACGGGCAGGCTCGGGTCGGCAGCCTGCCATTCCTTCAGCACCTTATCAAATTTGCGCATCATCTGGTCCTTAGGCTCGCGCCCCAGAATGCCCATGCCTTTCGACCGGATGTTGCCATAAAATGCCACAATGCGGTGGCCGGGCAAAATAGCGCCCGGCAGCTGCCCGCTCTTGCGCACAATGCTGTCGGCCTTGAGCGAGTCGCGCTGCAAGGCCAGGCGCTTAATCTTCACGGTGTCGACCGGAGCCGGCTTGTGGGCAACACTGGCATCGCCACCTTGGCTGGCTGAGGTTTCACCCTGACCGGGGCGGGTTTGGCAGGCAGCCAGACTGACGCTGGCTAGCAGCCCCAGGCTCAGCGCGCCGCGCCAAGCCGAATAAAAACGTGAACGCACTACAGTTGAGATAGCTAAATGAAGGCGCAAGTTACGGCCGGGCCGGTCCCCGGCAAGTAAGCTTCCTGTAGCCAGTATGAAGGCCGGCCGCACGGTGCGGTGCAGTGCAGATGACAACCGATAACTTGCGGGCTGCTTCAACCTTGTTTGCCCAAGCTGGTGTCTTCCCGTATTGCTACTGCCCTGCGCGCCTTTGGGGCGCTTGCCCGCACTCCCGCGCTGCTCACTGTGGTGCTGGCCGCCGATACCGATGCCTGGCGGGCGCGGGCCCTGGCCCACACCCCGCGCTGGCCGGACCTCAATGCCGACGGACTGCCTTTGCTGCCATTTGCGCAGTTTGTGCCGCCCACGGTACCCGCGGCAGCGCGCACCGTAGCGCCTTTTGCTTTTGGCGATGGCGGCTCGCTGCCCACCGACCTGCTGCTGCTGCGCGCACTGGCCCGGCAGCAGCCGGGCTGTCGCTACTTCGAAATTGGCACCTGGCGCGGCGAAAGCGCAGCCAACGTGGCGGCTGAGGCGGCTACCGTGCACACTCTCAACCTGAGCGCCGACGAAATGCGGGCGCTTCACTTACCCGAGCGCTACATCGGGCTGCACGGGTATTTTTCGCGGGCCCTATCCAATGTGACGCACCTGCACGGCAACTCCGCTACCTTCGACCTGGCCAATTTGCAGCGCGAGGCGGGGCCCTTCGACCTGGTCTTTATTGATGGTGACCACCGCTACGAGGCAGTGCGCCGCGATACGGCCCGCGTATTTGAGCATCTGGTAGGCCCTCATACAGTAGTAGTGTGGCACGATGCCAGCCGCCAGCCCGGCCAGCCGCGCTGGGAAGTGCTGGCCGGCCTGCTCGATGGCCTGCCCGCCGGCTTGCCGGGCCAGCTGGCGCAGGTGGGCAATACGCTGTGTGCTATATATTCGCCAAATTATATGCCCGTTCTGGCCCCCGACCCCCTGGCCGACCCGGCCCGGTTTGAGGTAGAAGTGCGGTTTTAGCGCAGCTGACGCTTGTAGAGCTGCACGGTATTCTCCAGTCCCAGATACAAGGCGTCGGCTACCAGCGCATGCCCGATGCTCACTTCCTGCAAGCCGGGCAGCTCTTGGGCCAGGTAAGCGAGATTTTCCAGGTCAAGGTCGTGGCCGGCATTGAGGCCGAGGCCGGCCGCTACCGCTGCTTCGGCGGTGGCCCGGTAGGGCCGTACTGCGGCCGCACGGTCAGTAGGGTAGCGGCGGGCATACGCTTCGGTATACAGCTCGATGCGGTCGGTACCCGTGCTAGCCGCCGCCGCTATCAGCCCCGGCTCGGGGTCGAGGAAAATGCTGACGCGGGCACTGTAGCTCTTTAGCTCGGCCACCACGTCGCGCAGGTAAGCCTGGTGCTTCACCACGTCCCAGCCGGCATTCGAAGTGATGGCGTCGGGCGCATCGGGCACCAGCGTTACCTGCTCGGGGCGCACTTCACGCACCAGGGCCAAAAAATCGGGAGTGGGATTGCCCTCTACGTTCAGCTCGGTGGTGACAATCGCTTTCAGCTCGCGTACGTCCTGGTAGCGGATGTGGCGCTCGTCGGGGCGCGGGTGCACCGTAATGCCTTCACCTCCAAAGCGCTCGATGTCGCGGGCGGCTTGCAGCAAGTTGGGGCGGGCATGCAGGCCCCGGGCATTGCGCAGGGTGGCAATTTTGTTGATGTTGACGCTTAGCTTGACCACTGATTAGCTCGGATTTTAATGGATTGCACGGATTTTGTGAACGGCGCGGGCCGGGTAGGCTGGCGCGGCGGTGCAAGGTACCTTTGCCGGGCGGTTGGGTGCCGCGCCGTTTTTGCCAGTGTAACCCATCGGGCCGGCCTTGGGTTGCGCCCAGCTCCGCACGGAGCCGCTACGCTGCGGCCATCCGGTTAATTTTTGTAATTCTTCTCCCACTCTTCTCAAAATGGCTCTTAAAGACACCATCGACGCCGGCATCAAGCAAGCTATGCTGGCCAAAGACAAAGTGCGCCTCACGGCGCTACGCAGCATTAAGTCGCAGATTCTGCTGGCTGAAACGGCTGAGGGGGCCAGTGCCACCGGCCTCAGCGCCGACCAGGAGCAGAAGCTGCTTATCAAGGCTGCCAAGCAGCGCCGCGACTCGGCAGCTACTTATAAGGAGCAGTTCCGCTCCGACCTCGAAGAAACCGAGCTGGCTGAGCTGGCTATTATCGAAGAGTTTCTGCCCCAGCAGCTTTCCGAGGCCGATTTGGTAGAAAAGCTCGTCGCTATTATTCAGCGCGTGGGTGCCACCGGCCCTTCCGACCTTGGCAAGGTGATGGGCGTAGCCGCCCGTGAGCTGGCTGGCCAGGCCGATGGCAAGCAGATTTCGCAGGCGGTGAGCAGCCTGCTGAATAACACTAATTTCTAAAAAAGCTGAAGGCAGGAATGAAGAATACGGCAAAACCGGTTCTTCATTCCTGCCTTCAGTTTCTGCTTCAACGCAACGCATGACTCCGCTCGACCTGCTGCTCCTGCTGCCCATAGCTGTCGGTACCGTTAAGGGATTCCGCAAAGGCCTGGTGCTGGAAGTGGTGTCGCTGCTGGCCTTTGTGCTGGGCGTGATAGGTGGATTGAGCTTGCTGAGCGCTGCTATTCCGGTAGTGCGCGGGTACCTGGGCGAGCTGTTTGGGATGCTGCCCCTGGTGGCTTTTCTACTGGTGCTGGTGGCTATTATGTGGGGCGTACACCTGCTGGGCGGACTCGTCAAAACGGCTGTTCACCTCACGCCGCTCGGCATACTCGACAACCTGCTCGGAGCCGTAGCAGGCGGCCTGAAATGGCTGCTTGGGTTGAGCCTGCTGCTGCACGGGACCGCGTTGGCGGGCCTGCCCCTGCTGGCTCCCGGCCTCACTGCTGGCTCAGTTGTGCTGCCCTGGGTACAAAAAGCTACTCCCCTGGCTTTGCAGGTAACCAGCTACGTGCTGCCAATCGGCCACAACCTGCTCGGCCGGCTGAAAGCCGCCATGTGATGGCCCGAGTTAGACTGGCTAATTGCTGGCGTAGATTAGTTACTGTTGCCCCCGGCCCACCTGGCGTGTGGAGTTTGCCTGCTGAGCCCGAGCCTGGGAACTGCCCCGGCAATTATTCCTTTCAAATTTCTCGCGCAGCCTTGACCCTGCTTCTCCTCGATAGCTTCGACTCCTTTACCTACACCCTGGCCGATTACCTGCGCCAGCTTGGAGCCCAGGTGCTGGTGCGCCGCAACGATGTGCCCCTGGCGGCGCTTCATGAGCTGAAGTTTGCGGGCATTGTACTATCGCCCGGTCCGGGCACTCCTGCCGCGGCCGGCAACCTGCTGGCGGTTATCGAGGCTTATCACCAGCGCCTGCCCATATTGGGCGTGTGCCTGGGCCACCAAGCACTGGGCGAATTTTTTGGCGCTACGCTGTGCCGGGCCGCCCGCCCGGTGCACGGCAAGGTATCCGACATTGAGCTGCTCGGCAACGATGCCTGGCTGGCCGAAATGCCCCGCCGCCAGCCCGTAACGCGCTACCATTCGCTGGTGCTGGAAGCCAGTACCTTGCCGGCTTGCCTGCGCCCGCTGGCTTTTACGGCCGATGCCGACCACGAGCTAATGGCGCTGCGCCATGTCAGCCTGCCGCTGTTTGGCGTGCAGTTTCATCCCGAAGCCCTGCTTACCACCTATGGCCGACAGTGGCTGGCAAATTGGATAGCCTGTTGTAACATTGCATAGACCAGCTATGGCGTGCTACTTATTGTGGCGTGCCCTCTAAAACAGCCTGAGCGGTAGGCCGAAAAGACAGCACACGCCAGCAAAGCAAGCAGCCTGCGGCACTAGCGGGCTTGTTTGTTGAATATCAGTTGTATAGTAAAAGTAATATGGAGCTTCGCCGCCAGCAACAACACGGGTTTGACTATGTCGATGAAGGCCAGGGGCCCGTTTTGCTGCTGCTGCATGGGCTTTTCGGGGCGCTTAGCAACTGGCAGGATGTAGTAGCTGAGTTTGTGCCTGCCTACCGCGTCATTATTCCGGTGCTGCCTGTTTACGATATGCCGCTGCTGCAGGCAACGGTGCCGGGCCTGGTCGAGTATGTCGAAAACTTTGTGGAAAAGCTCCGGCTGCCGGCTTCGTTTACCCTGCTTGGCAACTCACTGGGCGGCCACGTAGCCCTGGTGTACACTCTGCGCCATCCTGGCCGCGTAAGCAGCCTGGTGCTCACGGGCAGCAGCGGCCTGTTTGAAGACGGAATGGGTGGCTCGTTTCCGAAGCGGGGTGACTACAACTTTGTGCGTGAGCGTGTTGGGTATACGTTTTATGACCCTGCCGTGGCTACCAGGGAGCTGGTGGATGAGGTATTCGCCGTTACCAACTCCAATGCCAAGTGCCTGCGGATGATTAGCCTTGCCCGCTCGGCGCAGCACCATAACCTCGCCGGCGACCTGCACCGGATTCAGGCCCCGACGCTACTGGTGTGGGGCCTGAACGATACCATCACGCCGCCCCCGGTAGCCCACGACTTTGAGCGTCTGCTGCCCCGTGCCGAGCTGCGCTTTCTCGACCATTGCGGCCACGCGCCCATGATGGAGCGTTCGGCCGGCTTCAACCGCTACCTGGCTGACTTTCTGCGGCGGGTAGTGCCCGTGGCTTCGCCGGCTTGATGAGCGCGCCTGGCGAGCCGCAATAGCCGTCGGGCGAAGACCGGCGTAATTTTTGCCTTTTAGCAACAACCTTTCTGCCACGTTAGTAGTCCTAAGTATTTTGTGGGCTTACGCACCGGCCTATGCCGTCTGTTGGGTAGCTTTCCGCGGAAAAACACCTGTTGCGCGTAAGCTTCGCTGGTGCCGGCTTTTGTTGAGCCGCTTGGCTGTTTGTTAGTCGCCTGCTTTTTAGATGCTACCCTTATGCCTGCTCTACTCGCCGAAGACTTACTCAACCAGATGATTCCGCCTCTCAAAGGCACTGATACCACGGCCAAAGCTGCCCGCTGGCTCGAAGAGTTTCACGTGGGCCAGCTGCCCGTGCTGGCTGGCCGCCACTACCGGGGCCTTATTACCGAGCACGACCTGGCCGACTACGAAAATCCGGATACGCAGCTGGCCGACCTGGCCCTGGGCTACGCCAACGCGCATGTGCAGCACGACCAGCACTTTTATCGCGTAATGGAGCTGGCCATCGAAAACAAGATTCAGCTGGTGCCCGTGCTCGATGAGCAGCAGGAGTATGCCGGCGTAGTGACGGTGAGCGACGCGCTGGCTGCATTTGGCCCGGTGCCCGGCATTGCCGGGCAGGGCAGCATTCTGGTGCTCACCATGGAAGAGCGCGACTACTCGCTCTCGCAAATCAGCCGCTATGTGGAAGAGAATAATGCCAAGATTCTCTCAGCCCACGTTATTGCCGATGAGCACGACCCCTTCCGCATTCGGCTTACCCTGCGCCTCAATACGGACAACCTGGCGCGTATTACGGCTACTTTAGAGCGTTTTGGCTATATAGTATCGGCCCAGTTTAGCGGGGCTGCGGCGGTAGGCGAAGATGAGCAGGAACGCTTTGACGCGCTCCTGCGCTATCTCAGCGTCTAACTTTACACGGTGAAGTACCGCGCCTGGCTTTCTTTTTTTTACGCGGTACCGTGGCTGCTGGCAGCCGGCATGGGGCTCTTGTTTGCCAGCGCTGCGCTGGCCCAGGTGCCGCTGCCACCAGCTTCAGCCGACAGCCTGCGTGCCCTGAGCCGCGAACGCCATCCGCCGCCCCTGGCGCCGGTAGTAGCCCCTACCGATACGCTGGTGCGGGTGGGCGTGTGCCCTGCGCAACGCATACGGGTGGCCGCCATTCTGTTTGCGGGCAATGTGCGGACCCGCGAGCGGACGCTGCGGGCTGAGCTCGATTTTCACGAAGGCGACTCGCTGAACGTGGCCGAGCTGCCTGCCCGGCTCGAAGCCAACCGCCGCCGCCTGTTCAATCTGCAGCTGTTTCATGCGGTGCTGGCGCAGGCCAGCTGCGGCGGTACCGGCCAGCTTACCATTCTGTTCAGTGTGCAGGAGCGCTGGTATATCCTGCCAACGCCAATTTTTTCGACCACGCCCGGCAATCTCAATGCCTGGTATAGTCGCACCAACCGCTGGCAGCGCCTCGATTATGGCCTGCACCTCACCGATACCAACTTCCGGGGCCGCGCCGAGCAGGTCACGGCAAACATACAGTTTGGATTTAATAGAAAATTCGAATTATTCTATGAAGCCCCTGGCCTGGGCCGCCGCCGACGGGTAGGCGTGGGGTTTGGCATCTCGTATTACCAAAGCCGCAACCTCGACTATATAACGCTCAACGACCGCCTGGTTGACCTCGGTGACCATCCTGAGGAAGATGTATTTGCTATTCAGCGCTTTTATGCCACGGGGGGGCTGCGCCTGCGGCATACCGTGCAGCTGGTTTCGGCCCTCGACTTTTCTTACCACCGCGAGCAGATAAGCGACCTCATCTACGGGCTGAATCCGGATTATCTGCTGGGCTTGCAGCAGCGTCAGTACCTGGAAGCCAGCCTGATTACCACGCATAATCAGCGAAATACCTTTGCGTATCCGCTCACCGGGCAGTTTTTGCAGGGCGCGCTCACTTTCCGGCAGTTTGTCGGGGCCGAGCGTTCGCCCAGCTACGCTACGCTACGCCTGCATTATTCGCGCTACCTCAGCCTTGGGCATGGGCTGTACTACGCCATTGGAATGGGAGCCCAAACGCGGCTCTTTGCTCCTGAGCTGGCTTATGCCGATGCCCGGGGCCTGGGTTACAGCGTATTGGTGCGGGGCTACGACTACTACGTAGCCGAAGGCCGCTATTCCGGCCTGGTGCAGCAGGGGCTGAGCTTGCGCGCCTGGGCGCCGCCGCCGCTCCGTATTCCGTTTGTTGGCAATCCTAAGGTTAATACCCTTCCGCTGGCTGTGTATATCAACGCCTTTACCGATGCCGGGCTCACCGGCGGCAGCCTGCACCGGGCCCAGCCGCTGCCCAACCTGCTGCCCGACCAGCTGCTGGCGTCGGTGGGCCTGGGCCTACATTTGGTAACGTATTACGACCGCGTATTTTGCTTCGAGCTGATTCGTACGCTCACGGTGTATCGCAGCACAGGGTTTTTTCTACGCACCTCTTTCCCAATCTAGGCCAGCGTCGTATTACGTTTTTGTTATGAAAATCGCTATTCTGGGCAAGCCGTTCGACGAGGCCGCCGCCCCCTTTATCCAAACCCTTCTGGATGAGCTGGCCGCCCGCCAAACCGAAATTCTGATTGTAGAGGCTTTTCACGAGTTTATGAAGCCGCGCCTGCGCCTGCCCGCTGGCACCACCACCTTCCGCCGTGGCGACTCACTCCGCGGAGTGCAGTTCGTCCTCAGCATTGGGGGCGATGGCACGCTGCTCGATACGGTTACCTACGTGGGTGCCCAGCAGCTTCCCATCCTGGGTATTAACACCGGTAGGCTGGGTTTCCTGGCTCCTGTTAACCCCGACCAGATTGTACAGGCCGTCGATGCCCTCTTTAAAGGCCACTTCACGCTCGAAGACCGTAGCTTGCTGCGCGTCGATACCGACCCCGATGTATTCGGGCAATTAAATTTCGGCCTCAACGAGTTCAGTATTCTGAAGCGCGACTCGTCCTCAATGATTGCCGTTCATACGTATATCAATGGCGAATACCTGAATTCATATTGGGCCGATGGACTGGTCGTATCAACACCAACCGGCTCTACGGGCTATTCGCTCAGTTGTGGCGGGCCGGTTATGCTCCCGCAAACCAACAATTTTATCATTGCTCCCGTATGCCCCCACAATTTAAACGTTCGCCCACTTATTGTATCCGACCAAAGCGTTATCTCGTTTGAGATAGAAGGCCGGGCCACCAGCTACCTGCTAGCCCTCGACTCCCGCTCCGTGCCTATCGAAGCCAGCGTTCAAATGGCCGTTCGCCGAGAAAGTTTTAATGCCCGATTAGTTAAGCTGAATCATGTCAATTTCTTAAGTACCCTGCGTAACAAGCTAAATTGGGGCCTCGACCGACGTAACCCCACGACTATGATTTAGCTGAAACAGCCTAAATCTTTTATAAAAAAACAGCATAAATTTTTTTAGTTCCCTTTAACTCTTACTTTTGCATTCGCTGTAAGCCACGTCCCGTTAGGTTTGCGCCTTCCCTTGCCTGGTTAATTCTCTACTCTGCGCCTTATGACTAAGTTTTTCACGTATTCCACTGCCCTGCTTGCCGGGCTTACGCTGCTTGGTTCAACGCAGCATGCTGATGCGCAGCAATTCAGCAAGCGCAAGCAGTATACCTCTATCGGGATTAGCCTGAACGCCATGAACTATTTTGGCGACCTGAACCCAGCGACCAACTTTGCCTCGTTTCATCCAGGTGATACACGGCCAAACATAGGGTTGAACATTACGCATCGTTTCTTCCCGCGCGTTTCCGGGCGTTTTTCGCTTGCCTACGGTGCCATTCACGCCAACGACAATACCAACGCTGACGCGAACGACCAGAACGCACGCTTCCGTAATGCCCGGAACATGAACTTCCGGAATCGAATTACTGAAGCTTCTGCTGAAATAGTAGTCGACCTCATCGAAAACCGGAATAACTACCTCAAGCGTCCGGACTTTGTACCCTATCTGTTTTTAGGCGTAGCCGGGTTCCATCACAATCCGGAGGGTATGCGTGCCGATGGCACATACACCCCTTTACAGCCGTTGATGACTGAGAACGTAAGCTACAGCTTGTGGCAGGTATCCATACCATTTGGTGGCGGCGTACGTTATCGTGTTAACCGTAACATGGATGTCTCGCTCGAAATTGGTTTGCGTAAGACTTTCACCGGTTATTTGGACGACGTAAGCGGCAATTATGTAACGCCTACTAATACAGCTCCAGATGCTCTGTATTTTGCGCATGGTATAACGAACCAAGGTACCGCTAAAATTCCCGGGCTCGATAATGTAGGTAATAAGCGTGGGCAGGGTAAAGATGACTGGTACACCGTTACTGGCATCTCGCTGAACTACATCCTGAACCCGAAAATCAAAAACCCCAAGTTCCGCTAGGCCCTTGCTGGCCGGCTGGACTTTCACCTCACAGTCTGCTGCATGACCGTCTTCCGGTTTCCTTTATCACTCCTCGCTGGCTTTGTGCTGGCGGGGAGTGCCTTTTTTTGGGCTAGCCCGGCCCTGGCCCAGCATACCAGCGAAATAGGGGCCGGGGTAGGGGTGATGAATTATAAGGGGGAAGTTTCCCCGCAGTTTCAGTGGCAGAATAGTCGCCCCGCCCTTACTATATTCTACCGTCGCGATGTATCAGTGCCGGTTACGCTACGCGGGGGCATTACGGCGGGCTTCCTGCGCGCCACTGATGCCAATGTAGAGGGTGCCAATGGTGGCGTGCCACCGCTACAAAACTATCGCCAGCTGCACCTTAGCGGTGGGCTGGTGGAGGCATCTGGCGTGGTAGAGTATAATTTTCTTGACTACCATAATCGCAAAGACCAACACCGGGTGCATTTTTCGCCCTACTTATTTGCCGGCCTGGCGTTATATTATGCCAGCACAACCGTCACGACCGATAACCTCGCCCTGAAGCCCGCCTTCGACCGGCAGGGCAGTCGGGTGGGAATTGCTATCCCGGCCGGGGCCGGGATAAAGGTGGCCCTCACCGAGCACTTTAATGTAGGGTTGGAGATGGGAGCCCGCAAAACCTTTACCGATATGCTAGACCATACCGGCGACCAGAGTCCCCTGCTCGTTAATAGCCACGACCAGGACTGGTATTATTATTCTGGTATCAGCGTGTCGTATACCTTTTACCAAATTCTTTGCCCGAAGCCCTACGGAAAAGATAAAACCCTGTTGAGGTAAGCAATAAAAAGTTGGAGGTCTGGCAAATCATTCGTTGATAGCCAGCTTGTTGAGGATAAAAACAGGCAGCGGTTTTCCTGCCCTGAAGCGAGAGCTGCGGCCTGACTGCAACCCTTTGCGTAACTTGCGGCCTCTTATACGCAAACCGCAACAATGGCCGAACGGTCCGAAATAGACCTCTCTAATATTCCAGCCCATGTCGCCGTTATCATGGATGGTAACGGGCGCTGGGCCAAACAGCGGGGAGGCCTGCGCGTGTTTGGGCATCAAAGCGCTATTACGGCGGTGCGCGACACCGTGGAAGAGGCAGCCGAAATTGGAGTTAAGTACCTGACCCTGTATGCCTTCTCAACCGAGAACTGGAATCGCCCGGCTATGGAAGTAACGGCGCTCATGCAGCTGCTTGTGCATACCATTCGCCAGGAAACCAGTACGCTGCTTAAAAACAGCGTGCGGCTCCAAGCCATTGGTGAGATAAGCAGCCTGCCGGGTAATTGCCAGCGGGAGCTTGCCGAGGCAATTGAACTGACCAAGGCCGGCATGCGCATGACCCTGGTGTTGGCGCTGAGCTACAGCGGGCGTTGGGACATCACCCAGGCCTCCCGGCGGCTTGCGGCTGATGTAGCGGCTGGCCGCCTGCTGCCAGCCGCGGTAACGGAAGCGACTATTACGGGCTATTTGGCTACGGCTGGTATTCCCGACCCCGAATTACTTATTCGCACAAGCGGCGAGCAGCGCATTAGCAACTTTCTGCTCTGGCAGCTGGCCTATACTGAACTTTATATCACTCCGTTGCTGTGGCCAGATTTCCGCCGCAGTCACTTTCGCGATGCTCTGCGAGCCTACCAAAGCCGGGAACGGCGCTTTGGCAAAACCAGCGAGCAGCTGGCTTCCTGATTTTATTTATGTTGATGATGCGCACCTACTTACGTAGTGGACTATTAAGTTTTTTACTGCTGACCGGCCTGCTGTCGGCCCGACTGGCGCATGCTCAGGTAGCTGGGACTTCGGCCGACGAGCCGCATAAATACGAACTGGGCGGTATTACAGTAAGCGGCTCCCGCTACCTCGACCCTAATACCCTGATTGGCCTGTCGGGCCTGCGCATCGGGGATGCCGTCAATGTGCCCGGCGATGACATTGGCAAGGCAATTCGTAAAATATGGGCCCAAGGTATCCTGGCGGATATCTCGGTAAGTATTGCCCGTACCGAAGGCAACAAGATTTTCCTGGACTTTAACGTTCGGGAGCGGCCCCGCCTCTCCAAATTTACCTTCGAAGGCATCAGCAAGGGCCAGGCTGAGGAGATTGATAAGAAAATCAAGCTCATTCGCGGTAAGGTGGTGACTGATGCCCTATTGGCTAATACCCGGACGCAGGTCCGTAAGTTCTACAATAACAAGGGTTTCCTGGATGCCAAGGTAGTCATCCGGCAGGTGGCCGACTCGGCGCTCTCCAATAGCGTGGCCCTGAAGATTGACGTGGATAAAGGGGCTAAAGTCCGCATTCATGATATTGATTTTGAAGGCAATAAGGCCTTTAAGGATGGGAAGCTGGCCAAGCAGTTTAAAAAAACTAAAGCGCGCAACTCCTATAAATTTCTGACTCCGGGTAAGTTTCAGCGCTCCGACTTTGAGGACGACAAGCGTAAGCTGGTCGATTTCTACAATAACGAGGGCTATCGCGATGCCGCTATCGTATCGGATACTATTGAGCGTGATGAGAAAGGCCTGATTGTGAAGGTGAAAGTAGATGAAGGTCCCCGCTACTTCTTCCGGAAAATCACCTGGAACGGCAACTATCTCTACGATAGCAAAACCCTGGGCTCGGTGCTGGGCATTAAGGCCGGCAGCCCCTACAGCAAGGAAATCCTGGATAAGCGCCTGAGCTACAACCCTACCGGGCAGGACGTAACCTCGCTCTATATGAACGACGGCTACCTGTTTTTTACCATCGACCCGGTCGAAACAAAAGTAGAAGGCGATTCTATCGACATTGAGATGCGCATTACCGAAGGCGTGCAGGCGCGGGTAAAAGACATCAACATCGCGGGCAATACCAAGACGTCGGACCATGTGCTGCGCCGGACGCTGCGTACCCTGCCCGGCGATAAGTTTAACCGGGAGCTGCTTATTCGCTCGCAGCGCGAGATTGCCACGCTGGGCTACTTCGACCCCGAAAAAATCGGCATTAACCCAGTGCCAAACCAAGCCGATGGCACCGTGGATATCAATTATACCGTAGTTGAAAAGCCTTCGGACCAGATTACCCTTTCGGGCGGCTGGGGCGGCTACGCCGGCTTTATCGGCACGGTAGGCCTGGTGTTCAACAACTTCTCGCTACGCAAAGCCAGCGATTTTCATAACTGGAC
Source organism: Hymenobacter baengnokdamensis (assembly GCF_008728635.1). Taxonomy (NCBI): domain Bacteria; kingdom Pseudomonadati; phylum Bacteroidota; class Cytophagia; order Cytophagales; family Hymenobacteraceae; genus Hymenobacter; species Hymenobacter baengnokdamensis. The sequence continues at coordinate 550,304 of NZ_CP044285.1, read as the reverse complement.
GCCGGTGCCGGCGGGCGATGGCCAGCGCGTAGCCCTTAACGTGCAGGCCAACGGCTTGCAGTACCAGGCGTACTCGTTCAGCTTTACGGAGCCCTGGCTGGGTGGGCGCAAGCCTAACTCGTTCTCCTTCAGCTTAAACCGCAGTATTTCGCGCTTAGGGATTAACTTCAATCCTACCACGGGCAGTTTTATTAAGGTCAATAGCGCAACTATCGGCCTCGGCCGCCAGCTGCGTGTGCCCGACGACTACTTCTCGCTGAGCAACTCCATCTCGTACAGCCAGTACACCCTGCAGAACTATTCGATTTTCTCGGATTTCAACACGGGCCGGGCCAACAACTTTACGTTTAATACTACGCTTTCGCGCAATAGCATCGACAACCCCACGTACACGCGCCGTGGCTCATCCATCAGCCTGAGCCTGAGCCTGACGCCGCCGTACTCGGTATTCCCCGGGGCGCACCCCAATACGTATGAGTGGGTAGAGTTCCACAAGTGGATGTTTGACGCGTCGTGGTTTACGCCTATCGTGGGCAAGCTGGTGCTGAATACGCGTGCCCACTTTGGCTTTATCGGTACCTACAACAAAGACCGGGAGCCCGGTCCTTTTGAGCGGTTTAAGATGGGTGGGGCCGGCCTGGGCTACGGCGGCGGCGGCTCATTCCTGGTGGGTACCGACTACATCGGTCTGCGTGGCTACGACGACCCCAACGGCGCTTTTGCTATCCCGACAGCCCAAAGCGGTAAGAGTGGCGGCGTTGCTTATAATAAGTACGTGGCCGAGCTGCGTTATCCAATCAGCCTCAACCCGGCTGCTACGGTATATATCCTGAGCTTTGCCGAAGCTGGCAACGCAGTGGATGTATATAGCCAGTACAACCCCTTTAAGCTCTACCGCTCGGCTGGTTTTGGTGCCCGTATCTTCATGTCGGCCTTCGGCCTGCTGGGCTTCGACTACGGCCGGGCCTTTGACACCGTCATACCACCCGCCGGCACTACCAGCAAGCAGGACTTCAACCACTTTCACTTTATCATCGGCCAGCAGATTCGCTAATTTGCGCCCTGAGCTGAACGTTTAGGCAGTGGCCAGTGGTTTGCGGGAGGGCGGCCGTCCTCTCGTAACTCAGACTAAAATGCCCGGTTTGCTCGTTGAATGAGCGGCACTGGTGCCGGCTTCAGCTCCTATTTCTCTTTGTCTCGCATGACCCTCGTTGCTCGTTATTTGCTGGCGCTGCTGCTGCTGGGAGCCTTTGTTCCTGCGTGGGGTCAGAAATTCGGTTATATAGATACCGAGTTTATTATGGGAAAAATGCCGGAATACGCGCAAGCCCAGCTAGAGCTGGGCAGGCTCACCGAAACCTGGCAACGGGAGATTGAGGCGCAGAAAAAAGACCTCGATAAGCTTTATCGGACCTACCAGGCCGAAGAAGTGGTGCTGACGGAGGCGATGAAAAAGAAGCGCCAGGACGAGATTCTGAAAAAAGAGCAGGATATCAAAGCCTACGAAGCTAAGCAGTTTGGCTACGAGGGGCAGCTCTTTAAGAAACGCGTTGAGCTCAACAAGCCGGCGCAGGATAAGATTTTTGATGCCGTAGAGAAAGTGGTGAAGGCCCGTAAGCTCGATTTCATGTTTGACCGCAACGGCGACCTGACCATGCTCTATGCCAGCCCCACGCACGATTACACCGAGTTTGTGTTGGAGGAGTTGGGCCTCGGCTCGCCTACCCGCAACCAGCCGGGTACTAAAGGCCCCGTGAAAACCGTGAAGCCGCCCAAAACCCCCAATGCCAGCGCTGACCCGGCATTTGAGTCCGATTCGGGCACGCCCGACCCTGTAACCGGCTCCAAAACCCGGGCGGCTAAGGCTGGCAAGGCAGACGCTGGCGGAAAGCCTTAAACTAGTTAACTTTGCAGACCAGAATTTTTTAGACCCTTGACTTTCTTCGTAAACCGCGTGAAAAAACTTCACCTGACCTTCGCCGCCGCGCTACTCGTAGCCGGTTCGTTTTTCGCTCCGAATGCCCAGGCCCAGGCCCCGCTTAAGATTGGCTTTACCAGCGTGGAGTACGTACTGAGTCAGATGCCCGAAAGCAAGCAGATTGAGTCGGACCTGAAAACGTATGGCACCCAGCTGGAAGCCCAGCTCAAAAGCAAGCAGACGGCTTTCCAGACCAAGCTGGACGCGTACCAGAAGGGCGGCGCGGCTATGACGCCCGTTGTGAAAGCTGATACGGAAAAAGAGCTGCAAACCATGCAGCAGGGCCTCCAGGAATTCCAGCAGACCGCCCAGCAGTCGATGCAGCAGAAGCAGCAGACCCTGCTGCGCCCGGTGCTCGATAAGATTCAAAAGAACATTGACGCGGTGGCTGAGGAAAATGGCTACACGTATATCCTGAACTCAGATTCGGGCAGCAATCCCATTCTGCTGCACGGCCCGAAAGATGGCGACGTGTCGGATATCATCCTGAAAAAGATGGGTATTACGCCTACCGCGGCGGCCCCAGCCCCGGCCACCCAGGCGCCCAAGGCTACCGGCTCGGGCATCCCGGCTGCACCGGCCGGCAAAACCAAGACCAAGACCAAATAAGTATTGCCAGCAATTGGCTAAGAAGCCGGGGCCTTTGGCTCCGGCTTTTTTCGTGCTGCCTATTGGGGTGGTAAAATGGGGTTTGTTTGTGATATATAATATTTATGGAATATTTTCCTGAATCTTCGCTCGACCCTGTGCGCAACGAGCCCGACCTGGAAGCAGATGAAGTAGGAGAGGGCGATGAGCTGTATGAGCACCACCGCATCGTGGCTGACCGGGGGCAGGAACTGCTGCGCCTCGATAAGTTCCTGCTCAACCGCCTGGCGAATGCCTCGCGCACCAAGATTCAGGATGCTATTCGGGCGGAGGCAGTACAGGTAAATGGGAAGGTAACCAAGCCCAACTACCGGGTGCGCCCGGCTGATATCATTACTATTACCCTGCCCGAGCCCCCGCGCACGGGCAAAGTGGTGCCGCAGGAGATGGCGCTTGATATTCGCTATGAGGATGCCGACCTGCTCATCGTAAATAAGCCGGCCGGGATGGTCGTACACCCCGCGTACGGCAATTGGGAGGGAACATTGGTAAATGGGCTGGCGTACCACCTCCAGAACCTGCCTACGGGCCGCAATGGTGAAATAAGGCCGGGTCTGGTGCATCGCATCGATAAGGATACATCCGGCCTGCTCGTCATCGGTAAAACCGAGTGGGCGATGACGCACTTGTCGCAGCAGTTTTTTCATCACACCATCGAGCGCAGCTACCTAGCCCTGGCCTGGGGCCGGTTCGATGAAGACGCCGGCACCGTACGCGGCCACATCGGGCGCAGCCTGCGCGACCGCAAAGTGCAGGCCGTGTACCCCGACGGCAGCCAGGGCAAACACGCCGTGACCCACTACCGGGTACTCCAGCGCTACGGGCCGGTGACCCTGCTGGAGTGCCGCCTCGAAACCGGGCGCACCCACCAGATTCGGGCGCATATGCAGCACATCGGCCACCCGCTATTCAGCGACGCTATTTACGGGGGCGACCGCATCCGGGTGGGACAGTCTACCGGCACCTACAAGGCGTTTGTAGAGAACTGCTTTGCCCTTATGCCCCGGCAGGCGCTGCACGCCCGCTCACTAGGCTTCGTGCATCCCAGCACCGGCGAGCGCCTGTTCTTTGAGGCTGAGCTGCCCGAAGACTTCACGGCAGTGCTGGCCCGCTGGGAAAGCTGGGCCGCCACGCAAGGAGTTTGAAAGCCTAACCAACAAAAAGCCCGGTCACTATATAGTGACCGGGCTTTTTGTTGGTTAGCTACGCGTTATTTCTTCTTAACGGTAGTTGTAGTGGTCTTTTTCGTGGCGGTAGTACGGGACGGTACGCCTTTGATAATCTTCATGGCCCCTATTGCATCCGAGTTGGTTGGGTCCAGCTCCAGTACCTTCTGGTAGTAGGGAGTGGCGGCAGCCTTATCACCCTTTTGCAGGTTGTAGTAGCCCAGGTAGTTGTTAGCCTCCACCAGGCCGTTCTTGTACTTGGTTGGGTCGGCGCTGGTCAGCTCGATATACTTCTCATAATAAGGCTTGGCCAGCCCTTTCTTCGAGTCGGGGTCGAGGTTGAAGTTGGCCTGCGCACGGGCCTGATAAGCGGGGGCATAAGTAGGCTTGGCCGTGGTAATGATGTTATACACGCTGTCGGCCTGCGCATACTGCTTATTGCCGCTGTAGGCAGCACCCAGGCGGAACTGGTCGCTCAGGTCGCCGTAAGGCGTAGCCATTATCTGCTTGTAGGTCCGGATAGCGTTAGCATACTGCTTCTGGGAGTTATAAGTCGTGGCCAGTTCGTGCAGCGCCTCATTTTTCTTGATAGGGTCGGTAATGCTGGCAATGGATTTTTGCATTACATCAATTGCATCGCTCCCCTTGCCCGTCTTAACCAGAATTTTGCTCCGGTAAGCATTGTCTTCGGGAAGAATCTTCTCCGGTGGCGCAATTTTCAGGAAGTTGTCCATCGCGGCCAGCGCACCATTATAATCGCCCGTCTCATACAGGTCAAAAGCCTTGAGGCGATTCATGGTAAAGTTGTTGGGCTCAGCGGCCAGCACTTTATTCACTTCTGCCAGCGACTCCGGATACTTCTTGCTCAGATAGAGGAAGGAAGCATATTCGGCATCGGTTTTAGGCGACTTCTCGGCCATATCCCTGTACTGCTGGAAGGTGCTAACGGCCTTATCATACTGTCCTGCTGAGTAATACATCTCGGCCAGCTCCTTGTAAGCAGGGGCGTACTTGGGGTCAACAGCAATAGCTTTGTCAAGGCTTTCCTTGGCAGTAGCACCGTTGCGACTGCGCACACTCAGGATACCCTTCTTCAGGTAAGCCTCCGTGTAATTGGGATTGGCTGCGATAGCCCGGTCGTAGCTACTCATGGCTTCGCCGCCACCCTGGTCAGTTTTGAGGTAGATATCACCGCGGGCTACCATCAGAGCCGGGTCGTCTTTCCCCTTGCCGAGGGCTTCGGCCGTCTTAACGTACGTAAGCGGCTTGGTAATATCCTTTACGTCAGACTCGCCGTAGGCCTGCGCAATCATGGTCAGCACCCGGGCGTCTTTATTTTTGGTGGCTTTAGCAGCGGCATCAAACTTGGCGTCGGCCTCTCCGGCTTTGCCTTTGGCCAGCAATGCCCGGCCTTCGGCAACCATGCCAAAGGGCGTAGGGCCAGCGGCGCGGTTAAAGTAATAGGAAGCAGAATCGGGCAGGTCGCGCATCTGGTAGATGCGGCCCAGCTCGAAGTTGGCTTCGGGGCTGCTGTTGCCACGCAGGTCGGCACGAGCCTCGTTATAGCGGCCAAGCTCAATGGCTTTTTGAGCGCTGGCTACAGTTTGGGCGGTGGCGGCCGTAGCGCCGGCCCCTACGGTGAGGGCGGTCAGCAGCAGCGGTTTCCAGGGCTTGAAAGGCATAAGGAGGAAGGGGAAAGTAAACTTAGGGTGAAAGATTGGTGCTTATACTACGCTTAGTGAGCGAAGGTAGTTCACTGGCGTTTGTTGGTGGTAACGATGCGGGCTTGCATATTCGCAGGCATCAGACCCGATTTCTGGAAGATGAGCTGCCCCTTTTGCCCGGCTACAAACGACACAAAACCTGAGCCAAGCCCGGCCCGCGCTTCCCGGCTGATAGCGTAGATATCACGGCGCAGCGGATAGTTCTGCAGCTCCGGGTGTTCCTTCAGCAACGCGGCCGGTTTAGGAGCCAGGTACACCTGGTAGGGCTGGATGTAGTCATCTTTGGTAGGGTGGGGGCGGGCCGTGATACTGGCCACCCGAATGCGCCGCAGAAAGCCGCGCACGTTGGGGTCATCAAAGTCCGAAATCCAGTTGACGCCCACTATGCCAATCGCGCTTGGGTGCGTGGCCACGTACTCAATAAGCTTGCGGTTCGATTGCGTAGCCGCAGCCTTGGGGCTCAGGGCGCCCCCGCGCAGCAGCGTATCGCGCACGAAGCGGCTGGTGCTGCTGCGGTTGGCATCAAATACTACGTTGATGCCCCCTAGCTTCTTTTGGCCGCTCACTTCACTCCACTGGGCCGTCTGGCCGCTGAAGATGCTCCGCAACTGGGCTACTGTGAGCAGCGTGTCGGGGTTGGATGGGTGCAAAATAATGGCCAGACCATCAATGCCCACTTTGGTAGCGCGGGGCAGCATATTTTGCTTGTCCAACTCCTTTTTCTCGTCCGCATTGAGCTCGCGCGACACTACAATGGCCTTTACCTTGTCATTCAGCAGGTCGAGAAAAACGCTGTCTTCGGGTTGATACGTCACTTTCAGGTGCGCATCAACATAGAGTTTTTGAAATGTATCGACCTGCGATTCCATTACGGGCGCAAAGGTTTCATCGACGCTGATGCCTACGTGGCCGCTGGTAGGGGTATCGGTAGCGTCCTCGCTGGTGCCGGCCGAGCGGTCGGGGTGGCAGGCGGGCAGCAGGCAGCTTGTGAGCAGCAGGGCTCCCAGTATAGCGCGGCCGGGCCGCCAGGTTGGTTTAGCTAAAATCATCGGGCGTGGGCTTGCGAAACTGCGTGCGAATGGTGCGCACGAAGCGAATGAGGCCATAAAGAATGAATACGGAGCCTAGCACCATACGGGTTTTAGGGCCCAGGGGTAGCAAAGCGCCCGCCGCAGTGGGCCGGTGGGCAGTAAGCCAAAGCCAGATGCCCAGCGCGGTATACACCAGCGACATGATGAGGGTGAAGTAGCGAACTATTCGCTGGGGGGAGCCCAGGCGCTCTTCGGTGGTGGGGAGGGGCATGGTGTAGCGAAAGTGGGAGAATACCATAACCCGCGCCCGGCTCCGATTTGTTCGGTGCCCGGCGCGGGTTGCTTATTCCGAATGCAAAAAAGGGCACAAAACCCCGCTTCTCCTAACTATGGGTACCGGCGACCAGCCGCGCCTACTGGTACTGAAACGTAATAGGCAGGGTAAAGCGCACCGGCACAGCGTGCTTGCTTTGGTAGCCGGGCGTCCAGGCGGGCATCTGGCAGATTACCCGCAGGGCTTCCTCGTCGAGGCCATAGCCTAAGCCTTTCAAAATGGTAACGTCCGAAATCTGGCCATCAGCTCCTACCACGAAGCTCATAAATACCCGCCCGCTGATGCCAGCCGCCAGGGCAGCGCCGGGGTAGCGCAGGTGGCTGCGCAAGTAGCGCAGTAAGGCTTCCTGCCCACCGGCAAACTCCGGCATTTTTTCGACGTAGCGAAACGGCTCGGTGGGCGCGGGAGTAGCAACGGCAGTGGTACTGCTTGCCGGGCCCGCGGTACCGGCCACACCGGCATCGTCGGCCGCTATCCCTGGTACCACTGGCCCGGTGAGGCCATCAGCTACCGCTTCGACCGGGGTAGTAGCAGGGCGGGGAGGAGCCAGCTCATCTTTGGTCACTTGCGTCGGCTGCGTAAGGGCCCGATGCGCCACAATGCTATGGGGGCGGGGTGGCGCTACCACGGCTGGCTTGGCCTTTTCCACTGTTGCCTGCATGGGCGGAATGATGGGGTCAAGAGCTACTATATGCGGTACCATTACCACCGGGGCCGGAGCCAGCGCCTGCCAGATATTCCAGCCCAGCACCAGGCCCGCCAGCAGCACCACCGTCAGGCCGCCCGCCGAGGTCAGGTGCTGCTGATAGTCTTGCCGCAGCTGGTAAGCGCCATACGCCCGGTTACGGCCCTCAAATACTACCTCGTCGAGGCTGTCAGTCAAAAATGCAGGAAGCAGAGACATAGCAGAGTAGGGGAAAAGTGAAGGGATATTCACCGGAGGCACCCGGCTACCAAGCTGATGCCGGGCTTATGCTTTTTCCACACCGTGCCAAGAATATTTTCCAGGCAGCATAGCAATACTCCAAAAGCAAAAAGGCCCTGGCTGCGAAGCAGTCAGGGCCTTTAAGACAAGCAAAAGGTAGCTTATTGAATTTTCAGCGTTACTGGTACCGTAAACGATACTTTCACTGCCCGGCCATTCTGCTTACCGGGGATAAACTTCGGCAGCGCCTTGATAGAGCGGATAGTTTCGGCGTCAACCGTGCCAGTCAGGCCTTTCACGATTTTCACGTCCGATACGTCGCCATTCTCATCTACGGTGAAGCTGGCAAACACACGGCCTTCTACCTGGTTGCGCAGGTCAACGGCCGGGTAGCGGAAGTTTTTCTGGATGGCTGCCACGATGGCACCCATGCCACCACCACCGGGGAGGGCCGGCATTTGCTCGACGTAGGTGTAGACTTTATTTTCTACAACTTCTTCGACCACTTTATTGCCTTCGCCGCTCAGGTCGCTCAGGTCGGGGGCATCCGTGTTACCTTTTACGGTTACGGTCGCTACCGTTTTATCCTTCAGCTCCTCCTGGTCGGGTACTTCCTCCTTTTTCACTTCCTCGTCCTTTTTAATTACCGGCGGCGTGAACTTCACGGTCGTCAGCTTGGGCGGGGGGGCGGCGGAGCCTCGGGGGGCGGCGGCGGGGGCGGCGGCTTGGTTTCATCCAGGGGCGGCGCGTCCATCAGCACGTTTTCTTTCAGGTTCAGCACTTCCTTGGGCTTACGCTCTTCGAGCATCTTAGCCAAGGCCGGAATGAATACCAGCAGCGCCAGCAAAGCCGTGCCGATGATAAGCGCCCGGGTTACGTGCCGCCCATACATGCGACGCAGTTGAAAAGCGCCGTACTCCTTGTTGCGCCCCTCAAATACGATGTCGTTCAAGCTGGCACTGGCCAGCTGCGCATTGTCCATCATAGCAATTTCTGAGTTTTAATGAGGTCAATGTCTTTTTTCGGGATGTCAATCAGCGCGTATTTCTTCTGATTGGTGATGTTCATCTCATCCAGAATGTCAACCATATTCTTATATTTCGCCTCTTTGCCTTCGTACACGTAGGGCTCAATCAGAATAATGGGTTCGGGCTGTTGGTGCTGACGCTCCAGCAGCACCTTGCGGATGCCATTGGCCGAGAAGTCGGTTACCTTAATCTCGGGCTTGGGTACCGAAGGGTCGGTGGGCTCGTTCAGGCCGAAGAAGTAAAAAACCTTGTTGTCAGGGGCCAGAATAATAGTAACCGCCTGCGACGCCTTGATTTTGGTTTGTTCGTCGTCCTTGAGGTTCTTATCCTTCACCGGCATCGTGAGCTGCATCACGTTGGGCTTGGCGAAGGTGGTGGTGAGCATAAAGAATGTCAGCAGCAGGAAGGCCAGGTCAACCATGGGCGTCATGTCGATTTTGGTCGACATTTTCTTGGCCCGCTTTTTACCGCCTTTGCCAGAGTCTTTACTCTGTTGTTGGATTTCTGCCATGATTTCTCAGAATTATTGTCCGATGTACGAAGGCTTCATTTCCAGGCTGGTGAGCAGGTTGAAGCGGTTGATATCCTTTTCCTGCAGGTCTTTGATTACCGTTTGCACGGTTTTTACATCAGCGTTGCCATCGCCCTTGATAACCAGGAAGGTCGGCTTTTTGAACAGGGCAGCGTTGGCTTTGCGGGCCTCGATTACCCAGTCAATCATCTGGTTGTTGAGCGAGTCGTACGGGATGCCGGGCAGGGTCGGGTTAAGGGCCTTGCGCTGTTCGGTATCCTTGTCGAGGTAGCTGCCAAGCTGCGTAATCGGCACGCCGAAGTTCGGCATCAGGGAAAATTGCTTAACCTGCGTAGGCGTGAACGTAACGCCGTACTTGGCGCCAACAGCCTTCAGGGCAGCTTCTTTCACGGGTGCTTTGTCGTAGCCGAAGAAAACGCGCTTGTTTTTATCAACGGTCAGGGTCAGAATGTCGCTGTCGGGAGCGTGCAGGTCCGACGTCGAGGACGGAGGGTCTACTACCACAGCTTCATCGGGGCGAAACTGCGTGGTCAACATAAAGAATGTTACCAGCAGAAACGCCAGGTCAACCATCGGCGTCATGTCGAGCGACGGCGAGGTGCGGTGCGGTTTTACTTTAGGCATTGCCGGGAGAAGTTAAAATGACTGGGCCGGGCCCACGGTGCCGGAAGATTAGCGGGTAGTACCATCAGCGGGCCGCCAGGCGGGAGCCGCTCAGAAGTACTGATGCCGACTGTATTCAGATTGCACACGAAGCCCGAAAAAAAAGTTGGGGCGGGGACGGCAAAACGCCTCCGCCCCTCTTTTCGTGCCAGCAGGATTACGACTCCTGACCTGCGTTGCCGTGCTGGGCAGCGAAGGTCTGAATGATGCTGAAGCCAGCCTCATCGATGCTGTAAGTCAGCTCGTCAATCTTGCTGGTAAAGAAGTTGTAGGCTACGATGGCCAGAGCCGACGTACCGATACCGAGTGCCGTGTTGATAAGAGCTTCCGAGATACCGGTTGCCAGAGCCGTAGCGTCGGGGTTACCAGCCTGGGCCAGTGCCGAGAAGGCCTTAATCATACCGAATACCGTACCGAGCAGACCTACCAGCGTAGCGATAGAAGCCAGGGTCGAGATGATAACCAGGTTCTTTTCGAGCATTGGCAGCTCCAGGGCGGTGCTTTCCTCGATTTCTTTCTGGATAGCGAGCACACGCTGGTCGGTGTTCATCGTGGTTTCGCGGCCCATTTCCTGGTATTTCTTCAGGCCGGCGCGTACTACGTTGGCAACCGAGCCTTTCTGCTGGTCGCAGAGGGCGATGGCGCCGTTGATATCGTTCACGTTCAGCTTCTGGCGTACCGAGCGCACAAACGCTTCGATGCTCTGGCTGCCTTTAGCTTTCGAGATAGTAAGGGCACGCTCGATAGAGAAGGTAATAACGCAGAGTAGCATCGTCATCAGGAGCGGTACGATAACCCCGCCCTTGTGCACAATGCCGAGGTAGTCACCCGGCTTCGGGTTGTTCTCCGGGTTGTTGCCCAAGTAGTGGCTCGGGTCGCCCAGTACGAACATAAAGATAATGACGCTGGCGATGAAGGCGAGAACGATAACGATGACCGAAAACAGCGAGGCGCCACCGCTGCTTTTGGCGGGTGCGGCAGCAGCTTTGGGGGCGGCTGGCGCAGCGGGCCGAGCGCCCGGGTTTACAGCATTTTTCTGTTCCATGTGTCCAGTAAGTGTAGGAGGTGGGGGGTTGGTTGAAGGGTAAAAAAGAAGGCTATAGGTGCGAGTTAACCAGGGCACAGGACCCAAGACACTGGCGCAAACAGGGGTTTCGGGGCCGAATCTACGCCGAAGGAAGGAAAAATCCGGCCTGCTAAATTTTTTTTTGTGCCGAATACTATTCGGTAAAAGGCCGAAAGTACTCGCTGAACCGGCCTGATGAGTTACTTAACCAGTCACTGAATTTTGGGTGAGGCCCCAACGCAGGAAGCTGCACGAAGGTTAATTGCCCAGGCGGGCGTTAAAACAGGCGTCGGCTACTAGTATACGCAGCCTCCCCTGGCTCAGTCGTTTAGCCGCCTGGCTGCTTGCGCTTGCTTAGTTGCCGGCAGCTTTGGCGGCGTTCCAGTAAACATCCATCTGGGCCAGCGTCATTTCCGACAAATTTTGTCCGTCCTGGGCCGCAGAAGCTTCCAGGTACTGAAAGCGGCTGATAAATTTCCGATTCGTGCGTTCCAGCGCTTCTTCGGGGTTAATACCCGCAAAGCGGGCAAAGTTGACGAGCGAAAACAGCAGGTCGCCAAACTCCTGGGCGGCCCGCTCGGCCCGGCCCGCGTCGGCCAGCGGCTGGCCGCTGCCGTACTCGGCCCCGAACTCGGCCAGCTCTTCCTGCACTTTTTGCCACACCTGGATTGGCTCTTCAAAATCAAAGCCGGCGCCCCGGGCTTTTTCCTGAATGCGCATGGCCTTTACCAGTGCTGGCAGGGAGGCAGGCACGCCCCCGAGCACGCCGCCGGTGTTGCCTTTTTCCTTTAGCTTCAGCTGCTCCCAGTTGCGCTTTACGGCCGCCTCATCGTCGGCGCGTGCATCGCCATAAATATGGGGGTGTCTGTATATTAGCTTTTCGCATTGTGCGTTCAGCGCGTCGGCAATGTCAAAAGCGCCCTGCTCGGCCGCGATACGGGCATAAAACAGCAGGTGCAGCAGCACATCGCCCAACTCCTTTTTGAGGTCGGGCAGGTCATGCCGCAGAATGGCATCACTCAGCTCATAGGTTTCCTCGATGGTGAGGTGGCGCAGGCTTTCGAGCGTCTGTTTTTTGTCCCAGGGGCATTCCAGCCGCAAGCGGTCGAGCACATCGAGCAGGCGGCCGAATGCCTCAAGCTGGGCGGGCCGGCGGGCAGCGGTAAGCAGCGGATTTTCCATAAAAAAGAAGCAGGCCGAATAATTTTGTTTGGCTAAAGAAGGCCGTAGATACAGTTGGCAGCGTAACTAGATAGCCGATTGCTAGAAATAAGGGGAGGTTGCTGCCAATTACCCCAAGGTATAGATAGCGGGCCTACAAACGGGCAAAGCGCCTACTTTTGCAAAGCTAAAGAGATAACCAGTGACGCTCATAAAATCTATTTCCGGTATTCGCGGCACCATTGGTGGCCCGGCCGGACAAGGACTTACCCCCCTCGATGTGGTAAAATATGCGGCTGCCTACGGCACCTGGGCGGCCGCTCAGGCCACTACCAGCAAGCTGATAGTGATTGGCCGCGACGCCCGCCTTTCGGGCGAGATGGTGAGCCGCCTGGTAGCCGCCACGCTGCAAGGCCTGGGCTTCGATGTGCTCGACCTGGGCCTCAGCACTACGCCTACGGTGGAGATGGCGGTGCCGGCCCGGCAGGCCGCGGGAGGCATCATTCTCACCGCCTCGCACAACCCCAAGCAGTGGAATGCCCTGAAGCTGCTCGACGCGCAGGGTGAGTTTTTGTCGGCGGCGGCCGGCGAGCGCGTGCTGGAGCTGGCCGAAAGCGAAAGCTTCGATTTTGCGCCCGTTACCAAGCTGGGCAGCTACGCCACCGACGATACTTTTCTGAGTGAGCACATTGCCGCTATCCTGGCCTCGCCCCTGGTTGACGTGGCGGCTATCAGGGCCAAAAAATTCCGGGTAGTAGTCGATGCGGTAAACAGTAGCGGCGGCTTTGCCGTGCCGCAGCTGCTAACGGCCCTGGGCGTTGCAACCATTGAGAAAGTACACTGCGAGCCCACCGGCGATTTTGCCCATAACCCCGAGCCCCTGCCCGAACACCTGCGCGATATTGCCAAAGTGCTTGAGAAAGGGGGCTTCGACCTGGGCATCGTGGTAGACCCCGACGTAGACCGCCTGGCGCTGGTGAGCGAAAACGGGGAAATGTTTGGCGAAGAATACACGCTGGTAGCGGTAGCCGATTACGTGCTGGGCTACCACGGCGGCGGCAACACAGTGAGTAACCTCAGCAGTACCCGTGCCCTGCGCGATGTGACCGAAAAGCACGGCGGCACCTACACGGCCGCCGCCGTGGGCGAGGTAAACGTGGTGACCAAGATGAAAGAAACCAACGCCATCATCGGCGGCGAGGGCAACGGCGGCATCATATTCCCCGAGCTGCACTACGGCCGCGATGCGTTGGTAGGCATCGCCCTGTTTCTGACGCACCTGGCTAAGTCGGGCCTAGCCATGAGCCGCCTGCGCAACTCCTACCCAAGCTATTTTATCTCCAAAAATAAAATTGAGCTCACGCCCGAAATCAATACCGACCAGGTGCTGGTGCAGATGGAGAAGCGCTACGCCAAACAGCCGGTAAATACCATTGATGGGGTGAAAATTGAGTTCGACAAAGAGTGGGTGCACCTGCGGAAGTCGAATACCGAGCCCATTATTCGCATCTATGCCGAGTCGGACTCGAACGCCACGGCCGACCATCTGGCCCAGAAAATTATTGCCGATATAAAGGAGATTATCAATGGGTAGTGAGTACTAGGTAATTGGGTAATAAGTAGCGGCTAAGCTGTTAATCAGTACCCAATGCTCATTACCCAATTACCCATTAAGAAGTTAACCACTAAGTAGATGCACGTTTACCTCGACAATGCCGCGACGACGCCGCTCGACCCCGAAGTGCTGGATGCCATGCTGCCCTACCTGAGCCAGCATTACGGCAACCCCAGCAGCCTGCACGGGCCGGGGCGACAGGTGCGCTCGGCAATTGAGGTGGCGCGCAAAACGGTGGCGCAGCTTATTAATGCGGCCCCCAGCGAAATCACGTTTACCTCGGGCGGCACGGAGGCCGATAACTACGCCATTTTCGGCAGTGTGCGCACGCTGGGTCTGCGCCACGCCATTACCTCACCGCTTGAGCACCACGCCGTGCTGCATCCGTTGCAGGCCCTGGCCAAAAACGGCGAAACGGAGCTGAGCTACCTGCGCCACGATGCGCAGGGCCGGCTCGACCTCGGCCAGCTGGAGGAGCTGCTGGCCACCCATCCGCGCTCCCTGGTGAGCCTGATGCACGGCAACAATGAGCTGGGCAACCTGAATGATATATCGGAAATAGGTGATATTTGCGCCCGGCACGACGCCGTGTTCCACACCGATACGGTGCAGACGATGGGCCACTACCGCCACGATGTGCAGCAGCTCAAAAACCACTTTCTGGTGGGGTCGGCGCATAAGTTTCATGGGCCGAAAGGGGTAGGGTTTCTGTACCGGCGCGGCGGGCTGGAAGTAGGGCCGCTTATCCACGGCGGCGCGCAGGAGCGCAACGTGCGCTCGGGTACCGAAAACGTGTACGGCATTGTGGGCTTGGCCAAGGCCCTGGAAATTGCCTGCCGCGATATGGCCGCGCACCAGTACTACATTCAGCGCCTGAAAGACCGGCTCATCGGCCGCCTACAGGCGGGTATTGCCGATGTGCAGTTTAATGGCCTGTCGGCTGCGGCTGACCAGAGCCTCTACACCGTGCTCAGCGTGAGTCTGCCGCCGTCCAGCATCAGCGAGATGCTGCTTTTCAGCCTCGATATTAACAAGATAGCTGCCTCGGGCGGCTCTGCCTGCACGAGCGGCGCCCAGCTCGGCTCGCACGTACTCGAAGCCCTCGGGGGTGATGCCAATAGAGCGACTGTTCGCCTGTCGATGAGCAAGCTCAATACCGAGGAGGAGATTGACTACGCAGCCGCCCAGCTGGTGAAGCTGTACCAGCCCGCGCTGGTGTAAGACTGCCTTCGGATGAATATTTGATGAGGGGCAAGTATCATTGCGCTGATTTCTCATCATCAGCTCTTCATCTATAATCAAGCAGTTCATTTTCTGGCGCTGGATGCGGCGCTACTTCGGCTTTTCGCGGGCTGAAACCCGCGGTTTTGTGCTGCTGCTGTTGGGGGCGCTGGCGGTGGCGGTGCTGCCCGTATTACTACGCCCTACCGCCCCCATTTACCTGCCGGCCGCCGACCAGCGCCAGCTCGATGAGTGGGGACGCGCACTGGCGACCCGGCTCGATTCGGGCCGGGCGGCCAGTGCGCGTACGTATGCGGCCCGCTATCCGGCGCGGAGTGCGCGCTACCCGGCCGTGCCGCAGGTAGCGCTAGCTCCTTTCGACCCCAACGCGCTCACGGCGGAAGGCTGGGAGGCGCGGGGCGTCCCGCATTTCGTGGCTGGTCGCATCGTTGCGTACGGGCAGAAAGCCGGCGGCTTTCGCGCCAAAGCCCAGATACAACGCATCTATGGGCTGCCCGATTCGGTGTATCAGCGGCTGCAGCCGTTTATGCAGCTACCGGCCGAACTGCCGGCTCCTGCCGGCTACGCCGCCCGCTCATCGGCGTTTAGTGATAAGACCGGATTTCCGAGCCGGTTTGCGCGCAAGCCGGCGCATCTGCAGCCCTTCGACCTCAACCTGGCCGATACCACTCAGCTGATGCAGATAAAAGGCATCGGCCCCGGCCGCGCCCGGTGGATAGTAAAGCGCCGCGACGAGCTGGGCGGCTACCTGACGGCAAGCCAGCTGGATGAAGTATTCGTGCTGCGTGACGCGCCCGACCTGGTGGATAGTCTGCGCAAGTACACCTTCGTAGCCGCTGGCTTTGTGCCCCGGCCGGTTCATATCAACTCGGGCACCTTCGATGAGCTATGGCCGCACCCTTACGTAGGCAAGCCGCTGGCCCGGCTCATTGTGGCCTATCGCAAGCAGCACGGCGCTTTCGGTACTCCCGATGACCTAAGGCAAATCAAGATTCTAAAGGAAGAAAGCTTTGTAAAGCTGCGGCCCTACGTGCACTGCGACTGATAGGCAGCTGAGAGTAGCTGCTTCAAACGAATAGGGAGCTTAATGATAATTTTTATTTAAAATCATTCTAAATTGCGGCCGAATTCGTTTTTACCATCATGAAAGTATTTTTTCGGCGGGTGCACTTGTACCTGGCTTTTGCGGCGGGGCTGGTCTTTTTGGTGCAGTGTCTTACGGGGGCAGTTCTGGTTTTTGAGGACGAGCTAACCCATGCCCTTTATGCGGGTCGCTATACAGTGGCGGTGCCGGCTGCCCAGCCGCGCCAGTCGCTGGCCGTGCTGGCCGACCACCTTCGGCAGCTCAAGCCAAAGAGTAAGCTATTGGGCTTCAGGGTGTATGCCGACCCGGCCCGTACTGTCGAGCTGACTTATCGGGAAACACCCGCCCGGCCTGATGATACGCAGCCGGCCGAAGGGCGTGGCTTCCGCCACAAAAGCGCTGCCCCACGCAGCGCTGGAGTCGACAAGCCCAAGGGCCGCCCCGAGCGGGGTAATACGGCCTTTCTGAATCCGTACACCGGCCAGGTAGTAGGCCTGCTCGACAGGCAGGACCGCGGCATATTTAAAGTAGCAGAAGACCTGCACCGCCGCCTGCTGGCGGGCGAGGTAGGGAAGACCGTAACGGGCCTCTCGGCACTATTTATCCTGGTTATTACGGCTACGGGCGTAGTGCTGTGGTGGCCCAAAACCTGGGCTTTGCTCACGGGCCGCCTGCGCATCAGGTGGAGCGGCAGCGGCAAGCGCATCACGCACGACCTGCACGTAGTGCTGGGCTTTTACTGCGCGCCGTTTTTGTTTGGCCTGGCGCTGACCGGGGTTATTATGTCGTATCGCTGGGCAGCGGAGGGTTTATTTCGCCTCACGGGCACCCGGCCCACGGTCGGTATTGCCGCTCCCCGGTCGGCCTTGCCGGGCCGCCCGCGCACGCTGGCTTATGATGCGGCGCTGCGCACGGGCCAGCAAGTATATCGCACCGCCGAATTCTGGCGCGTGGGTGCTCCCAAAGATTCGGCAGCCGCTATCTGCATAAGCGCGCCGAGCACCTTGCCCTGGCGTGCGGCGGGCCTCGATACCTTGTTTGCAGACCGCACTACCGGGGCCGCGCTGGGGCAGCACCTCTACAGCCGGCAGTCGGCCGGTGCCCAGCTGCGGCGGCTGGCCAAGCTCCTGCACACCGGCGAAATCGGGGGCGCTTGGACCAAAGCCCTCGCGCTGGTTGTGGTCTTGTGCAGCCTCACGTTTCCGATAACGGGCGTGCTGCTGTGGCTGAACCGCACGCGCCGCAAGCAGCCGAAAAAGACCCGCACACCAGTGACAGTATAGGCGGACCGGGCCTACTTCTTACCGGCGCCCATTTCCAGGTTGCGGAGCTTATCGGCGCGCCAGGCCGTAACGCCAACCACCAGCATGGTCATCATTCCGCCGAATATTACGCTGGGCACCGTTCCCATGAGCTTGGCCGCCGCTCCGCTCTCGAAGCTGCCAATTTCGTTGCTGGAGCCGATAAAGATGTTGTTTACTGCCGACACCCGGCCTTTCATATATTCCGGCGTGTAAGTATGGATAAGCGTGGAGCGCACGATTACCGAAACCGAATCGAAGACGCCCGTCAGGAACAGCAGGAAAAGCGATAAATACAGATTTTTTGATAAGGCAAAGCCGATGGTTGCCAGCCCGAAGCCGCCCACGGCCCACAGCAGCTTGCGGCCCGCATTCTTTTTGAGCGGCGAAAAAGTGAGCCACACCGCCATCAGCACCGAGCCAACCGAGGGAGCCGCCCGCAGATAGCCCAGGGCATCGGGACCAGCTTTCAGTATTTCGGAAGCGAAAATGGGTAGCAGCGCCACTGCCCCGCCGAAAAGTACCGCAAACATATCCAGCGACAAGGCCGATAGCACAATCTGATTGCTGAAAATGAACTTGATACCGCTCATAATGCTCTCGCTTAGGCGCAGGCGCACGCCCTCAATAACGGGCAGCTCGCGGCTGCCGATGCTGATAAAGAATAATAGGGCCAGGCCTTCCATTACTGTATCGACGCCGTAGGCAAACTCGATACCCAGGTGCGCAAACAGCAGGCCGCCAATAGCTGGGCCCAGCACCGCGCCGGCCTGCCAGGTAGTAGAGTTCCACGTAACGGCATTGGCCAGCAGGCCACGGTCGGGCAGCAGCTGGGGCATAAACGAAAACACGGCCGGCCCCAGGAAGCCGCGGGCAATGCCACTCACGAAAATAACCAGGTACAGCGGCCACACTACCGTAGCATCGAAGGCCGTCAGGTGCAGCCGCCCGTGGTTGAGCACGCTGGCCTGCGCCGGGTGCGAAAGCCAGAACAGCGTGACGGCGCATAGAAACAGCACTGCCACGGCCGGCACAATAATGCGCTTGCGCCGCACCGAATCGACTACGTGCCCGGCATATAGTGAAACCCCTATGCTTGGAATAGCTTCGGCCAGCCCTACCAGGCCCAGGGCGAGCGGGTCTTTGGTGAGCTGAAAAATCTGCCAGCTTACTACTACGCCCTGAATCTGGGTGGCGATGGTAAACAGGATGCGGGCTGTAATCAGGCGCCGAAAATCGGGGATGCGCAGGGCGGCGTACGGGTCGTGCGGGGCCGCGGGGGGCACACTAGGGCTCATGGGCAACTTACGTCTAAAATAGAAGCAGTATTAACTACTGCATGGCACAAAAGTATGGTTCAGGGTAGAGGAAAGTAGCTTATCTTGCAGGCAGGCCGGGCTTGCCGGCTGCCTGCCACCTTATGACCAACCACGGCCTCGACCTGCTGCACCGCCCCGACCTGCCAGTGGTTATTGCCCGCTGGCAGCGCGCCGTAACGCCCACCGAGCTGCGGGCCGGGTACGAGTCGCTGCTGGCTACCGCCGACGCAGTGAGCTGCGGCCGCTGGCTGCTCGACCTGCGCCGCCGCGAAGACCTCACCGAGCCCACGGTCAATACCTGGTTCAGCACCGAGTTTGCGCCGGGGCTGCGCGGCCGTTACGGCGAAGCCGTGCGCCTGGCCTTCCTGGTATCGCCGCTGCGGGCGGCTCAGCCGGTGATGGCCATTGTATCGGCCACTACCACCGACTGCCAGATTGCGACCTTCACCGATGAAGCCGCGGCCTACGCCTGGCTGGCCGGCTGAGCAGGCTACTAGCATCGGGTCGGTTTGGGGCGGTGTACATCTTCGCGGGTGAGTGCCTCGTTGAGGCAAATGCCCGCTTTGTTGCCTTCGGCGGCGGCCAGCATCGCCTGCTGCTGGCCGGGCACCATATCGCCGGCCGCGTACACGCCCGGCACGGTAGTCTGGGCATTTTTATCGACCCATACGGCGCCTTTGCTGGTGAGGCGTGCGCCCAGCTCGGCCGCCAGCGGGCTGCGCTGCTCCTGAGGAGCGTGCATAAACAGAGCCGTACGCTCGAGAAAAGAGCCGTCGGCAAACTCAACGCAGCGGAGCGACCCCCTGGGCCCGCCCACCAGCCGGGCCAGCGGCTCTTCGCGCACGCTGATGCCCTGGCGCAGCAGCCGCCGCCGCCCGTGCTCCGTGATGCGGCTGGGCCCGTCGGTAACAACTACCAAATCGCGGCTCCAGTTGGTGAGTAGCAGGGCCAGCCCCAGTACCGTTTTGCCCTGGCCATACACGGCCAGCGGCTGGTCGCGCACTTCGTAGCCGTGGCAGTAGGGGCAGTGTAATACGCTCGTGCCCCAAAGCTCCCGAAAGCCGGGCAGCGGCGGCAGCAAATCCTCGACGCCGGTGGCCAGCAGCACGCGCCGGGCAGTGCCGGCCCAGGCGTGGCCCTGGCCAGTGGTGCCCGCCGCCCGAAAAACCGGCCCTTCGCGTACAACCGACGTTATCTTCAGCTCCCGCAGCTCCACACTAGGGTAGGGAGTAAGCTGCGCGCGCGCAATGCGTAGCAGCTCGGCCGGCCGGATGCCGTCGTGGGTGAGAAAGCCATGTACGCCGCCCGAGGGCGCATTGCGCGGCGCACCGCCATCGGCTACCAGCACCCGGCGGCGGCAGCGCGCCAGGGTGAGGGCCGCACTCAGTCCGGCGCTGCCCGCGCCCACTACCAACACATCATATTCCATAGAAGATTACCCTAAAAAGATAGTTTGCCAGGTCAGGCGCTGCCCCCTATACTGCCCAACGCATACCGAAGGTTATGTTCGCGGCGGCTTGGCAGTGGATGAGCTATTTTTAAGGCATCGCTGGTACCTGCCACGCGCCTTCTGAATTTTTCTATGCACGAGCTTTTTGCTGAAAATCAAGCCTTCCGCGCCAGCGGCCGCCTCTGGATAGAGGGCCCGGCCGACCGTTTCCTCGGCATTGGCCGGCTTGAGCTGCTGGAGCGCATTCAAGCCACCGGCTCCATCTCGAAGGCGGCCAAGGAAATGGGCATGTCGTACAAAAAAGCCTGGGACTTAGTGAGTTCGATGAATGCCCAGGCCCGACAGCCGCTGGTGGGTGCGCACGCGGGCGGGGCCCACGGCGGCGGCGCCAGCCTCACGCCGGCCGGCGAGCAGGCCATCGCCGGGTTTCGGGCTATGCAGGCGCGGTTTGCGCAGTTTCTGGCCGACGAAACCGCTCGCCTCTACCATTAAAGACCCGTTAAGAGCCCGAACTTTCAGCCGGGGTCGCCGTTATATTTGTCAAAATATAACGCTTTCGACTATTCGGCACATGCTACTTTTTTCTATTGGCCGCCGCTGCTGGCTGCCCACAGCAGTATTAGCAATGAGCGTTGCTGGCTTGCACCCGGCCGCTTGCGCGCAGGCCGGGCCCGCTACGCTTCGGGTCGAGGGGCTGGTGGCTACGCCCCGCACCTTCAGCGCCGCCGACCTGGCCGCGCTGCCCCGCCACGAGCAGGCTACTACCGATAAGGATGGTAAAAAGCACCTGTACCGCGGGGTGGCGCTGGCCGACGTGCTGCACCTGGCGGGCGCGCCGGCCGGCAAGGCCATTCACGGGGCGGTGCTGGCCGAGGCCGTGCTGGCTACTGCTGCCGACGGCTACCGGGCGGTATTTGCCCTGCCGGAAATCGACGCCGATTTCTCGCCCCAGACTATTCTGCTGGCCGACCAGCGCGATGGCCAGCCCCTGCCCGCGCCCGATGGCCCCTACCAGCTCATTGTGCCGCTGGAAAAAAAGCCCGCCCGCTGGGTGCGCCAGCTCACTGGCCTGCGCGTAGTGAGTGTCCAGTAAGATATAGTTAAAACTAAATACAATAAATGAAACAAAAGCTACGCATCCTGTGCGGCTTGGGGGCCTGTGCTGCGGCCCTGGCCCATCCGGCGGCCGCCCAGGCGCCGAAGCCGCCGCGCCACCCGGCCCCTGCCGATACGCTGCGCACCAGCCTCAACGAGGTCGTGGTCTCGGCTTCCCGGGTGGAGGAAAGCTTTTTGCAGTCGCCCGTGACGGTAGAAAAGCTCAACGCCCGCGCCATTCGGCTGTCGGCGGCCCCCTCGTTTTTCGATGCCATCGAAAATCTGAAGGGCGTGCAGGTCATTACCCCCAGCCTGGGCTTCAAGGTGATAAATGCGCGGGGCTTCACCAACACCACCAACGTGCGCTTTGCCCAGCTCGTGGATGGGGTGGATAACCAGGCGCCGCACATCGGCGGGCCAATTGGCAACGTGCTGGGGCCGAGCGACCTCGATATTCAGAGCGTGGAGGTGGTGCCCGGCACGGCCGCCGCCCTGTATGGGCTGAATGCGATTAACGGCCTGGCAAATTTTCAAACCAAAAGTCCATTTAACTCGGAGGGCCTGAGCCTGCGCCAGCAAACGGGTCTCAACCACCTCAGCGACCCGAATGTCAAAACGTTTGGGCAGGGCGCAACCACCGAAAAGCTGTATTCGGAAACCAGCTTGCGCTACGCCAAAGTGCTGATACCCGACAAGCTGGCTTTTAAAGTAAATGGCACTTACCTGCGCGGCTACGACTGGGTAGCCAACGACCAGACCGACATCAACCCCAACGGCAATGCCACGACGGGCCTGTTTGGGGCCGATAACCCGGCCCAGGACCAGGTGAACCGCTACGGCAACGAGTCGTCGGACCGCAAGAGCATTACGCTGGGCGGCAAAAGCTATTCGGTGGCCCGCACCGGCTACGACGAGCGCGACCTCGTCGACTACAATCTCAAGACGCTCAAGGCCGACGCCGCGGTGCACTACCGCTTCCGGCCGGGCGTGGAGCTGGCTTATACCTACCGCGTGGCGGGTTTCGACAACGTGTATCAGCGCTCGAACCGCTTCCGGCTGCAAGGCTACCGCCTGCAGCAGCACGCCCTCACCCTGACCACGCCCGTGGTGCAGGCCCGCGCCTACCTCACCGAAGAAAATACTGGCCAGAGCTACAACCTGCGCTCGATGGGCGAGAACCTCGACCGCAGCTACAAGGCCGATACGCCCTGGTATGCCGACTATACCAACGCCTGGAACGCGGCCGTGGCGGGTGGGCAGTCGGTAGCCGCCGCGCACGCGGCTGCCCGGGCCGCGGCCGATGCCGGCCGCC
The DNA here is from genome assembly GCF_008728635.1 of Hymenobacter baengnokdamensis. Taxonomy (NCBI): domain Bacteria; kingdom Pseudomonadati; phylum Bacteroidota; class Cytophagia; order Cytophagales; family Hymenobacteraceae; genus Hymenobacter; species Hymenobacter baengnokdamensis. The sequence continues at coordinate 527,630 of NZ_CP044285.1, read as the reverse complement.
TTCAGCCCGGCACCGACGCCTTTAATCAAAAGCTGGCCCAGCTTCAGGATATCAATAACTGGGACGTGGGGGCGGCCCTGCGCGTGCGGGCCAGCCTGGCCCACGCCGAAGCGCAGGTAAACATTGCCGAGGCCATCCGGCGCGGCGGCACGGCCCTGCCGGCTAACCTCGACCTGCTGGCCGGGGCCGACCACCGTACCTACATCGTAGTGCCCGATGGCAACTATTTCATTAATCCGAACCCCGGCAAAGACCCGCTGCACGACGATTTGCTATATTCCAAAACCGGGGGCTTCGTGCAGGTTGGCGGCCGGCTTTTGCAGGAAAAGCTGCGCCTTACGGCCACGCTGCGGGTCGATAAAAACGACGATTTTGACGTAAAATTCAACCCGCGCTTCACGGCGGTGTACTCGCCCACGCCGCGCCAGAATTTCCGGCTCAGCTACCAGAGCGGCTACCGCTTTCCAAGCTTGTTTGAGGGGTTCTCGAACGTGAACAGCGGCCAGGTAAAGCGCATTGGCGGCTTGCGCGTGATGTCGGACGGCGTATTTGAGAACAGCTACCTGCGCAGCAGCATCGACGCGTTTAATGCGAAAGTGACGGCCGGCATCAACGGTACGCCGGCCCAGACGCGGGCTCAGGCCATTGCCGCCAATCAAAGCTTACTGGTGAAAAACCCCTACACCTACCTGCGGCCCGAGTATATCCGCTCGCTCGAAATGGGCTACAAGGCGGCCTTAGGGCCGGGTGGCAGGCTACTGGTGGATGTCGATTTTTACTATAATTCGTACCGCGATTTCATCGCTCAGGTCGAAGCCTACGTGCCGCTTACGGCCAGCGGCACAGCGCTCACTACCGGCACCGACCTTACTACCATTGCTACGGCGCTCAGCAGCAGCGCCACGCAGGCGCGCTACCGGCTCTGGACCAACTCCCAAAGCCAGGTGTACAACTACGGTGGCTCGGCCGGGCTGCGCTACGAGCTGGGCGCCGGCTACCTGGCCGGAGCTAACACAACCTACACCCGCCTCGACCGCACCGAAAACGGCGATGGCCTCGAAGACGGCTTCAATACCCCGCGCTGGATGTATAACCTGAGCTTCGCCAACGAGAACGCTTATCAAAATGCCGGCTTCGGGCTGAACTTTCGGCACCAGGTCGGGTATTATTCCCAAACCTTCCTTGTCAATGGCGACGTACCCGCCTACAGTACCCTTGATGCGCAGGTGAGCTACTATATTCCGACCGCTCAGGTGCGGCTAAAACTAGGCGCGAGTAATGTATTGAATAAATACTATGTATCGTACCTGGGCGGCCCGAGCGTGGGCGGGCTGTATTACCTAACGGTGATGTACGGCCTGTAACTACTGCGCCCTGACCGGCGGGAAGGCAGACCACCGATAGTTAAGGCGCGATTTTTTATTCTATACTTCCTCGCTATGTTTTCTCCTGCCGAGCGCCAGCGCTACCGCCGCCACCTCCAGCTAGCCGAAATCGGCGAAGCCGGGCAGGCGCGCCTGCGCCAGGCGCGGGTCTTGGTGGTAGGCGCGGGCGGCCTGGGCTGCCCTGTGCTGCAATACCTGGCGGCGGCGGGCGTAGGCACGCTGGGCCTGGCCGACGCCGACCAGGTGGAGCTAACCAACCTGCCGCGCCAGATTCTCTACGGCCCCAACGACGTAGGCCAGCTCAAAGTAGAAGCCGCGGTCCGCGCCCTGCGTCGGATTAATGAGCTGAATACCTATGTGTTGCATCCCGTGCGCGTAAGTCCGGCCAACGTGCGCGACCTGGTGGCGCAGTACGATGTGGTAGTCGACGGCTCCGATAACTTCCCGACCCGCTACCTGCTCAACGATGCCTGCGTGAGTCTGGGCCGGCCGCTGGTGTCGGGGGCCATCTACAAGTTTGAGGGGCAGGTATCGGTGTTTAACTATGCAGGCGGCCCTACTTACCGCTGCCTTTTTCCCGAGCCGCCCAGCGCGGCCGAAGCGCCCGACTGCAACACGACCGGCGTGCTCAATGTGCTGCCCGGCCTCATCGGCACGGTACAGGCTACCGAGGCGCTGAAAGTAGTGCTGGGCCTGGGCGACGTGCTCAGCGGCCGTCTCTGGCTATTGGATACGCTCAGCTTTCAGACTCGCACGCTGCGCTTTCAGCGCGACCCTGTGCAAAGCCAGCTTAATCTCGACACGGCTAACCCGGCTGATTACATTGACGCCAGCTGCGCTCCGGCACAAGTTGTTGCTAGCCTGAGCGCCAGCGAGCTACGGCAGCAGCTGGCCGCCGCCGAGCCGCCGCTGCTACTCGATGTGCGCGGGCCGCTGGAGTTTCAGCGCCGCCACCTGCCCGGTGCTGTGCTGCTGCCCCTGCCCGAGCTGGCCGCCCGCGCTGCCGAGGTGCCGCGCCAGCGCCCGGTAGTAGTGTATTGCCAGAGCGGGATACGCAGCGCCCAGGCCGTGGCGCTACTGCAGGAGTTGGGCTACGCCAACGTGCAAACCCTGAGTGGCGGCCTGGAGGGCTATTAACGTCTGCCAAAGCCAGTTGGGCATTGTGTGCAAAGCCGGGGGAGTGCATCATCGTTACCAGTCGCCAGCGGCCAGCTAGGGGCGGAACCCCTGCATTGGTCTGGTAGTGCAAAGAGGTTATTTTACTGCTAACACGGTCACTTAGTGAAAATTCATGCGAGCGTCATGAGGGGGAAATGATATTTGGAATATAATATGCTTTTTTACTGTGTTGCGTACTAATAGTTGCTGCGCATTAGATAAGCTAGTAAAACTTCCTTTTTCCACGCTGTAAACTATGTTAAACTCTTGCGTTAAGTTGCTGCTAGTGAGCGGTGGCTGTTTGCTGGCAGTAAGCAGTTGCCGACACCACGATAACCCGCCCAATCCGTGCCAGGGGATGCAGTTGAAGCCGCTCACGTTCCAGTTTTTAGAATACCCGGGCACCCCCACCCCCGATACTACCTATAACAATCAAGTCGTTACGTTTGCCGGACCAGGTGCCCCCTACACGGCCTGGGACTGGCAGGTGGGCTCGTCGCTCAACACGCGCAACGTGCAGCAATTTTCGCTGAGTTTCGACGACGTCACGACCGGGCCTATCCGCGTGCGCCTGATTGCGCACCGGCCGCCCAACACGGCCTGCTTTCCGCACGACGACGGGGTGGATACGCTGACGAAAGTGCTGACGCTGGTGCCCTTCAAGGATTCGCGGGCGCCAATCCGCGACCCGCGTGCGCCTATTTATGGCAAGTTTCAGGGGGCTACTACCGATGCGCCGCGCGACACCTTCACGGTGCGTATTTACCAGGGAGCGAATTATTTCTATCCGAAAGACCCTACAGCCCCACCCAGCGATTACATCAGTAATATTCCTAAAGGTTGTACACGCGCCAATTTTAGTAACTATTTGGCTTGGCGGAGCATCCATATGAACCCAAATTTTTGTACAGATGATGATGGGGTTGGTTACCTGACTAGCCGTGACAGCATTCGGATTAGCTATTTCGTGCAGGGTAGTACGGCACGTGTTAATAAATTTTTCTTAGGCAAGCGGATTCGCTAGCCGTTTCATCCTTCTTTTTCTTTTATATGCGCTTTTCTCTACTGTTAGCAGTGGGGCTAGCAGCTACGTGCGTCTGGTATCGTGCTGCCGCTCAAGTGTGCCCACAAGCGGGCATTGAAACCGACCCACCACGAGCCACTAACCCAAATGGCAACCCCAACACGTTTAATTGGTACTCGGGCGATTATCAGCCGAGCGTCAATAATGGCACGCTCTATAAGCTGAATAGCTCAGTCGACACTACGCCCTACCTCGACTTGCCGTGGCAGCAGCCTAATAATATTAATATGGTCAGGTTTCAGGGCAAGAATGATATCGGGATTAACGGCTGGGAATTAATTAAACGCGACCTCGGCTATACTGACGCAGGCTACCCTTTGGTTACGTCAAACCCTTTTGTTATCATATATAATAAATACCTTGGCATATTGAGGGTTTTCGTTACTATTCAGAATCAGCTTGCCCCTTTCCAGTTTTCCGAAGTGAAACTGAATTTTAGTGATGCCGGTAATTATAAAGCTGCTACGCTGAATCGGATGTCGGCCCTCGGGGTGCCATTAGACGAAACCCCAAAGGGAATGATTAGTCAGCCCTCGGTTGTTGCACGCTACCTTAACGATGGCCGGAAATGGCTGGTCGCGGACTTTCCGATGGATTATGACCCATGTATCTGTCAGTTTGACTCACGCTTGCAAATAGAGGTAAATCTTATCAAAAAAGCTACGGTCACTTTGCAGGCAACTTCTACCGGCAGTATTGTTACCTCACAGGACGCTACAGCGGGTACCGCGAATGGACCTTCTTTCTTCAACGTCGCGAATAAGGCTATCAATGCGGCGGGCACATCCTTTGACAGCGTTGATAAGCTTACAGGTAAACTCAAAGCCGATGGGGCATCAAGTGCAATTGATGATTTTGCTAAAGTAATAAAGACAAATACTTTTCTGCAAAATGGACTGGCATCATTGCCATATATTGGGGCTGCTGTGGGGCTGCTTGATTTTTTTATAGGCGGCGGCGAAGACAGCACGCCACAGCCCATAGCCCTACAGCCGCTGGCAATCCAGATGAGTACCAAAACCACAGGTACCATTCAGGATACTAATTTATACGTTACGCCTTATTTTTTTAATCCAGGTAATCGTTCTACTGTTACGCGTCCGTCAGATATTCCCAATTACAACGAGGCGCTAGGGGTAATCAGCGTATTGCACCGCCCCGTAGTAGATGTTACCTCCCAAAATGTAATATCAGGGACGCGGGGTAATACCTTGCGGCAAATAGTGCAGAAATTCAGGCTGACGCAGAATATCTCTTACGTAATTAATCCGGCGGCTGGTATGACCGTGCAGGATTTCCAGGTGACCCTGGTGGCAGAGGGCGACGAAACAACAACGGTCGGTAGTGGCGACTTTAGCACTTACGAAGGCAACACTGTACACGTTGACCCAACTACTGGTAGCAGTACGCTACGGCAGCTTTATCGCAATCAGTACGTTGATGCCGCGTGCGTGAAGAACTCCGTATTTACCTACTCCAGCACCTATCAGTCAGACAACCCAGCTACCCCGCTTACGTCCGCCGTCACGAATATGTACGTCAAGCTGATGGTTAACCTGAAGCCCAACCCGGTGGCGGGCATGCCAACAACTAATCGACAAAACGTCCTGCTGGTAGCACGCTACCCGGTTACCCTCAACACCGTAACGGCCTTCAGCAGCATTCCGACGGCTGCCTGCGGGGTATTAGCGCAAGCATCTGATAACGACGTACAGGCTACGTGCAGCAGCTCTAAATACGTAATGGCCGTAACACTTCTCAAGAAAAACGACCCCGTAGTAGTGAGCGCCGTTGGGCTGCCTGAAAAAGCCTTTTTAATGTATCCCAATCCGGCTACGAGCAACATGCGCTTTGCTATAACCACCACGACCCCCGGATATGTGCGCGTGTTTTTGAGTAATGCTATGGGCCGAGAAGTCAAGCAAGTAGTAGAAGATAACCGGGCGATGGCTGGCAGCTTCGAAACGTCGGTCTCGGTTGCTGACCTACCGCCGGGTATTTACTACTGCACAATGCAAACTGCTGCTGGCAAAGTAGTCCGGAAGCTAGTAGTGGCACCGTAAGTTGTGCAATAGGTAGTTTACGACCTGTGCTCTCAGACCTGAGGACAGCAGGGTTTTGCTGGTTGACCAGTAAGACCCTGCTGTTTGCATTACCAAACTATTCGCGGCAGGCACGCAACAAATTTTCGTATTAGCCCTACAAGAAGCTGCGCTGGCTTGTTGATACAAGTACAGGCTTTGGGTATACTGCCCTCCACTGCTGTAAATTTGAGTTGATGCCACCCTTATCCTTCCCTCAGTTGTACGACGCCCACGGCCGGCCGCTTGAATACCTGCGGCTGGCAGTTACGGACCGCTGCAACCTGCGCTGTTTTTACTGTATGCCCGAAGAGGGTATTACTTATTTGCCTAAGCACGAGCTGCTTAGCTATGAGGAAATGCTGCGCCTGGTAGGCGTAATGACGCAGCTGGGCGTGCGCAAGGTGCGCCTTACCGGCGGTGAGCCCTTCGTGCGCCGCGACCTGGTGCCGTTTATGGAGCGCCTGGCGGCCCTGCCGGGTCTCAGTGATATCAGCCTGACTACCAATGGTGTGCTTACGGCACCCCACGTGCCGGCCCTGGCCCGCCTGGGCATAAAAGCGGTTAACCTAAGCCTCGACACCCTCGACCGCCAGCGCTTTTTTGAGATAACCCGCCGCGATGAGCTGCCGCAGGTGCTGCGCACGCTGCATGCGCTGCTTGAGGCGGGTATTCAGCTGAAAATCAATGCGGTAGTAATGGATGGGCGTAATATCCAGGACCTGGTGCCGCTGGCCGAGCTAAGCCGCGAGCTGCCGGTTGACGTGCGGTTCATTGAAGAAATGCCCTTTAACGGCGGCAGCCATATTGCCACGCCCGAGTCGCTGCCCTGGAACCACCGCCGCATCCGGCAGCATCTGGAGGCGCATTTGGGGGAGCTGGCGCCGGTGCCCATGCCCGTGGGAGCCACGGCCAGCGAGTATACTATTGCCGGCCACCGGGGCAGCGTGGGCATCATCGCGGCTTACTCGCGCACGTTCTGCGGCAGCTGCAACCGCCTGCGTCTCACCGCCGAAGGCGGCATCAAAACCTGCCTCTATGACCAGGGTGTGCTCGACCTGCGGGCGCTGCTGCGCAACGGCGCAACCGATAACGACCTGGCCGAAGCCCTGGCCCAGGCTTTTTATCACCGCGCCGCCAACGGCTTCGAGGCCGAGCGCCTGCGCCCCGTGCACCAGCTCAATTTCGAGAGCATGGCAACCATTGGCGGATAACCTTAGTGAGCAATAAATAATTGCTGGAAAACTGCTTATTGCGCACTGATACGATGAATCTGACCGTTTCTCTGTTTGGAATTGCCCGCGAAATCGTGGGGCAGCCGTCGCTGACGCTTACTGCGCCCGCCGGGCAGTCGGCCGCCGGGCTGCTGGCCGAGCTACGCACCGCCTACCCCGCGCTGGCTGGCTTGCGCAGCCTGGCCGTAGCGGTTAATAATGAATACGCTGCTGCCAATGTGGAGCTGCACGAGCGCGATGAAATTGCGCTGATTCCGCCCGTAAGCGGCGGATAATATAGTATTTATTTAATGTTTTGAGCGTGGCGCTACTGCATTGAGTAGCCCATGTGCTCTTCGCTCTGCCATGGCTGACCAGTCTGCTGCTCCTTTACTTATCGACCTCACCGACCAGCCCATCGACGTGGCGGCGGTGCTGCACGCGGCCGAGTCGGACGAGGCGGGGGCGGTTAACGCCTTCATTGGTACGGTGCGCAACCGCAGTGAAGGGCGCCGCGTGATGCGCCTGCACTACGAAGCCTACCCACCCATGGCCCTGCACCAGCTGCGCCGTGTGGCCGAAATGGCCCTCGAAAAGTGGCCTATGCTGCGCAAGGTAGCTGTATCGCACCGCCACGGCACCCTCGAAATCGGTGATGTGGCCGTAGTGGTGGCGGTATCGACGCCGCACCGCGCCGATTCGTTTGCCGCCTGCGAGTACATTATCGATACCTTGAAAGAGGTAGTGCCTATCTGGAAAAAAGAGGAGTACGAGGATGGTACCGTGTGGGTAGCCGCTCACCCGTAGCCAGCGGGGCGCTACCCTTAGCCTAGATGGTGAAAGTCGGACTTGCCGCCGGTTTTCTCCACCAGCCGCACCTGCTCAATCACGATGTCGTGCGACATCGCCTTACACATGTCATAGATAGTAAGGGCCGCCACGGAGGCGCCGGTGAGCGCTTCCATCTCGACGCCGGTCTTGCCCGTAACGCGAGCCGAGCATTCAATCAGTACCGAGTCGGGCAGCACTACTTCGATAGTGAGCTGGCAGTCGTCGAGCCCGAGCGGGTGGCAGAGCGGAATAAGGTCAGCGGTTTTCTTGGCCGCCATTACGCCGGCCAGGATGGCCGTTTGAAACACCGGTCCTTTGCGGGTGGGCAAATCGCCGGCCTGCACCAGCGCCAGAATATCGGCCCCGAGGCGCACCCGGGCGCGGGCGCGGGCCAGGCGGGCCGTGATGGCCTTGCCGCCGACGTTGACCATGGCCGGCTGGCCGGCTGGGTTGATGTGGGTGAGCGAAGAAGAAACCGAATCAGGCATAAGAAAAGCGAAAGCACAAAGTACGGGTTGCCGGCCGGGTTGGTAACTGGTCAGAGCCTTCAGACTAAGTTGGTAAAAATATAAAAAAGCCTTCCTGCATTCGGCAGGAAGGCTTTTCAGGAGGAAAAAGACAGTGCAGGCTATTCTTTGGTCAGGTGCAATACCTGGCGCAGTTGACTGCCATCGGCCTTGGTTCCGCTTACCAGCACCAGGTAGGAGCCACTGGCCAGGTCGTTGACAGCAAGCGGGCGGGGCTGCCCGCCTGCCAGCGCCCACTGGCGGATAGTGCGGCCGGTTGCATCGAGTAGGCGTACCTGATAGGTAGTAATAGCAGGCAGGGAGCTCAAATCCAGGGCAGTGCCCTGGCTGGCTACCGGGTTGGGATAAAGAGTCAGGTTGCTGCTGGCATCTGGTACAAATGACACCACCCGCACCGGCGAGTAGGCCGCCGTGCCATTTACATCAACCTGACGCAGGCGGTAGTAGACCAGCTTGCTCATGGCCGCCGCATTGCGGTCGGTAAACTGGTAGCTGGTGCCTGTTGCTACCGTGCCCTGCCCAGCTACCTGGGCAAGGGCTACGAAGTCGGTGCCCAGGCCGGTTGTGCTGCGCTCAATGGTAAAGTAGGCATTGTTGAGCTCGCTCGCAGTGTGCCAGTAGAGCTGGGCGCTGGTGCCACTAGCCTGGGCCGTAAAGTCCGTGAGCGTAACGGGCAGCGGGCCCGAGCTTACCGGAATGGTGTAGGTGGCCGTGTTGCTGGAGCCCGCGCCTTCGCTATCCGTAGCCGTGTACTTAAACGAGGCCGTGCCGGCTGAGCTGCCGTTGGGCACGTAGTACAGAGACCCGCGCTGAGAATAAGGAATAATCTGTCCGGCTACAACCGTCGTCCCATTGGCTCCGCCCAGGCGAAGGCTGCCCAGCGTGGGCACCGTCTGCATGACAAACGAGGCAATAGATACGCCGCTGGAGGAAAGCGTAGCCTGCAAGGGCGCAATGCTGGTGGGCGGGGCCGTGTAGGAGATGCCGGGCGAGTTATTGACATCTACGGCCTGCAAATCCACACTGCACGTGCCGAAGTACAGGTCGTCGAGGCCAAAGTCGTTGCCACCGGCCGCCCGGTTGATATCGCGCACCTCAAAGGTGGCCGTGCGGTTGGCGCCCGAGTACCATACTCCTGAAAACTGCTGGTATTGGCCCACCGTGGTCGAAAGCGTAGTCGAAACCGAGGCCGACTTACCGTTTATCACGAAGCCCAGCACGGCCGGGCTTTGCGGGTTTACCGACTGGGCATAGCCCGAGAAGTTGTAGTAGCGGTTGGGTATAACATTCACAACCTGCGCATATACCTTGCTCTGGTTGGCATCGCCGTTCACTATCATAAAGTTGCCGCTGCCCCCGCGTCCTAGGCCAGTAAAGCTGGCGTGGTAATAATGAGCATCGGCATCAACGGCATAGGTGCTTTCGGGATACAAGCCGCCTGGGCCACCCGTAACGGCCGAGGCCGGCCGGGCGACAAAGGTGTAGGCTGATGTGAAAGAGCCATCGTTGCCCGTCTCGAAACCAGGGTTTTGTAGCAGGTTGGAACCGTTGGCCGTATTGCATACCCGCGAGGGGTCAAATACATTGATGCTGACCGTGGCTATGTTGGAGCAGGCCGGCGTAGTGGTGGTCTGGCAAATCTGGTACTGAAAGCTGTCGGCTCCCAGGTAGCCGTTGTTGGGTGTATAGGTGTACGACCCGTCGGCGTTGAGGGTCAGCGTGCCATTGGTAGGTCCTACCAATTTCGTAACGGTAAAGCTGGTTACGTTACCCGCGTTGCCATCGTTGAGCAGAACGTTGCCGGCAGTAGAGGTATTCTGCGGCGCATCGAGGCCGTCGTCGTTGGCTACAAAGCCGTTGCTGTTTACTACCGGGATAGAGTAGGTCGCGGTGTTGGTGCTGGTAGTGCCCGCCGCATTGGTAGCGGTGAAGGGGAAGGAGGCAGTGCCCGTAAAGCTGGTAGTCGGCTGGAAAGTCAGCAGGTTGGTATTAGCCGTGAGCACTACCTGGCCAGTGGATAGAATTGCTGCACCGTTATAAAGCAGGGTGCCGTTGGTGGCCGGGAACACCTTAAATGAGCTAATGGTGCTACCGGGGTCGTCGGCCGCCTGCGGCACGGTCAGGCCGGGGTTGAGGACGGCGGCCGCCGCGTTCATCCCAATCTTGAGGTTGGCGACATCATACGCCGTGGGGCTGGTCATGATGGGCACATTACCCGAAAACTCCGAGGTGCTCGTGTTGAGCGTGGCAGTGCTGGTAAGTAGCCCCCCGGACGTTTTCAACGCCGTACGCTGGTCGCTCGTCAGGCCATTGAGCGAAATAGTCAGGGTAAACGCCACGCCCGAGCCCGAGCCCTGCGCAAAGCCATTGATAGTAGCGCCACTTGCCCCGTAGCTTGTAGTAGTGCCCGAGCCAATCACCATCGAGCCCAGATAAGAGCTGCCCTGCCCAAAATTATTGCCCATGCTTGGGCTGCTCACGGCATTGGGGGTAGCAATAAACAGCTCCACAGTGCTTGCGGTAGTGGCGATACCCGTCACTGTGAGGGAGGTGCCGCTAAGTTTGGCAGTTTGCAGAATAGGGTACCTGACGAGCCCGTTGGCGTTGGTACCCGTCGTGACGGAGCCATTCAGGGTTACATAGGGCGCATTGGCGTTGCCGGCGGTGGCACCAATATTCTGGTTGTCATTCACTATTTGCAGGTCAATCCCAATATCTCCGGTAGCCGCCGAGCCGTTGGCTGAAGTTATTGAGCCATTTTTGTATATGGAATTTTGACTAACTGTTGTGTTCGTCACGTTTGGCGTGAGGCGAACACCTGCGCCATAGTTGCTATATATCAAATTCTGACTAACGGTATTGCCTGTGCCATAAATGCGTATGCCAGCATTGCCATTGGTCGTGGTACTTGTGCTACTGTTCCCAATGCCGTTGTTGGTCACCGTGTTGCCGGTCCAGACGTTGCTACCCGCCGAGCTTAGTCCATCCAGGCCGATTCCGGCATTGTTGATGACCAGATTATTTTGGATGGTAGAGCTGCTGCCCTCCACATCCACGCCGGCCAGAATGGTACTGCCTTGCAGATTGTTACCGCGTATTTCGTTCAGGCTGATGGTAGCCCCCGTAACGCCGCTACTCGTATTGAGGCCCTTGCCCTTATGAAAGCCAATCAGGTTGTTGATAGCCTGTAAGCCGGTGCCGGCCGTAACCCGCACGCCATCAGCCGAATTGCCGCCGGAGGGCAGCGAAAAGCTGGCGGCAGAAGCCCCGATAATATTGCCGAACAGCGTGACATTATTGGCCGACACCCGCAGGTTAGCGTAAGTATCGGAGTTTACCCCATTGCCAAAGCCATAGATGGCCAGCCCGGTAACGCCTTCGCCCGCCCCCGTCAGGTCGAGCCCAACCGTAATAAGCGTATTGCCATTGAGCTGGATTTCCGGTGCATTCAGCTGAGGCAGCACCACGGCATTTACCCCGGCGGTAGTCCCGGCACCCAGGGTTACATTATTAGTATTGCTCGTGTTGGCTGCCTGCGTCCAGCCGTTGATAACGGTGGCCGGCCCGGTGAGAGCCGGCAGGATGTTGGCGGCAGCGGTAAGGGCAATAGTAGCTACTCCTGAAGTAAGCTGGCTGGCGGGGCCTCCGGTGCTGGTGCCATCGTAGGCCCGCAGGCCGCCGTGCGCTGCGCCGTCGGGGATAGAAAAGATGCTGCTTTCAGTGGCGGCGGGCAGCGGCGTAATGACGGTGCCGGCCCCCACTACCTGGTTGAAGTAACTACCGGCCTGGGCCAGGGTGCTCTCATTGCCTAAGGCATTGGAATTCACAATAAACTGAGCCAGCGAGCCTTGTCCGCTCGCTTTAGTATTCACAACAAGGTCGAAGTTGAAGCCAAAGTCGGTGCCGGTGGCGTTGCCGGAGCTTCCCACGGCTATACTGTTGAACGCCTGAACTGCCTGGCTGGAACTGGTAAGCGCAGCCAGCGTGGTGGTACCGGGGTTGGCCGGGGCATCGGGCAGGGCGGGGTTGGGGCCGCCCACCCGGTTGGCGATACCGCCCGAATAAGTGACGATGGGAAGCAGCGTGCTGACATAGCCAGCGCGGGCCGACGATACGCTGCCGCTTACTACGCGCACCGTGTAAGAGGTGTTGGCTACTACCTGTGGCGACGGAAAGTTGTAGAAGCCGGCTGCATCGGTGGTGGTAGAGAAGAGAAAGACTCCTGTTGAGCTGTACAGCTCAACTTTGGCACCCGGCCGCCCAATAGCGGCCGTAAAGCCTGAGGCAGCGGCCGAGCTGGTAGCCGTAGCCAATGGCCGGCCCGCGCCACCACCGTAGTTGACGTCTTCAAACACGGTGCCGGCAATGCCGCCCGTATTCGTCTGCACCAGCGCCATATCATCCAGACCAAAGTCGTTGCCATTAGCAGACGTGATGAGGTCGGTTAGGGTCAGCGTAAGCTGTGTGCTGGTGCTGCCAGTGGTGATAGTATAGGACTTTTGCTGCCAGGTAGTACCGGTTGCGGAAAATGTACCGGCCGTAGTAGCCACCGCGTCGTTATTGCCCTTGTATTGGAGCTGTAAGTTGGCCGGGGTAGTAGCATTTAGATTACGTTGCCAATAGGAGAAGGTATAGGTGCGGTTGGATTGTACAGTAATGGTCTGCTGCCAGACAATCGTGGTTGCACTGCTGGGTCCATCCACGGCCATGAGCACGCCGGGGCTGCTGCCCACCGTATGGTCGGTAGCGGTGAACCCAGAGTTGAATTTACTGGCGTCGGGCAGTATCAGGTATTGGCCGGCGGCCGACGAGCCCAGGGTACCCATTGTGAGCTGCGTGGTAAAATCAGCCGGGGCAGCGGCTACGCTGGTCGCCGTCCCAAAGTCTGGTTTAGCTACCAGATTCTGGCCTGATACTCTGCTTGCAGAGAGCAGCCCTAGGGCCAAAGTCAGGCGAAGAAGTTTATTCATAAGCACATTGAGCTAAAAAGCGAACTACTGATGAGCCGCAAAGGTACTGGTTAAAAATAGCTGGTGTGGTAAGGGAGGGGGATAAAAAGTCGTATTGCAGAATTCTAAATAATAGAACTTTATAATATAAACCTACTTTTTTGAGCCGAATAGCTGAATGCGATAAGAGTGCCTATTAGAGGTGCTTGCCAATTCGGGTGCCAGGCCCAAAGCCGACCGCCCACCCCAACCGAGCAGTGCCCGGACCTGAAAGTTGTGCTAATCCCCTGGAAAACAAAAAAGCTCCTCTCAGATGAGAGGAGCTTTTTCCAGAAAGACAGCTGGTGTGAGCGGGCTATTCTTTACTCAATTGCAGCACCTGGCGCAGTACCGAGCCATCGGCCAGGGTACCGGTTACTACTACATGGTAGATGCCGGTTGCGAGGCTTGCCAGGCTCAGGGACTGAAGCTGGCCGCCGGCCAGCGTGGCCGCCAGTACCTGGCGCCCGGTGGCGTCCAGCAGCGCTACCTGGTAAGAACCGGTGGCGGGCAGCTGGCTCAGGTCCAGGGTGGTCGTCATCGTTGCTGGGTTGGGGTACAGCGCCAGGGCTACCGTAGCAATCTTGGTGAAGCTTACTGCCCGAACTGGCGAGTAGGAGGCGGAGCCATCGAGGTCTACCTGCCGCAGGCGATAATAAGCCGTGCCTTGCGTGCGGGCCGCAATGTTGGCATCGGTATAGGTATAGCCGCTGGTAGTGGCCGTGGTACCCTGGGCAGCCAGCTCCGCTATTTTGCTGAAGCTCGTGCCTTCGAGACTGCGCTCGACCTCAAAGTGGTCGCTGTTCTGCTCCGAGGCGGTGGTCCAGGTCAGTAGCGCGTCACGGTTCTGCACGGCAGTGGCGGTAAAGGCCGTGAGCACAACCGGCAGCGGGTAGGCCCCGATGCCAAACGTAACGGGTGCGGTATTGGTACCGCCGTTGCTATCGGTAGTCGTAACCGACACCGTGTAGGTCTGGGCCGTTTTATTGTTAACCAGTAAGCTGGCATTGCTAACGTAGATAGTTCCGGTAGCGGGGTTGAGGCTTACCCCGGCCGGCAGGGTACCCGAAGCCAGCACGGCGTTGGTGCCGGTAGTGGGCAGGCCATTGGCCGCGCCGGCTTGCAGAACGCCGGTCGTCGTGTCGTAGATAGTGCCGGCCGAGGTGTACACTGCCGTGTTGGGGTCAGTTACCTGCGCCAGGACATCGTTGTTGGCGTACTTGCTGGTTTTCGAGTCGTTGTATTTCACGTAGGAAGTCGACTGGTCGGCCGCTACCGGGATGGTGTAGCCTGCTACTGGCGACTGGTTGCTGGCGGCATCGGTAGCCAGGTAGGTGAACGAGGCATTCCCCATGAACGACGTGCTGGGCAGGAAGCGCAGCGTGGCGGCCTGCGCGGCAGTCAGCGTCTGGTTGGCGGCCACGGCGGCATACGTACCCGTGCTGCTGCCGTTGTTGCTGTAGTACAGTACGCCCTGCGAAGTGGGCGGGATGCTCACGATGGTAAACGGCGTCGTAGTGCTGAGCGCGTTCTCGGGGTCAGAAGCGGCCAGCGGCGAGATGAGCAGGCCATTGGGCATCAAGCTGTTATTAGCAGCGGTGTTGCCCATTGGGCTTTGCAGGGTATTCACCACGGCGTAGGCCAGCGGGGGCTGGTTGGTAGCCGTAGTGGTGGTGGTCGCGCTGTTGTTAGCGGTATTGCTTTCGCCGGTTACCGCTACGTTGGCCGTGAGCGTGAGGCCGCCTGCGGGCTGGACCACGGTAAAGCTGTTGGCCACGGCGCCGTTGCTGCCAGCCGCCTGGCCAGCAGCTACCGTCCAGGTGATGGTGTTGCCTGAATACGTTCCGCCATTCGTGATGTTGGTGGGCGTGAGGCCACTGGGCAGCGTTACCGTCTGGGTAGTGGCGTTGGCCGTGAGCGACGCGCCGTTGTTGGTGGTCGTTACGGTATACGTCTGGCTCGTGCCGGCCAGCGCCGTAGCCGGGCCGCTGATGCTCGTTACCTCATCGAACACGGGCGTGATGGTTACACTGGCGCTGTTCACGTTGTTGGCCTGAGCAGCGGCCGTTGCCGGCTCGCTCGTGTCGGAAGTCGTGGCGGCGGTAGCCAGCAGCGGCCCGTTGGTCGGGGCCGTTACCTGCACCTGGTAGCTGACGTTGCCGGTGCTGCCGGTAACCTGGCTGGCTACGGTCGGGAAGGTAACCAGGCCCGAGGTCGTGTTGTAGGTAGTGCCGTTGCCGAAGGTGATAACGTTACCGCTCAGCGTGCCCGCCGATTGTCCTACTACCTGGACACTGGCCGTCGTCAGGCCCGGTACCAGTTGCAGCGTGGGCCGTACGTTCACGGCCGGGTCGGTGCCGATGTTGCCGTAGGTCGCCGTAAAGGTTACGGCCGCGCCGGCGTTGACGGGGCTGGCCGAAGCCGCTACCGTCGCCGTGATATCAGCCGAGGTTGTAGTAGTCGGGGCGATGCTGGTAGCAACGCTGCTCGTGTTATTGCTGGCAATAGGGTCGGCTGCCGCCGAGCTGGCCGAAGCAACGCCGGTGGTCTGGCCACCGGTGGCATTGGGCATTACGTAGGTCACGTAGTTGCTCACCGTCTGGCCGTTGGCCAGGCTGGCCAGGGTCGGGAAGGTAACCAGGCCCGAGCTCGTGTTATACGTAGCGCCGCTGCTGTAGGTGATGACGTTGCCGCTCAGCGTACCCGTCTGGCCACCCACTTGCAGGGTAGCCGGGGTAAAGCCGGTTGCCAGCTGCAAGGTCGTTACGGTGCTGGTAGCCACCGAGGGGCCGTTGTTGGTGGTGTTCACCGAGTAAGTAACCGCGTTGCCCACTACGGCGGTGGCCGGGCCGGCTACCGTGGTGGCCAGGTCGGCCGAGGCGGCTACCGTAGTAGCGACGCTGGCATTGTTGTTGGTCGCCACGGCGTCGGAGCTGCTCGACCCAACGCTGCTGCGCGGGCTGAAGCTCAGCGCCGGGGCGGCAAAGGTCAGCTTGTATACCTGGGTGGTCCCGTTGGGGTCCGTGGCCAGGGTCGGGAAAGTAACCAGGCCGGTGGTGGTGCTGTACGAAGCCCCGCTCACCGCATTGCCCGCGCCATCGGTGATGGTGACGCCGGCCAGGCCGGCCGGCAGCTGCGCCGTCTCAGTGACGCCGGTGGCAGCCATCGGGCCGTTGTTGAGGAAGGTAGCCGTGTACTGAACCGACTGGCCCGCCGTAGCCGAGGCCGGGCCCGCGATGGTCGTGGCCAGGTCGGTCGATTGCAGCAGCGTAACGGCGACTGCCGCCACGTTGTCGGCCGGTACGGGGTCGGTGTTGGAGGTGCTTACCATCGCCGTCGCCAGCAGCGGGCCGTTGCTGCCCGTGGAGGCCGGGGCCGCAAACGTAATCGTGTTGCTCACGCTCGTGCCGCTGGTGCTGCCGTTCACGCCGTTGGCCAGGGTAGAGAAGGTCACGATGCCGGTCTGCGTATTGTATGTGGGACCGTTGGTGCCAAAGGTGATAACGTTGCCGCTCAACGTACCCGTAGTGCTGTTTACCTGAATGGTACTCGTAGTAAAGCCCGGCAGAATCTGCACCGTTTGCGAAACGCCGGTAGCCTGGCCGGGGCCGTTGTTGCCCGTGATGACGGTTAGCGTAACGTTACTGCCCACCGTGGTAGTAGCTACCGACGAGCTGATTTTAGTGTAAGCGTTGGCCGTGCCGGCAGCTGTGGTGCTCACGGCCACCGAGGCCGGACTGGTGCTGGTGCTGCCGTTGATACCAACCGCGTTGTTGGCCGTATTGGTATCGCCGGCCGTGGTGGCAGTCGAGGCGGTGTTGGGTGTTACCAGGGCCGTGGGGGCGAAAGCCGTGCCGGGCATGGTAAAGCTCACGGTATTGGCGACCGTCTGGCCGCTGGGCACGTTGGGCAGCGTGGGGAAAACCACCCCGCCGGCCGGTACGGCCGGGTAGGTCACGCCGTTTGCTACCAGGGTCTGGGCCGAGGTGGAGGAGTTATACACCCCGCCGTTGCTTACGTACACGTTAGTCAGGCCGCTTACCAGCTGTAGGGTCTGCACGGCGTTAGCTACGGCGCTCGGGCCGTTGTTGGTCGTGGTCACCGCCAGGGTTACTGGGTCGCCGGCTACGGCCGAGGTTGGGCCCGTCAGCGTCGTGGCCAGGTCGAAGGCCGGGGTGATGGTCATAGCCGTATTGGCCGTGTTGTTGGCCGTCTGGCCGGCTTCGCTGGTCGTTGTCGATACGGTGGCTGCGGCCACGACCGGACCGGTCGCCGGGGCATCGAACGTGATAACGGAGGTGGTTGGGGTGCTGCTGGCGATAGACGTCAGGCCCGCGTAGGTAACCACCCCTGTTGCGCTGCTATATACGCCACCGTTGGTAGCCGTTACGTTGGTCAGGCCCTTAGGCAGCTGCACGGCGGCTACTACGCCGGCTGCCGTAGCAGGACCGTTGTTGTTGAAGACCACCGTAAACTTGGGCGGCGTGCCGGCCGAGGCTAGCGTACCTGCCGCTACCGAAGCAGTAGTAGCCGTCACGGTCGTGAAAACATCGGCCGTCGGCGCTACCGTAGCGTTGATGGTCGAGCTGTTAGGCGCCGTGTCGCTGCCCTGCGGAGTCGTCGTCGTTACGTTGCTCGTAATGGCCACGCTACCCGTGGCCGTCGTCGCCGGTGTGAAGCTGAAGCTGAAGGCGTTGCTGGCACCGCTGACCAGCGTAGAAGCCGTGCCGAAGTCAATCGTGCTGCCGGTGAGGGTAGCCCCGGTAGGCAGTACTACGCTAGTGGCGCCCGCGGGCAGCGTTACCTGCCGGGTTACGGCAGTAGCCGTCGAAGGGCCTTCGTTGGTAAACGTTGCCGTGTACGTGCCCGTTGGCTGGCCGGCGCTCACGGTCGAGGGACCGGTGAGGGCAGTTGTCACGTCGGCAATCGGGCCGATGGCCGTCGTGACGGAGGAAGTATTATTGGACGTCAGGCCGCCTTCGGTTGTTGTGGTTGAGGTGTTCGAGGTAGCCGTTACCGGCCCGCTGCCGGGCGCCACGTAGGTAATGGTATATGTATTGGAAGCACCCGAAGCCAGCGAAGTAGCCGGGTAGGTTACCGTGTAGCCCGACAGCACGTTGCCGGTGATGGTGGCACCAGCCGCGATAGGGTTGAGTACGCCAGCCGGCAGGCTTACCGTGCGCGTGACGCCAGCCGCCGGCTGGGCCCCGATGTTGCTGAAGGTGGCACTGAGTGTTACCGTCGAGCCGGCATTGGCATTGGCGGGGCCCGTGATGGTAGTCGCTACGTCGGCGATGCAGTTAGCGCCAGCCGTACTGTTGGCAATGCTATTGCTAATAGCTGAGTTGCTTATGCCGATAGTGCCGGGCGCTGAGCCGTAGGCAATAGCACCGGGCACAGTCGTACCATTAGTGCCGCCGTTAGCAGTTGCGGTAGCCGTCACAGTGCTATTAGTCAGGATAACCCCGCCGCCGCCGCCGCCACCGGGACCGTGCGAGGTGCCTGCCCCGGCATTATTGCCGCCCGTACCACCGTTAGCAGTGAGGGTCAAGGTAGCCGATTGATTGTTGGTTACCGTTACGAGGATAGAGCCGCCAGAGCCGCCGCCCCACCGCCATCATTGTTTACCGTATTATTAGCATTGGCACCATTGGCCAGGATGGTGCCTGTACCAGTAAGTGTGCCCGTTCGTACCATTACTATTCCCCCACCGGCTGCGCCGCTACTGGCAAAACCGGCGCCAGGCGTGCCGGTGCCATCGTTGGTGGTACCCGCCCCGCCGCCACCGCCCATGACCAGCTGGCTACTGCTAGATGCGGGGAATGCCGCGCCAGGCTCGCCTCCTACGGGGTTGTTGCTGCTCCAGGAATTGCCACCCCGGCCGCCCTGGCCCCCATTGGCACCGCCACCGCCCCCAGTGTTCTGGTCATTGGAAGTCGGATGAGCATCTGTGCCCCCGCCCCCGGCATTGCCAGGTGCGCCCCGGCCATTGTCTCCGCCAGGATAGCCATCAGTCAGTGTGGCTGGCAACAGGGTGGGGTAGCCAGTAGTAGCCGTACGTGTATCAAGAAGTACGTTGTTGGCCGTAGCATAGGCTGGGTCATTGACATAGCGCGGCGTGCCGGCAATGCCTTCGCCCTTCGTACCCCCAGTGTTCAGGCTCGCCGACAAGAGATAGTCAGTACCCGTAGTAGTGCCCGAGTTATCGCCTCCAAGCTGACGGCCCGCGCCACCGCGGAAGCCGAGGCCCGAGGCATCAATCGTAAAGCCGTTCAGGTTCAGCTGGCCGTCTACGTCAATGGCTACAACACCACCCGTAGTACCGTTCCAGGCTACCGGCAAGATATTAGCAGCCAGCGTAACGTTGGTATACTGTGGCACCCGGATTACCTGGAATATGCGCTGGCCCGTGGTAGAGGTAGCTGCCGCGTTGGCATAGCTGTTCTTAACGGCCGTGCTCAACGTAATGGTGCCGCCAGCCGCAGCCGAGAAGCCTCCATTGACGCTGGCTGCCGTGATATATTCGTAGGTGCCGGCCGTGAAGTTGGTCGTGCCATTGGCCGAGCCACCAGCTACGCCGTCACCGTAGCTGTCGGTATTGGTAGTATTGAGGTTGGCCCCCTGCATCTGTATGATGAGCAGCAGGTCGCCGGCGGCGATTGTAGTGGCCGCGCCGCGGGCCGCGCCCACCGCAATAGTCGTAGTAGTACCGGCTGTCAGCGTTTGAGCAGCCGTACTGGGATAATAAGCATTGGGGGTAGTCGAAAGCGCAGTAGCTGCGCCATCCTTACCAGCCGTAGCGCAGGGTGCGGCAGTTCCGGCTGCGCCGGTAGGAGTAATGGTAGTAGTTATGTTCGCACTAGCCGCCGAGCCATTATTATCAGCGGGTGCCGCATCCGTGGTGGCCGAGGTGCTGGCGGCCTTGCCGCTCACCGTAGCCGGAGAAGCTTGCGCAACAAAGCTTACAGTATTTACCACCGAGGCTCCGGCCGCCAGCGTTGTGCTGGTAAATGAAACAATACCCGTAGCGGAATCATAGGTGCCGCCGGTTACTGTTACCGTGTTGGCCGCTGGCTTATTAGCCAGGGTGATAGTAGCCACCAAGCTGTTCGCGGTTGCGTTTCCATTGTTAGTCGTGGTGGCCTGATAATACACTGTTTGACCCACTACTGCCCTAGTGGCACCACTCAGAGTAGTGGCTAGGTCAACGGTTCCTTGAGTAACCGTCACGCTAACCGAAGTCGGGTTAACGTTGGTGTTTGTAGTAGCTGTGGTAGGGGCAGAGGTAGCCGTAAAAGTGCTGATACCGCCCGTTGGCACTACAAATGAAATAGTAAAGTCTAAGGTATTGGTTCCTGAGGCTAGGCCGGGAGCCAGAGAGCTAAATGTAACCGTACCCGCCCCCGAGTTATAGGTTGCATTTGCACTGCCCGGCCCAGCAAACGTGACACCCGTCAGCCCGGTTGGCAAACCAGTTACAGTACGGGTAGCTACTGTTGGCCTGTCGGTTCCTGAGTTGTACGTGTTGGTATACGTTAAGCTAAGGGTAATAGTGCTACCACCAGAAGAATAGGCAGTATTGGCGGTAATGCCCGGTGTGAGCGTATTATTTGCCCAGCCCGCCCGCGCGCCCAGCACAAGCAGCAGCAAAGTGAGTAATCGTAAAGTTAATTTCATAAAGAGCAGATGCTAAGCAGGAAAAGCGGTGAGCGAAGGGAAGAGTGGTGAGGTAAGGAGCCGCTACTGAGTAAGGCTGGGCGAAGTGCCACTAGCGTAAAAGAGCTAGTCAGCAAATGCCGGGTAGCGTAGGGGCTCCACATAAAAAGTGATGCGAAACCGCTTATTGTCAAAATTTTTCAGAGCGCAAAAGCGGAGTAAAAAATAAGCTTTTGGAGTAGCCAGGCACTTATCGAAAAGTGTGCGAAAAGTAGTAAGGTGCACTGTGGGAAGAGAAGCAAACAGTCGGTTTATATCCATAGAAATACCATACGCTGTCTTGAATACTTACAAAGCTATGATGGGGGTACTAAGTGAAGTAAAGATTTCGTTCAACTAATCTATTTTCTATCTGAATGGGGTTAGCTCTGCAAAGCCCATCTCTTATGCTTAGGTAAAAGCTTAGGTAAGAGTACTCTAGTTAGGTTGAAAAAAGTTGCGCAAAATAGTCTTTGGTAAAATAATGCAAAACATTATTGATATCAGAAAACTTCCTCAGTGGGCATAGAAGTAATCTAAAAATTATAATATAAGGTTATAATTTTTAGATTACTTCGTGCCTGTTATGTGCTCTACTTATAAGAACTATGGAGCCGGCGCTACGGAGTTAGCCTAAATAGCAGGTTATGGAGTATATTGGTAGGTAGCCCATGCTTTTAGGCTGGGTAGTGCGGGTGAAGGGTTCCTGAGTTAAATTTTTGTTCAAAAGTTTGATAGCCAGATAATTATTTCTAAAAAAACACCCGTTAAGGATACCTCTTCGCCAGTCTGCCGGTTTAAAATCATCTGCTCACTATACCGTTGATTTTATGCGTGCTTCTTTTGCCCACTGGCTTCTAGGCAGCCTGCTGGCTGCTGCATTGCCGTTAGCCGCCGGCGCTACCCGCCCATCGGTTAGCATTGACCCGCCGGCCGCCGAGGAGGAATTTATACAGACCTGCAATGCTCGCCTTGACCTTACTGATGAGCAGCGCACCGGCCTGCGGGCCTATCTGGAGCAGGAGATAGACTATATGGCCGTGCAAGCGGCCAACCACTCGGCGGCCGAAGTAGCCGAGCTAGTGCCCGCCGAGCGCGAGCAGCTTCAGCGCGTGGCGGGACACCTGCTTTCGCCGGGGCAGCTGCGCCAGTTTCGCGAGCTGGAAGCCACGCCTCGCATGCGCGAATACCTTAAAGAGATGTCGCTGGCCGATTAGACAGTGGCGACACTCCTGTAGATAGCTAAAAAGGCCACCCGTTTGGGTGGCCTTTTTACTTCTTAGCTGCTGAAGCGGTTTAGGAAGTCGGGTCTGAAGCGGGCTGCCGGCTTTTTGCCGGCTGTCCGCTCGCGATACCGCCCAACTAGACTTCCTAAGTAGTCAAGTAAAAGTAATCCAGTAGTCAGCGGTACTAATAGCGTGGAGGACTTGGGAAGCGCGCAATAGGAGCTAGTTTCATCCTCCTAAGATACTGCTGAATTACTTTTGGTAGACTACTTATAGTGATTTATCAATCTGATTAGCAAGTAAAAAGCCGGCAGTGCGCCCCCCAATCTGTATCCGGACCTGAAAGTTGTGCTAATCCCCTGGAAAACAAAAAAGCTCCTCTCATCTGAGAGGAGCTTTTTCCAGAAAGACAGCTGGTGTGAGCGGGCTATTCTTTACTCAATTGCAGCACCTGGCGCAACACGGAGCCATCGGCCAGGGTACCGGTGACTACTACATGGTAGATACCGGTCGCGAGGCTTGCCAGGCTCAGGGGCTGAAGCTGGCCACCAGCCAGCGTGGCTGCCAGCACCTGGCGCCCGGTGGCGTCCAGCAGCGATACCTGGTAGGTACCGGTAGCGGGCAGCTGGCTCAGGTCGAGGGTGGTGCTGGCAGATGCCGGGTTGGGGTACAGGGCCAGCGCCACCGTGGCAGCTTTGGTGAAGCTCACTGCCCGAACCGGTGAGTAGGAGGCGGAGCCATCGAGGTCTACCTGCCGCAGGCGATAATAAGCCGTGCCGTGCGTACGGGCCGCGATGCTGGCATCGGTATAGGTATAGCCGGTGGTAGTGGCCGTGGTACCCTGGGCAGCCAGCTCCGCTATTTTGCTGAAGTTCGTGCCTTCGAGGCTGCGCTCAACCTCAAAGTGGTCGCTGTTCTGCTCCGAGGCGGTGGTCCAGGTCAGCAGTGCATCGCGGTTCTGCACGGCAGTGGCGGTGAAGGCCGTCAGCACAACCGGCAGCGGATACGCCCCGATGGTGAACTGAGCCGTTACTGTGTTGATGCCGCCTTTCAGGTCAGTCGTGATTACGTTAATCTGGTAGAACCGCGCCGTGGGGTTGTTGGCCAGCAGGGCGGCGTTGCTCACGTAAATCAGGCCAGTAGCAGGGTCAAGGCTTACGCCGGCCGGCAGCACGTTGGTGGGGTTGGCCGGGTAAGAGCCGTTGGCGGCCGGGCCGTTGCCCGACGTAGCCGCTACCGCGCTGGCAACACCATTGACGCCTTGCAGAATGGTGGCCGTAGTACCGCCAGCCGAATTGTACACCGTGCGGCTGCTCGTGTAAACAGCAGCATTGGGGTCAATTACATACGCAAGCACGTCGGAAGTTACATACTTGTTGGTGCCTCCTTTGGTGGGCGTAGTAGCGTAGAATGAGTTGATGTCCTGGCTTACCGGAATGGTATAGCGAGCGGGAGCCGAAGTCAGCGCATAGGTAGCGTTGCCATTGCCATTGTCGGTCGCGGTGTACGTGAACGTAGCATCCCCTACGAAGCCGCTGGCCGGGACAAAGCTCAGCTTGGTAGCATCCGTAACCAGGCCGGCCGCCAGGGTAGCCGGTGAGCCATTGTAGTAGAGCACGCCCATAGCTGCCGTGGGCAGGCTGGTGATGGTGTAGCTGGCAATGCTGCCGGCGTCTGTATCAACAGCGCTGAGCGGGCTCAGGGCCAGTGCACCGGCCGTATTGCCGCGCGGGCCTTGCAGCGTGTTTACGATGTCCGAAGCCACGGGGGCCAGGTTAACGCTGGTAGTTACGCTGGCCGTGTTGGGGGCCACATCCGTTTCTGCTACCCCGCCCGTAGTGGCGATGCCTGAGCTTACCGTGAACGTAGAAGCCGGGGCCGTAAAGCTGATTTGATACAGCTCGGTTACGCCCGCCAGCAGGTTGGCCGAAGCCCGGATGTTAACCGTGCCGCTGCCAGTGATAGTGGTAGCGGTGCCGGTGGGGCCGGTAAGAGTGTACGAGGTTACCCCGGCCGGCAGCGTTACGGAGCCCGTAACGGCGGTAGCCTGCGAGGGACCATTGTTCGACAGCGTTACGGCGTAGTTTACCGTGGAGCCGGCCGGGGCCGCAGCCGGACCGCTGATGGTAGCGGCCAGGTCGTATTTAGCGCCAATAGTGGTAGAGTTCGTCGCCGTATTGTTGTTCACGTTCGTTTCCGGGTTTGCGGTGAACGAAGAAGCCGTAGCCACCAGCGAGTAGCTGGGGTTGTCGGACCCCGACGGGCCGGCCGGCAGCGTGAAGGTGGCCGAGTTTGTAACGGCACTGGCACCCAGGTTGCCTACCGTGAAGGTAACTACGCCGGTGAGGTTGTTGTATACGCCGCCATTGGTCGTTGCTACCGTACCGCCGTTGGTGGTAAGGCCGGCTGGCAGCACCAGGGTTTGCGTTACGTTGGTAGCCGTAACGCTGGCCCCCGTGCTGTTGGTAGTCGTGACGCTATAGGTGCGGCTGCCGCCAACCGTCGTGCTGCCGGTTGAGGCGATAGTCGTTATCAGGTCGAGCGTGGGCAGGTTGCTGTTGTTGCTGAGCGGCGTGATAACCTGAGCCGAGTTGTTGGCCAGGTTCAGGTCAGTGCCCGATGTGGTAACGTTAGCCACGGCATTGAGCAAGGTGACGTCGGGAGCCACAAACTGGATGGTGTTTACCGTGCTCAGGCCCTGCTTGGGCAGGTACAGCGCGGCGCTCGGGAAGGTCACTACCCCTGTAGCCGAGTTGTAGGTAGCTCCGGAAGCATAAGTATACGTGCCCGAGGCGTTGCTGGTGCTGGCCGCATTGTTAAGCAGCAGGGTAGTGGGGTCGAGGTCGAAGGGCAGCGTTACCGTTGTGGTTTGCGTCCCGTTGGCTGCGGGGCCGTTGTTGGTCGTAGCTACAGTATACAGCACAGGGTTGCCGATAGTGGCCTGGGCCGGGCCACTGAGGTTCACGGCTACGTCCTGCGCCGAGGCGATGCGCGTCGACAGCGCTGCCGCATTGTTGGCCGTGTTCGATTCGGGCGTACTGGTCGAGATGCTGGCTTGCGCCGGCATAGTGAAAATACCCGAGGTATTGGGAGCCGGAATGGTAAAGCTGACCGAAGTAGCCTGGGTGGCACCGCCCACCAGCTCTGGGATGGCTGGCAAAGTCACTACGCCGGTGCCAGCGTTATAAGTAGCCCCGCCCGTGAAGCTGTACAGGCTGCCGCTGAGTGTGCCGGCTGCGCCATTCACGCGCAGCGTAGTGGCATCGAGTGTGGGCGCGAGCGCCACAGTCTGCTGCACATTGCGGGCCGCTACGGTCGAAGCATTGGTGGCCTGCACCGCATAGCTTATCGTTTGGCCGGCCGTCAGGTTGTGGCTTGCGTCGTCAACGTAGGCGGTGCCGCTGGCAGTCAGACTCACATTGTTCAGGGCAATTACCACGTCGGTAACCGGCTTCACCTCGGTCTGGGTCATTGCCACGTTGTCCGAAGGCATGATATCGGCAGTAGTCGAGCTTACACTGGCAGCAGCCGTGTAGTTGGGCAGCGTAGTGGGAGCCGGGAAGCCAATCTGGTAGGTTTTTTGCGCCGCAGTAGCCGGGCCCTGCGCTGCCGTGAGCGCGGCTAGCTGCAGAATGCCGGTAGCCTGGGTGTACGTGCCGGCAGCACCAAAGCTGATGACTCCAGCCGAAAGAGTGCCGTTTACGAGGGTGCCGTTATCGACCGTCAGAGTCATGGCGGCGAGGCCCGTAGGCAGCGCTACCTGCGTTTGCACGCCACTGGCATCGAGCGGGCCACTGTTGCCCTGCGTTACGGTATAGGTGGCGGTGGCGCCGCCCGTTACCTGGGCTGGGCCCGCGATGGTAACATACACGTTGGCGCTGGTATTGGGAGTAGCGGCAGTTGGGGCAGCTGGGGCGGTGCCGGTAGCCACCGTGTTGGTAGCGCTGGCGTTGCCATTCAGGTAAGCCGAATCGTTGGCCGCGTTGGTGTCGGTACCGGTAAGGGTGCTGGTTTTAGCCACGAGAGCCTGCACGGCAAACGTAGTAGCCGCCCCTACGCTGAAGCTCACCGTGTTGGCCACGGTCTGGCCGCTGGCCAGCGCCACGTCGGGGAAGGTAACGATGCCCGTTGTTTTATCATACGTGCCGCCATTGGTGGCAAATACGCCGATGAGGTTAGTTGGCAGCTTCACGGTTTGCACCGCGCCGGTAGCAGCGGTGCTGCCTTCGGCCGGAATACCAATGGGCGAAGGGCCGTTGTTTTTGGTCGTTACGGTGTAAGTGGCCAGCGCACCCACCGTGAGGGTGGTCGGACCAGTGATGGTCGTGGCCAGGTCAAACGAGGGAGCTACCGGAATGGTCGTGGTAGCCGTATTGTTGGTCGTCACTGTTTCAGCCGACGTGGTGCCGATAGTCGACACGGCCGTGAGCGATGACAAGCCGGCTGGTACCGAATTAATGGTGATAACAGAGTTCAGGTTGGCCGCGCTGGCCAGCGTGGTTGAGCTGGGGCTATACGTTACCAGGCCGGTGGCATTGTTGTAGCTGCCACCATTCGAGGCCGTTACGGTGCCCAGGCCAGCTGGTAGCTGTACCGAGTGCGTTACGCCGGCCGCCGTGCTCGGGCCATTGTTAGTAAAGTTGACGGTGAAGGCCAAGGCAGTGCTGGCCGTTGCGCTCGTGGGATTACCAGCCGCAAATACCGTAGCAACGTCGGCCACCGGCGTTACCGGAATAGTGTACGTAGCGATATTCGAAGTGGCCCCGTTGCTGTCTATAGCATTATACGAGAACGTGGCAGTACCCGAGAAGCCGGCCGTAGGCTGATAGGTCAGCTTGGTCAGGTCAGTAATAACGGTGGCTGCCGTAACTGCCACGCCGTTGTAGCGCAGCGTACCGTTGAGGTTGGTCTGGTCGGTTACCGAGTAGCTGCTGATAGTCACGCCGGCCCCGTCGGTCACTGCCGATAGGTTGGGGTTGAGTACTGCTGCCCCGCTCGAAGCCAGCACTGCTATGTTGGTTACGTTGTTGGCTACCAGCTGGCTCGAAGCTACGTTGCCCGAAAACTCCGAGGTAGCGTTGGCAAGGGTGGCTGTGCTGGTAAGCAGCGTGCCCGGAGCCAGGGTACCATTGGTAAGTACACCGGCCGGCAGGCTGCTCAGCGGAATGCTGAAGGTGAACGCACTGGCTCCCGTGCCCGAGCCCTGGTTAAATCCGTTGATGTTGCCCGAGTAGTTGCTGGTGCTCGCGTTGGCATCCACGATGCCCGTGGTAGCCCCTTCAGTAAGGGTAAGCAGGTAGGTTTTGCCCTGGCCGAAGTTGGCGCCCGTAGCATTAACTGCGCTCGGGTTAGGCTGCGCGATGAAAAGCTCGATGGTAGCCCCGGCTTTCGAGTAGCCCGTTACGACGAGGTTGCTGCCCGTTACGGTGGCTCCGCGCAGAATGGGGTAGTTGAGCAGGCCGTTGGCACCTGTAGTGGTGGTGCTGTTCAGCGTCACAAATGGCGAAGTACCAGCTGGCTCGTTGTCGCCGGTGGCTTCCAGGTCGATACCAACCTGACCGGTGGCGGCGTTCCCGTTGCGGGCAAGCACGTTACCGTTATTGTAAATGGCATTCTGGCTGATGGCCGTTGTACTCGCGGCAGCGGTTGCGCCACCATTCGTTGCCCCTTCCAGCATAATGCCGGCGCCGTAGTTACCAGAGATAATGTTCTGAGTAATGGTGTTGCCCGCACCGTAGATGCGTACGCCGGGTGTTTCGCCGGGGGCCAGGGTAGCCGTGCCACGACCATTATCACTGATGGTATTGCCCGATATGGAGTTGCTGCCTGGCGAGCGATAGCCGTCGATACCCTGGCCCGAAGTGCCGGTAAACAGGTTGTTGGTGACCGTGGCGCTGCTGCCCTGAATATCTACGCCGTCATAGTTGGCACCGCCCAGGCCGTTGCTGCGTACCTCGTTGCCCGTTACACTCACGTTGGTAACGCCTGCGTTAATCGAAATACCCTTGCTGTTGGAGAAGCCAATCAGGTTATTGCTCACTACTACGCCGCTGGTGCCGCCCGTCAGGCGTACGTTGTCAGCGTTGTTGGCAGTTGGTGGGGCAGCAAATGCCGTAGCCGTGGTGCCCAGCGCATTCTGGGTGATGGTGACGCTGTTGGCTGCACTGCGGATGTTAGCGCCGTTGTTGCTGTCGAGCGCGTTGCCAAAGCCGTAGATAGCCAGCCCCTGTACAAGGGTGCCGGTGCCCGTGCTGGCAATATCGAGGCCAAAGGCAACGGCCGAGGTGCCGGTCAGCTGCACTTCCGGGCCGCTGAGTTGCGCCAGCGCCGTGCCGGTGGTGCCCACTGTGCCGCCCGTGCCCAAGGTGGCCGTGTTGGTGTTGCCGATATCACGCAGTTGCGTGGTGCCATCAATAGCTGTATTAGGACCGCTAATGGCCGGTAGAGCCGTGGCGGGGGTGATTTTGGCTACCCCACTAGTGAGTTGGCTGGTAAACCCAGCTAGCTGACCAGCATGGGCCTGCCCATCAGTAAGCATGAAAATACTGGTCTCCACGCCGCTCGTTAGGGGGGTGGTAGCACCCGAGGTAGCCGTATATACCTGAGCCAGTGCGCTTTCGCCACCTAGCGCATTGCTATTGGTAATAAACTGACGCAGGGAGCCCTGGCCCGCGTCGTTGGTGTTTACCACAAGGTCGAAGTTGTAGCCAAAGTCTACGTTGACGGCCGGTGAGCTGGTGACGGAAAGCGTAATGGGCGCCTGGCTTTCAGGAATAGTGCCTATGGTAGCCCCGACAGTGGGGGTAGTGAGTAAGGTAAAGGTGGAGCCGGTACTGCCTTGCGCGGCATCGCCCCGGGCGGGGTCTTCACCGCCCACCCGGCTAGGGTCGGGGGTTGTGCCAGTAGCGGCGGTTACTTTCGTCCGGTAGGTTTGAACGGCCAGCCCACCCGTGCCGCGGCTGCTGGTGACGGTGCTGTTAACTACCCGCACCACGTAGCTTGCCCCGGCCGTGAGGCCCGTAAAGGCGTAGCTGCCATCAGCGGTAGTGGTCTGGAAAGAATTATAAGTAGCTATGCCTGCGTTAACAGTGTACAGCTCTACGCGGGCACCGCTGCGGCCAATGCCTACGGCATTATTCTGGCTGCGGCCCAGGCCTCCACCATAGTTTGGGTCTTCAAATACGGTGCCTGAAATGCTGGGAGCAAATACCAGCTGCGTCGGCGAGGGTGTATCTCCTACATCATTGAGGTCGGCCCGTAGCGCCGGGAAAGTCGACGAGTTTGTCGAGGCATCGTTGGCTTCTAAAGCATTCGGCGTTACTAGCGAGCCATCGGCTGCGGCTTGGGTATAGCCGTCGTTACTGGTGCCACTCGTGCTGGTAGCATAAGCAGTATTGTTCTGAGGAGTAGAGGGTACATTACCGGCCGGAAATACTACCCGCACAGTGTACGTGATTACTGCCCGCTGGCCTGCCGTCAGGGGCTGGGTGCCGCTGAGCAGCGAAGCGGCGCCGGTTTTGCCGGTGAAGGGAGTCGTAGTATTGGCAGCCAGGCTGCTGCCATCGAGGTTGGTTACTACTGGCGCCGACGTAATAGTGGTTGAGGTAGCGGTCGGGAAAGTAGTATTGGCTGTAGTAGCACCAGTGCCACTGAGAAAGTCACTCACCTGTACGTTATCGTCCGTAACCGTCCCCGTGTTGCGCACCCGAATGGTATAAGTGACATCAAACGTAGTAGCACTAACAGCTACTACGTTTGTCAGCTCTTTCGTCACATCTATGCGCTGGTTGGGGTTGATGCAACTAGCCCCGTCGGAGTTACTTACCGGGTCAATCGAGCTAAGCTTGGTATAGGCTCCGCTGGCAAGGTTAACGATATAAAAGCTGCCGGAGCCAGCCGTACCAACGGTACCGTTGGCATAAGCAAACAGGCGGCCGGAAATATCGAAAAATGACGTGCCAATGGCTTGGGTACCCGCCGTGGTACCTATCTGCGTTATCCACGCGGTAGTAGGTACAGTGGTCGAGGTGTTGCCGGTGGTTGGGTTGCCCGCCGCATCGTGCAGGTCGAGACGGTAAATAACGTTATCGGCAAAGGTGCCGTAGAGCTTGTTGTCGCTAGGGTTGTACGCTATGTCGAAGTAGTCTTCGGTAGCGGTGGTAGTTACCGTGCCACCCGTAGCGTTTTTCATGAGCAGTGTGGCCGCATTCAGGGGCGTAGCATTCGAGCTATTAAGGTCGAAGCGATACACGTTACCCCGATAAGTGGCATCTGCTGAGTTGCGGGTAGTTACGTAGTAGTGCCCGGTTTTATCAAACGAGCCGGTAGCAAACTGCGCGATAGGCAGGTTGGTAGCGCCCAGGTCCTGCACTCCACCCAAACCCATCTTGTAGAGGTGCGGCACTACTGTAGGCGTACCATTGTCGGCCGGATACGTCAGGGCATATAAGAAGCCGTCTTGTGAATTGTAAGCTAAGCCGTTAACTACGATGTTGGTGCCGCTTACGCTTAGCGTGCCGGTAGTGCCATAAGTACCACCCGTAATTGGGTTAGTAGTATATGTGCTCGTAGAGCGGTCTACGCGGTAAAGCACTGAAAATGCCGTGGCACCGTTTCCCGACTGGCGCACCTGATAAAAGGTGCCATCGCAGGAAAATGCCCCCCCCGCGCTTTGAGCCTGGGCCCCGCCAGGGTGCAGTAACGCCGCTGCCCACGCGAGTAAAAAGATGAGTAAACTTGAAATTTTCATAAGCCAGCTTATAGTGGTATGGATTATAGAAGATGAAAGAAAGAAAAGTCTGGTATGTAGTGAGTTAACGGGTAAGCTAAAACGCTTAAGCTGAACTAAAATAATTAACTAAATCTTTAGACTGCACAAAATTATTTGTCAGCCAACAAATGGAGCTATTATTTCGTCCAAACGCTCTCTTTACTGGCTGAACGAAATAAGTGTGCTTTAAACCAAGCTTTTTGGACGTACGAAAAAGTGAAATAGCCGGATTTAGCAGGTCAAAAAAGGTTTCATGAAAACCGGTATTATTGAAAAAATACAAAAAAATGTTTGTTTAAGGCAGCTTAGCGCTTTTTAGCGATAAGCGGGTTCACTTAATGATAACTTACTCACTGGAGCCGTTCCCAACTCGAGCACAGCCAGTCTGTTAGCAGACTTACAAAACCGTTCTGGCGTAATTGCAAAGTCAGTGTACTGCCGAGCAAGTAGCGCGGACTGCTGGTCCGCCCGCCTCCGGCTGGCCTATTGGCGGACTAAAAGTCCGCGCTACTGTTCAGCGACTCTGAAAGCGCGCTGAGCTTAACTGCTATAGTAGTTTTCATCAGACTTGAGCGGGCTGCTGACTAAAAAGTAAGCTCATTGTCTGGTATTATTCGGAGTATTTTTAGTATATTAGCAGTGAGCTCAGTCAATTGGTATAGAGACAGGAAGCATGTTTTAAGTAAGCTAAGCGGCTTGGCTCAGTAGTAATTTCTGAAAAAACCAATGGGTTCGGGCACCACTTGCCCGTCGCGCTGGTTAAAAGTCATCCGCTCACTAATACTCTGCCGCTATGAAACTTTACTTATCGGGCTGGCTGCTGAGCAGCCTGCTGGCTGCCGCTCCGGTTGCTGCTGCGCCACACGTATGGACACTAGCCGGGCCACCGGCCGTAGCCGAAGAATTTGTACAGGCCTGCAATGCTCGCCTTGACCTTACTGATGAGCAGCGCACCGGCCTGCGGGCCTATCTGGAGCAGGAGATAGACTATATGGCCGTGCAAGCGGCCAACCACTCGGCGGCCGAAGTAGCCGAGCTAGTGCCCGCCGAGCGCGAGCAGCTTCAGCGCGTGGCGGGACACCTGCTTTCGCCGGGGCAGCTGCGCCAGTTTCGCGAGCTGGAAGCCACGCCTCGCATGCGCGAATACCTTAAAGAGATGTCGCTGGCCGATTAGACAGTGGCGACACTCCTGTAGATAGCTAAAAAGGCCACCCGTTTGGGTAGCCTTTTTAGTAGCGGAGCAAGCCCGTGCCGGGCGGCTAATACGCTGGGCCGCGCCCACTTTCCTGCACCAGCGCCCGCACGGGCTCATTGAAGCCCACGGCTTCTACCAGCTCTTCGAGAGGCAGGTGCAGGCGGTATTTCCAGAAGTGCTGGGGGTTGCTGGGCACGTTAATCTGCTCGTCGTGCGGGTTAGGGCGGCGCAGCTGCGTATCGATACCCAGAAAATCCTGGAGCGGAAAAATGGCCCACATGGCTGGCGAGTGCAGGTGCTGGGTCAGCACCTCGCGTACTACCCAGGGCTCGCAGTAGTAGGGCGCGAGCTGGCGCCAGTGGCCCAGCGTGGTTTCGAAGTAGCGCTGGGTGCGCACCCGGTCTTCTTCCCACCAGCCGCGCAGCGTGCTCATGTCGTGGCTGCCGGTGGTTACTACCGATAGGTACGGCGCATCAGCCGGGTGGCCAAACTCAGTAGCCGGGTTGGAGGGCATGCGCTGAATATTCAGGCCCAGAATACCGAGCTGGTGCATCACGCCGGGCACCGAGGCGGGCACCATGCCCAGGTCTTCGCCACAGATGAGCATGTCGGTGGCGTAGCGCACAGCCGGCAGCTTCACGAGGCCCTGCTCGCGCCAGAACTCCTCGTGGCGACGGAAGAAATAATCAACGTAGATGTCGTCGTAGAGCCGGCGGCGACTCTCGTCATCGGCCAGCTCGGCAAAGCTGGCGGTCTTATTCAGGGTAATGCGGGGGTGGTAGAAGTCGTTGTCGGCGGGCAGAAACAACACCTCGTTCACAAACTGATACAGGCCCGGCCGCACGCGCAGCAGGAATTCTCTGCGCTCGGGATGAGTTAATATATTATTTTCTGAATATTCTTCAATCTGCCGCTGGTTGGCTACGTGCGGCCGGAGCTGCAGCGCGCCATAGCTATCAGCCACCAGAAACTCGTCGAATACGGCCTGCGCGTCGGCGCCAAAAACCCGCTCCAGCAGGTGCCAGCGGATGTAGGGCTCACACAGGCGGCCGTAGTCAAACCAGCCCAGGCGGCGCTGAATCTCGTCGCGGTGCAGCGGCAGGGCAGGGGAAAAGTGGCCAAGCAGGCCCTCAACCGAGTTTTCGGGCATTTCCCAGATGCGGAAAAAGCCCAGAATGTGGTCGATACGCAGCGCGTCGAAGTAGCGGGCCAGGTGGCCGAGGCGCTCGCGCCACCACTGGTAGTTGTCCTGGGCCATGCGCTCCCAGTTGTAGGTCGGGAAGCGCCAGTTCTGGCCGGTGGTCGAGAAGTCGTCGGGCGGTGCCCCGGCCTGCTGGTCCATGTGGAATAGCTCGGGCTGGGTCCAGGCATCTACCGAGTGGCGGTAGATGCCGATGGGCAGGTCGCCTTTCAGCACCACGCCCCTGGCTCGGCCATAGTTTACGGCCGCGCGCAGCTGTTTATCGAGGTGAAACTGGGTAAAGAAATGCAGTCCAAACTCGTCGAAGTCAGCGCCCGCTTCGTTGGTCAGCTCGGCCAGACCGACCGGTGCCCGAAACTCGCGGGGCCACTGGTGAAAGTCGGCCGTGCCGAAGCGCTCGCGCAGCGCCGAGAATGCCGCGTAGGGGATAAGCCAGCTCGCCTGCTCGGCCTTGAAGGTGTGAAACTCAGGGTCGGCCAGGAACTTCTTTTTCTCCTGCTGGTAGAGGAGCTTGAGAAACTTCCACTTGCCATTCATCACAGCCTCGTAGTCCACAAAGTCTTTAGTATTCAGCTCCTCCCGCAGCCGGGTCAGCTCGGCGCGGGCGGCCTTGTCCTTGAGGTCGGCAATGCCTTCGAGGTGCAGGTACTGCGGGTGCAGCGCAAACACGGAGATGGCCGCGTAGGGATAGGAGTCGACCCAGGTATGCGTGGCCGTCGTATCATTGATGGGCAGAATCTGCACCAGGTTAAGGCCGGTTTTCTCGGCCCAGTCAATGAGCAGCTTCAGGTCGGAGAATTCCCCGACGCCCAGGCCCTTCTCGCTGCGCAGCGAGAACACGGGCATGGCCACGCCGGCCCCGCGCCAGGGTCCCGCGTGGTAGCGGAAGCCCTCATCAGCCAGCAGCGTGAGGGTGCCCGGCCGGGCGGTGCCAGCCGGCAGCACCCGGTCGTCGCCGGTTTCGAGCTGCACCACGGCGTGGCGCTCGGGGCTCCAGAAACCATACTTGTAGCGCAGCTCGGCTTCGGGGTTTTGCAGCACCAGCTCGGCCTGCCAGGCCGGAAAATTATTGTCTGACAGCAGCAGCGGCTGGGTATTATCCCAGTTGCCGAGGGCGGGGTCGGAGCCCAGCACGCACACCTGGTGGTGCGGGTCGACGCGGGGTGCCTCGAGCTGAAAGCGCACTGTAGCCGGGATGACCGCCGCTTTTTTGCCCTTGCCGGCGGCTTTTTTCACGACGGTAGCCGAGCCAATGCCGGGCTTAAAGGCCGGCCGCCGAAACAGCGCTTTGGTAAAAGCGGCCGTAAACAGCTCGTTATCTGCCTGCGCGGGCGCCCGCCAGAAATCGCGCACCTCCAGCTGCTGGTAGGGAGGCGTGGCCGGTAGTGGTAAGGCGCGGTTCGTGCCCCATTCCCACACTACCCCGCCACCCTCAAACAGTAGCACGTATTTATAGGCTACCTCGGTGGTAGTAGCCGGCACGGCCACTTCAGCACTCCAGTAGGTAGTTGCCTCGTCGTAGTGCAGCGGCAGGGAATGGGCTAAGTTCCAGAGGCCCAGGGCGGGCAGTGAGCCACATACCACCAGGCGCTGGCCAAAAGTGGTGCGGTAGGGCAGGGAAAAGCGAAGAGTCATATACGCAAACCAGTATGAGGGCCGCAAGATACTGCCCCGACGCCCTGAGCGGCTATGCGCCAACGGCCGGCTGGTGTCTGCCGTATGTGGCATTTCAGCCGCGCTCGGCTGGCTTTCTATTTCCTTTTCCCTCGCCCATGCGTCTTCTTCTGCTAAGTGTCCTGCTAGGGGCCAGCTTATCCAGCCTTGCGGCGCGGCCGCCGGGTTACCGGGCACCCCACCGCTACCTCACCCCGAGCAATCAGCCCTACCATCGCCAGCCGCTGCGGGTCAATTTTGGCTTGAACACGACCTACTACAACGGCGACGTTGCCAGCAGCTCGGCCGGCAATACCTACAAAATCGGTTATGGCATCGGCCTGGCACAAACCCTTAGTCCGCGCCTGACCCTTGCCATCGACTTGTCGTCGGTGCGCATGGCTGCCAAGGACGCTTTTCCGGAGCGGGGGTTTTCATTTAGCAGCCGAAATACCCTGCTCACCGGCCTGTTGCGCTATAATATATTTGCCGATAAAAGTCTGCTTATCGGCCCCGAGCATCAGGAAATGCCCGTGCTGCTCTTCGTGTCGGCCGGGGTAGGCGCGCTTCGCTACAACCCCAGTCCCGGCCAGTACGGCTTTCCGCTGGCACCCGAAGCGGGCTATACTACCTTCACGGGCCTGGCAGCAGTGCTGCCGGTGGGGGGCGGCGTCACGCTGCGTGCTTCACCCCACCTGGCCTTTACGGCCGAGGCGCTGTACTTCTTTACCAGTAGCGATATGCTCGATGGCATCAGCCAGCGCGGCAATCCCGATTCCAAAGACAGCTTTGCCACTGCCACTATAAAAATAGAGTATTCGCTATTTAAGCCGCACCCGAAGCCGCTTGTACACAACGACTAGCAGTCAGGCCGGAGCCGCCCCTGGTGAGCGGGCGGCCCCGGCCGCGTTACTTCTTGCTTAAGTAGTCGGCAGCCAGCGTAGCCAGGGTTTTTACGCCCAGGGGAAAGGCGCTCTCATCAACCTTAAAGCCGGCAGTGTGGTGGTCGGCTACGGTGGCGGGGTCGGTGCCCGGCGTCATGCCACCCAGAAATACGAACAGGCCCGGCACTTTCTCCTGGTAGCAGGCAAAGTCCTCGGCGCCGGTTACGGCCTTTATCTCTAGCACGTTGGCGGTGCCGGCGGTGCGCTGCAGGGTGGGCAGCATGCGCGCCGTGAGAGCTGGGTCGTTGAAGGTAACGGGCACGTAGGGCTCGATGCCTACCTCGGCGGTGGCGCCATTGGCGGCGGCAATCCCATTGGCCGTGCGCTTGATAGCCGCCCAGATGCGCTCCTGCGTGGCGGGGCTGAAGGCCCGGATGGTGCCGCTGAGCGTGGCATCGGGCGGAATTACGTTGTAGCGCACGCCCGCTTGTACGGTGCCTACGGTCACCACGGCGGCATCCTGGGTAAGGTCTACCTGGCGGCTCACAATGGTTTGGAGAGCCGTGATAATCTCGGCGGCCGTTACTACCGGGTCGATGCTGCTCCAGGGCTTGGCGCCGTGGCTGCCCTTGCCGATGACCTTAATGGTGAAGCGGTCAGAGCTGGCCATCTCGCCCCTGGGCCGGTAATTAATCTGCCCCACCGGGGCCGTGGCCCAGATGTGCAGCCCGAAGATGGCATCGACTTTGGGCTTATCCAGCACGCCTTCCTGCACCATCAGCTTGGCGCCGCCCATCACGCCGGGCAGCGAGCCTTCTTCAGCTGGCTGAAAGATGAATTTGACGGTGCCGGGCAGGTCTTTTTTTACCTGGCTAAGCACTTCGGCCGCCCCGAGCAGCATCGCCACGTGGGTATCATGGCCGCAGGCGTGCATCACGCCCACGGGCTGGCCCAGGTAAGTGCTTTTTACGGTAGAGGCGAAGGCCAGGCCGGTGGTTTCGGTGAGGGGCAGCCCATCCATGTCGGCGCGCAGGGCCACTACCGGGCCGGGCTTGCCCCCGCGCAGGATGCCTACCACGCCCGTGCGCGCCACGCCGGTTTGCACTTCGAGGCCCAGGCTTTTGAGCTGGGCGGCAATAAGCCCGGCGGTGCGGTGTTCTTCGTTGCCCAGCTCGGGGTGCTCGTGCAGGTCGCGCCGCCAGGCCACTACCTTAGGCTGCTCGGCATCGGCCAGCTTCGCAATGCGGGCATCCAGGGCCACGTTTTGGGCATAGGCACCGGGGGTAGCCAGCGCAAACCCAAGTCCCGCAAGAATAATAGGAGTAGCGTAGTTCATGGCGGCCAAGATACCGCTTCGGCCGTTGGTATTCGCACAACTACTTCGAAACATAACCGGCGGGCCACTTTGGCTACCTGGCCACTCATTAAGGAACTAGTAGCGCTAAGTACGCAGTTGGGCTTATTTTTGTCTGTTACGCCCCGCCCGCTCTTTCTAATTCGCTGTTATGCCTGCACTTCCCCTCGCTGCACCGCCCGCCTGCCCCGCCACCCCACAAGCGCCGCTACCTGTAGCTGACGCCTGGGGTCCGGCACTGGCCCGGCCCGCGTTCCGGGCGAGCTGGCTGGTACTGCTACTGCTGCTGTTTGGCGTGCTGGTGCCCCTGGTGCCGGGCTTTTTCTTCTATATCCAGCAGCGGCCGGGTACCGTACTTGCTGACCCGCTTTTAGCCTTGCTGCCGCGCCACAATGTAGCCACCCCGGTTTTTGTGCTGATGTACGGCGCCGTGCTGGCGGCCGTGGGCTGGCTTACGCGCCACCCGCTGCTGTTTTTGCGGGGGCTGTGGGGCTACTTTATCTTGCTGCTGCTGCGCCTTTTTACTATTTGGCTGGTGCCGCTGGCCCCGCCCCTCGACCTGCTGCCAATGCCCGACCCATTCACGGCGCAGCTGTTTCACACCACCGGCGGGCTGGCTATTACCAAGGATTTATTCTTCTCGGGCCATACGGCTACCGTGGCAATTCTGGCCCTGGCAGTGCGGGGCTACTGGTGGCGGCGGGTGCTGGCGCTGGTGGCGCTCTGCATTGGAGTGCTGGTGCTGGTGCAGCGCGTGCATTATACCTATGATGTGCTGGCCGCACCCCTGTTCGCCTGGTTTGCCTACTGGCTGGCCGGGCACCTGACCCGCCGCGCTACCCAGGCTCCGCTGCCGGTAAGGTAAGTTGCTGCTCGCTGGCTTCGCATGCGCTTGCGGGCCGCCTCCCGGCCTGGCCGGTGCAAAGCAGGAACGAACTACTCCGCTGCCGGCACAGCAGGCGCGGCCGCATCCGGGCGCTGGGGGTTGGCTAGGCGCGGCCGCTGCCAGTTGCCTTTCAGGTACCAGCTGCCCGCCACCAGCGCCGATAGCACGTTGGCTATCACAAACGACCACCATAGCCCGTGAAAGCCCAGCGCCGTGTGCTGCGATAAAAACCAGGCCACCGGGAACTGCAGGCCCCACACCCCGATTATCGTGAGCACCATGGCGCCCACCGTGTTGCCCGAGCCGCGCAGCGCCCCCGATATACATTGCTGCACGCCCGTAAAGCACAAGCTGAACACCGCGATGCGGACAAACTCGATGGCGTCGAGAGTTACCGCCTCATCGCCCTTCAGAAAGAAGCCTACCAGGGGCCCGGCGGCTAGCCAGCCAATGGCCCCAAGCAGCAGCAGGCCGACAAAGCTGATGGCGATGGCGTAGTTGGCCGTGCGCAGCGCCCTGGGTAGGTTGGCGGCTCCGATATTCTGGGCTACCAGCGTAGAGCAGGCCAGCGAAATACCCAGCGCCGGAATAATGCCCAGCGCCAGAATGCGCGACCCGATGCCATAGGTAGCCAATACTGTGGTGCCGAAAGCGGCCGCCAGCCCGGTGAGCATCGACAGCCCCAGCGCCCGCGCCGAAAGGTCGATGGAGGAGGGCAAGCCGAGCTTTACGGAGCGGCGCATGAGTGGAAAGTCGGGCACGAAGCCCTTGAAGCTGAGCTGGATGCCAGCCTTGCCGCGTAGCAGCACCGCCATGCCGATAACCACGCTCAGAAACTGCGTGCTAAGGGTAGCCACGGCTGCGCCGGCTACTCCAAAGGCCGGCACCGGCCCCCAGCCATAAATGAAGAGCGGGTCGAGCAAAAAGTTGAGCACCAGCGTTCCGATGTTGATGTACAACGGAATACGCACCTCGCCCACGCCCCGCATCAGGGCCTGAAACATGAGAAAGCCGAAGTTGAATACCAGCCCCAGCATCAGCACCCGCTGAAAGGAATTAGCCAGGTTGAATATATCGGGCCCCACGTTAAACAGCCGCAGAATAAGCGGCGAGGCTGCATAGGCCGCCACCGAAAGCACCAGCGCCAGGGCGGTTTCGAGCGCCAGTGACTGCGCCGCAATGTGGTTGACCATCTTCAGGTTGCGGGCGCCGTAGTTCTGCGCGACCAGCACGGAGCCGGCCACCGAAAAGCCCGAGCCCAGGGCCATCAGCAAAAAATTGATTGGAAAGCACACGGCCACGGCCGCTACCGCACCGGCCCCCAGCCGGCCAACCCAAAAGGCATCGACCAGTTGATAGCCGGTTTGCAGCAGGTTGCCAAATACAATGGGCAGCGCCAGGGTGAGCAGCGCTTTTAAAATAGAGCCTTCGGTGAGATTGGGGCGCGGGCGGGCGGCAGTAGGGTGCATATACCGCCCTGATACGTGCCTTTGGGTTGCATGGCCGTTCTAACCCCCGACAACCTCCGTGGCCCAAAGCAGGTACTAAGTCTTGTACCAGGCCGGCTCGCGTCGGCGATTCTTCTCATGACCAAACACACCTACGACATGGGCGTAGTCGGCAACTGTGCCTTCCTGGCGCTCATTGGCACCGACACGGCCGTGCGCTGGCTTTGCTGGCCCCGCTTCGACAGCAGCTTTGTAGTTGGCCCCTTGCTCGATGAGCAAAAAGGCGGTGAGTTCAGTATTCGTCCGGCAACGGCCTTTACATCGTCGCAGTACTATATTCAAAATACGAATGTGCTCTGCACCGAGATTACCACGGCCGAAGGCAGCTACCGCGTCACCGACTTTGCGCCGCGCTTTCTGCAGTATGAGCGCTACTACAAGCCGTTGATGCTCATTCGGAAAGTAGAGCCGCTGACCGGTGCGCCCCGCGTGCGGGTGGCGTGCCGGCCCGTGGGCGAGTACGGCCAGCTGGAGCTGACGCGCCGCCGCAGCTCCAACCACATTGCCTTTCTGGGGCTGGAAGAGGAAATTCGCCTCACCACCAATATCCCGCTCACCTACGTGCTCGATGAGGAGGATTTTGTGCTGAACGAAACCAAGTACCTCGTGCTCACCTACGGTGCGCCGCTCGAAGCCGCGCTGGAAAGTACGGCCGAGCGCTTCCTGACCGGCACGCTGGCTTACTGGCGCAGCTGGGTGAAAAGCACGAGTATCGGCAGCTTTAACCAAGAGCAGGTTATTCGCTCGGCGCTGGCGCTCAAGATTCACCAGTACGAAGACACGGGGGCTATTATCGCCGCCAGCACTACCAGCCTGCCCGAAGCGCCCGGCAGCACCCGCAACTGGGATTACCGCTTCTGCTGGATGCGCGATACCTACTACATCCTTACGGCCTTCAATAATATCGGGCATTCGGAGGAGCTGGAGCGGTACTTTCACTTCATTGCCAATATCTCGACCAAGGTCAAGGACAAGTTTCAGCCGCTCTACGGCATCGGGGGGCAGTCGGAGCTGACGGAGCGTGAGCTGCCGCTGGCCGGCTACCTGGGCAACCAGCCGGTACGCATCGGCAATGATGCCTACACGCATATTCAAAATGATGTATATGGCCAGGTATTGGTAGCCCTGCTGCCGCTCTACGTCGATTGTCGCTTTCAGGACCCCAGCCGCCAGGCCCCGCTGCCGCTGCTAGAAGAAGCCCTGCGCCTCATCGACACGACCATGGACCAGCCCGACGCCGGCCTGTGGGAGTTTCGGCACATTGCCCAAAAGCACTGCTATACTTATCTGTTTCACTGGGCCGGCAGCCAGGCAGCCCTGCGGGTGGCGCGCGCGCTGGGCAACCAGGCGCTGGAATCCAAGGCCAGCCGCCTGCTGCAAGTGGCCCAGCAGCACCTCGAAGCCTGCTTCGACAGCAGTCGGGGCGTGTACACCAACGCCATCGGCTCGTCCAACCTGGATGCCAGCACCATCCAGCTCATTACCATGGGCTACCTCGACCCGGCTTCGGAAAAGGCTCGCCACCACCTGGTAGAGCTGGAAAAGGAGTTGAAAACCCCCGAAGGGCTGTTTTACCGCTACCGGCACCCCGACGACTTTGGTACGCCCGAGACTACCTTCCTTATCTGCTCCTTTTGGTACGTGGAGGCGCTGGCCTGCGTGGGCCGCCTCGACGAGGCCATCCGGGAGTTTGAGCAGCTTATTACCTACACCAATCACCTTGGCCTGCTGAGCGAAGATGTAGATGCCAGAACGGGTTCGCAGTGGGGAAACTTCCCGCAGGCCTACAGCCACGTCGGCCTGGTGAATGCGGCATATCGCATTGCCAAAAAACTCGATAAGCCAAGTTTTGTGGCATAAAGAACGCTTCGGACCGGCTGTTAGCCTAAATTCCTCCGCGCTTGCAGCAGGCGCGGAAGAATTCAGGCTAACAGCTGGCGCAGCAGCTGCCGTGCCTCCGCGGGCGAGGCGATATTGAACCTTGCCAGTGAGCGCACCCCGTGGCCGACCCGCACCGAGTAAGCTTCGGGCGGCAGCACCCGAAACGTATCCTCATCGGTGCGGTCATCGCCGAGGGCCAGTATAAAATCGGGCGCGTACTGCGTTAGCCACCGGGCCGCGGCATTGCCTTTGTTAATGCCGGCGTTCTTGATTTCCAATACCTTATTGCCCTCCAGCACTTGCAGGTCGGTGTTGGCAGTCATAAACGAGAGGTGGCTCAGCAGCTCGCGGGCCCGTACCTCGGCCAGGCCCGCATCGGCCCGGCGGTAATGCCACACCAGCGAATAGTCCTTCTCCTCAATAAAGGAGCCGGCCGTGCGGGCTACGTACAGCTCAAGCACGGGGCGCAGCTCGCGCTTCCACTCGTTGCGCAGCTGTTGGTAGAGCTGCCAGTCTTCGCCCGCCGCGCGCAGCCATATACCATGCTCGGCAATAAAATCGAGGGGCAGGTCGCCGAGCCATTTCTCCAGCGTGCCCCGGTCGCGCCCACTGATGATAACCACCCGCGTATTTGGCAGTCCGGCCAGGTCCTGGAGCAGCTTGCGCAGCTCCGCGCCCGGCTCGGCCCGCTGCGGATTAGCCTGAAATGCGACCAAAGTGCCATCGTAGTCGAGCAGTAGCAGGCGCTGGCAGGCGGCCCGAAAGTCGGCCAGTAGCTGTGCGGTAGCCGGGCTGGTCAGCATTTCGGGCGCCAGGGTCTGCTGCTTCATCTTGGTATAAGCCAGCTGGTTCATAAACAGCTTCGCCCACGAAAAAACGTTGTAGCGCTTCACCAGGGCCTGCATGGCGCTCATGCGCGTAGTCTGCTCCTCTTCGGGCATTACCAGCGCCTCGTGCATGGCTTCGGCCAGCTGGCTTAAGTCGGTGGGGTTAATGATGAGCGCATCCGATAGCTCACGGGCCGCCCCGGCCCGCTCGCTCAGAATCAGTACTCCGCGCTGGTCGAGCTTGCTGGCCACGTACTCTTTCGCCACCAGGTTCATGCCATCGCGCATGGGCGTTACCAAGGCTACTTCCGCCAGCCGGTAGAGGGCCGCCAGCTCCTCAGTAGGCAGCGAGCGGTAAAAATACGATATCGGATTCCAGCCGATAGTGCGGTACTGCGCGTTGAGCCGGCCTACCAGCTCATCAATCTCTTCCTTAAGCGCAGCGTACTGGGCCACTTGGTCGCGCGAGGGTACCACCAGCATGACCAGGCACACTTTTTCGCGCCACTCGGGGTAGCGCTGCAACAGCAGGTCGAAGGCCCGCAGGCGCTGCGCTATCCCCTTGGTGTAGTCGAGGCGGTCGATAGACAGGATAATGCGGGTGTCGCGCAGGGCCTCCCGATACACGGCCTCGTGGGCCTTCGCTTCTTCGGAGGCGGCCGCCTGGGCGTAGCGCTCGTAGTCGATACCCATCGGAAACGCATCGACCCGCACCGAGCGGGTAGGGGTTTCAATCTGCCCGTTCTGCGCCGGCAAACCCAGTAGGTGCGATACCGCGCTCAGAAAGTGCCGCATGTAGCCGAAGGTGTGAAACCCGATAAGGTCGGCCCCCAGCATACCGCGCAGCAGCTCGGTACGCCAGGGCAGCACCCGTATCAGCTCCTGCGACGGAAACGGGATATGCAGAAAAAAACCAATCGATGCCTCGGGCCGCGCCTGGCGCAGCAGCTCCGGCAGCAGCAGCAGCTGGTAATCGTGCACCCAGATAGTATCGTCGGGGCCAGCCTCGGCCAATACGGCGGCGCAAAATTTCTGATTGACAGCAACATACGCGTCCCAGTGCGCTTGCTGGTAGGTAGCAAACTCGCTGAAATAGTGGAAGGTAGGCCACAGCGTAGAGTTGCTGAAGCCTTCGTAGAAGTCATGAATCTCGGCTTCGGTCAAAAATACCGGGGCCATATTGTCGGCCCGCAGCTCTTCGCGGATGTGCGTTTCCTCACCCTCATCCTGCCCAAAAAGCCCCGGCCAGCCAACCCATAAATTGTCGCCCTGGCGGTAGATAGACCCCAGCCCCGTCGCCAGCCCGCCTTCACTGGGCTGAAACGTGAGGCCTTCGTCGGTGCGCTGGACTTTAGTAGGCAGGCGATTAGAGACAATTATGGTACGCGACATAGGCCAAAACAAGCTGGTAAGTCTGTACAGGTACGGAGTATTTCACCAAAAAGCCATGTTATAATGGGTTGCCCTGGGCCAACTGCTGCTGAGCCAGCCCCAAATAGCCGTTTATAGCAGAGGTCAGTTTGGGCTCCCTCGCTTAGCTGAATTTCTATTTCCCTCGCCAGACTCAGCGCTGCACCTCGTATTTGCGCTTGATAAAGTCCAGCATTTCCCGCACATGCTCGTCGGTTTTGTTGGCTTCAATTTTCCACAGGGCCTCAATCAGTAGCAGCAGCAGGCGGGTTTCCTTTTCGGGCTCCGGGTAGCCCAACTGCTCAAACGCAGCTTGCAGGCGGGCAGGCACCGGGCGCATAAATCGCTCGTGCTGCTGTTGGGCCATTTCGCGGTCGGCCAGGCGGTATTGCAGCTTCCAGAAATGTGGCTCCTCCAGCACCAGCTTATAAGGCAGGTCGATAACGCTGTGAATAAACGTGAGCGGGTCAAGCTCGGCCAGGCCCCCGCGGTTGTGCTCGATAATGCGCTGGTAGCCGCTCTTGATAATGAAGTCGAGCAGCTGCTCCTTCGAGCCAAAATGCTTAAAGATAAGCGCCTCCGAAACCCCCGCAGCCTTGGCAATCTGCTGGGTAGAGGTATTTTCAAAGCCCTTATCGCCAAATAGTTGCAGCGCCACATTGGCAATATGTTGGCGGCGGGTAATCATAACGAGGCAGGGTG
The DNA here is from genome assembly GCF_008728635.1 of Hymenobacter baengnokdamensis. Taxonomy (NCBI): domain Bacteria; kingdom Pseudomonadati; phylum Bacteroidota; class Cytophagia; order Cytophagales; family Hymenobacteraceae; genus Hymenobacter; species Hymenobacter baengnokdamensis. The sequence continues at coordinate 483,170 of NZ_CP044285.1, read as the reverse complement.
GGTAGGGCAGCGCCAGCTGGCAATAATAGTAGCAAGATAAAGGGCAAAGTTCGGGGATAGCTGCCGCAAAAGCTGCTTACTGTGCCGCTTTATTCGGGCTGGCAGCAGTTAGCATACTGGCTCCCAAAAAGAAACCGGCCGATTTGGGAGCTCCAAATCGGCCGGTTGAAAAACTTTCAGATGCTGCCAGGCCGGGGCGGGGCAGCGCTACAAAACCAGACGGGGTGGGACGACGGCTGGAGTACTCAGAGTGTGATTCTAAACCAGCTGGGGTGGGACGACAGCCGGGCAACGAGAGTGTGAAGTGAGTCAGCCGGGGTGGGACAACGGCTGGCTGCTAGTGTGGTAACGAGTAGGCTATCAGCTGACCGGGTGGGGCTCGCCAGCTGATAGCGGGAGCAATATTACAACAAAAAAACAAATCCTGGTAAGTGTTAGCTCACTGGGCAGTGGTGAGTGGATACTCACCACTCTGATTTGTTTGTAATTATTTGATAGTCAAGATTAAAATATTATGTGTAAAATTTTGTCATTTTGTAAAAATCCTCAATGAACAACTTTTTGTCTCTTGCACTGCCCACAAAGGTTTGGGGAGGTTTTTAAGCAGCCGCGCTACGTTAACCGGCCGTTGAAAGGCGCTAGTGGGGTGGGTAGCAGGGTAGAGCACTGAAAAAACTTTGCTTGCACCTTCCGGACACGGCCACTCGGGCAAAGCGCTAAAAAAGCGGGGGCCTACCTGCTGTTACCTGTCTTGCTACTGCCAAAACCCGGAACCCGCCAGGTAGCGCGGGGCTGCCTGGCGGGTTCTGGGTCTATATCATAGGATAATTAATATATTATAGATACTTCTCGTAAATGCCGGCGGCAATTTTTTCGACGATGGGCTTTGGCACTACGCTGGTGAGGCCAGCCGATACTTTATTGAGCATCCCCGGAATAAACTCGGCCTTACCGGCAAACAGTGCTTTTAAGCCGGCCTCGGCTACCTGGTCGGCAGTCATGGAAACCTTGTTGGCCACGGCTTGCAGCTCGGTGCCCATCCCGGCGCGATTGCCAAAATCGGTAGTAGTAGCACCGGGACTGAGACAGGTCACGCCGATGGCCGTGTCTTTGAGCTCATAGCGCAGGCCCCGGCTGAAGCTTAGCAGAAAGGCTTTGCTGGCCGCGTACAACGTTAGGGAGGGCACCGCCTGGTAGGCCGCTGTGCTGGCCACATTCAGAATAAAGCCCCGCTCGGCCTGATGCAGCAGCGGCAGCAGCGCATAGGTAAGCTGCACCGGCAGGGTGAGGTTGAGCTGCAGCATATTCAGCTGCTCTTCGAGGTTGAGCTGCTCGAAGCGGCCCCACAGGCCGTAGCCGGCGTTGTTGACGAGCACTGCCAGCCCATCGGGCGACTGCTGGGCAACCCAGGTAGCTACCCGGACCGCCGCTTCGGGCTGGGTAAGGTCAAGGGCCAGGACCTGGGCCTGCCGCTGATGGCGGGCCTGCACTTCCTGAGCCAGCGCCCGCAGCTGGTCGCCGGAGCGGGCTATCAGCAGCAGGTCGTAGCCGCGCCGCGCCAGGCCCAGCGCCAGCGCCCGGCCAATACCGCGTGAGGCACCGGTGATAAGTGCAGTTGCCATAAAGTGAAGTATGAAATAAGACGGAACAAAAAAGAACGTCATGCCGAGGTTATCGCAGCATGACGTTCTTCGGGCTATGAGTAGCTACTTAACCAGGTGCAGGAAGCGCAGGTAGAAAGGGGTAGGGCTTTCATTGCTTTTGGGCTGGTACTTGCCGCCGATAATGGGCACGTACATCACCCGGCGACGCGATTCGGGGCCTACCAGCGGCGACTGCGCCACGCGGTGCCACATGCGGCCATCGTGCACGGTGAGGTCGCCGGGCTCGGTTTCGACGGCTATCTCGTTGGGGTCGTAATACACGTCTTTGTAGTACTTCTTGCGAAACAGCATCTTGCCCAGGCTCTGGCGATGCGTGCCCGGAATAATGCGCAGGCCGCCGTTGGTGGCCTTGGTGCCATCGAGGTGCAGGCCCACGTTGAGCATGGGCCGGATGCGCTTGCCGTAAAACACATCGCGCAGCGAGTCGGTGTGCCAGCCCATCTGGCTAAACTCGGAGCCCTCGACGTTTACGTAGTGATTGACTACCAGCCCATCGCGCTCGTTTTCGCCCACGCGGCCATCCGAAGATTCCAGCAGCGGAAACAGCGCCTCAAAGCGGGGGTCTTGCAGCAGCTCGTGCAGCACCGGGCTGTGCTGCGAGGCAAAGGCAAAGCGCTGCACAATGGGCGAGCCATCCACATCCTTGCCATACTTAATAGGTACCCCGTTTACTTTGTCGACATTTTGCGCCAGCCAGGTAGCCTGAATATCCTGCGTAGCTTTCAAATACGCCTGCACCTGCTCGGGCGAAGCGAATGGCCGGAAATGCAAAAACCCATACTTCGAGAAAAAGGCCCGTTGCTCGGCCGTTAGCTCCTGGCCAAGCGTAAAGCGCGGATACTCAGATAAAGATGCCATAGAAAAGAAGCTGGCGGAAATAACTCCCGACTCGCCCTGGGATTTAAATGAAAGGGCAAAGATACGGTAACAGGTAGTGGGCTGAAATGAATAGACGGATTCTAGCTGCCGGCATGCGGCCAATAACCACGCCGCCCGCACCGAAGTTTGGGCCGGAAGTCAGTTTTTAGTGGTCGCTGCCTATCTTTTCGCACCTTATCGCGTTGCGGACGCTGTCATTACGTACTACCGGCGCAATCGACTGGGTTTTCCGGCGCCGGCGCTTTCCCGTTCTCTTTCCGCCTTATTTCCTTACCCTGCTCATGGTTTTCACGCCCAGCCCCATGCTTCTGAAACTGCTTTACAACCGGGGCAGCCTGCACAACCTGCCCGAGGGCCGGGGGGTGGCATTCAGTATCAAAAATCGCCTCGATACGGTGCGGCTGACGGGGCTGAAGCAGGTGAAAATAGGGGAGGTGGTAGTGCTGGATACCCGTATTCAACTCGACCTGGGCAACGGAGACCTGCGGGCCGGTACCGCGCTTGACGCTGACAAGCAGGCAATTGAGCTGCCGGTGGGACGCACTATCACGTTTGTGCTCGACATGCCCGCCCTGCCCGAGGGTATGCACCAGCTCCGGGCACAATTCAGTACCGATGTCTTTGGCGAGCTGAGTGTGGAGGTCGAAGATGCCATTGTGAGCCACGATGGCCGGGTCCGCATTCCGCGCTCGGAAGACGACGACTACGCCGAAACGGCCATTACGGCCCGGCAGCAATTTGCCGAGCAGTTTACGCAGCAGGAGTTTCACCACTTAAAAAACTATTCTTTCGACCCGCAGCAGCTCAAGGGTAATTGCGAGCACTTTGTCGGAGTAGCGCAGGTGCCAATTGGCCTGGCTGGTCCGCTCCACATCAATGGCGAGCATGCTCAGGGCGAGTTTCTTATCCCGATGGCAACCACCGAAGGCACGTTAGTGGCCAGCTACAACCGGGGCATGCAGGTGCTTAATCTGTGCGGCGGCGTCAAATGCACCGTTATCGGCGATGCTATGCAGCGGGCTCCGGTATTTGTGTTCGATGATGCGCGCGGGGCCCGTGACTTCGGCCGCTGGGTGGCCGAAAGCCTGGAGCAGATTCGGCCCCAGGCCGAAAGTACATCCAGTGTTGCAAAATTACAGTATATTGATACTTATTTAAGTAATAAGTTTGCGTACCTGCGCTTCAACTTCTCGACCGGCGACGCGGCCGGGCAGAACATGGTGGGCCGGGCCACGTTTGCGGCCTGCTCCTGGATTCTGGAACAGTATAAGGGCGCGCCGATTCGAAATTTTTACCTCGAATCTAACTTTGCTACCGACAAGAAAGCCAGTCAGATAAACATTATGCGCACGCGGGGCAAGCGCGTGGTAGCCGAGGCAGTTATCAAGCGCGAGGTGTTGCAGCAGCGCATGCGCGTGACGCCCGAGCAGCTGGCCTACCACGGCCAGGTAAGCAACGTAGGCGCGTTCTTATCGGGGGCCAACAACAACGGGGCGCACTCAGCCAATGGCATCACGGCGCTGTTTATCGCCACGGGCCAGGATGTAGCGAACGTGAGCGAGTCGTCGGCCGGGGTATTATACTCGGAAGTGACGAAGGAAGGCGATTTATACATCAACATCACTATTCCGTCGCTCATTGTAGCCACTCACGGGGGCGGCACCGGCCTGGCTACCCAAAACGAATGCCTGCGCATGCTGGGCTGCGTGGGCCGGGGCACGGTCTACAAGTTTGCCGAGATAGTGGCGGGGGTAGTGCTGGCCGGCGAGCTGAGCCTGGGAGCGGCCATATCGAGTAGCGACTGGGTCAGCAGCCACGAGCAATATGGGCGTAATCGCTAGCAGCAATGGCGAATAGGCGCGCTTATATTTGGTGGCTCTATTCCCAACCCCTTGTGCGCCCGATGAAAACACCCCTACTTACTTTACTGGTTATCGGCCTGTCGCTGGCGGCCCGGGCACAGGCCGGCCGCGCCGCTGACCCCGGCCGTGCCCTCTACCGCGAGGCCAATACCCCGGCAGCCGCCCATCACCTGCGCGCCGAAACCAGCCTGCACGAAAGCGAATACCTGAACAAGGGTGCGTACAAAGTCGGCTACCTGCGCCTGCTCGACGGCCGGCGCGTGCTGCTGCCCGGCCTGCGCTACCACGTAGGCCAGCGCGTAGTGCAGGTGCAGGATTCGATGCAGGCCGATAGCACGCACTACTGGCCGCTGGCCGCCGTGCGGGGCTTCGACCTGGGAGCCGAAGACGAAGCGCCTCTTTCGGCGGGGCAGGGTGCCTCGGTGCCGGCCGTGCGCCGCTACCGCGCCCGCCTGGTGCAGGAAGGCAAGCTCGGTACCCGCCGCGAAGCGGTAGAAGTACTCACCTCTATCGACTCGGGGCCGCTGCTGCTGGCCTGGCTGCCAACGGTAGCCGAAGGGAGCCTGAGCCAGGTGCTGGTGGCCGGCATCGGCACGCCCGTGACCGAGGTGCTGCGCCCGCTCGAGCTTACGCAGCCGGCCGTGCTTCACCTCTGTAGCAGCCGTGCCGATGAAGTGCGCTCGTTTGCCACCAGTCGGCACCTGCGCTACGACCAGCCCACCGAGGTAGCCAAAATGCTGGATTACTACAACCGGATAGCTGTAGCAAAATAACGCCTAGCTGCCGTTACTTGCCCTGCAACGCCAGCATTGCCGTGCTATCCTGCACTACGTGCAGGGCCTGCTGCAGCTCCAGGTCATTGTCGAGCAGGATGGTGCGGGCGGCTTCGACGCCATAGGCACTGCGCGCAATGCTGGCCTTGAGGCAGTTACGCAGAGCGGGAGCGCAGCGCCGCATAGCGCCTGGGTCGGGCCGCATACCCGCCAGGGCTGCCTGCCGCGTAAGGGCATCCAGCTCGGTATCGGTGATGCGAAACACTGCCTGGTACTGGGCAAAGCGCAAGCCGGCCAGCTCAGCCTTATGCTGCTGGTAAAAAGAGAGCGCATACGCCCGCAGCACGCCCAGGCTTTGGAGGCGGGTGTAGTAAGCTGAGTGCAGCAACGTATCGCGGGCCACGAATATATCGGGCATGATGCCTCCGCCCCCGTACACAACCCGGCCGTGGTCGGTACGGAAGCGCTGCTCGGTAGCAAAGTGTACGCTATCGGCCGAGCTCAGCTCGCCGCGCTGCTGGCGCTCGGTCAGCTCGCGGTTGTAGGTGGCCCGGTCGGGGCCGTAGGGCTTCTGAATGCAGCGGCCTACGGGCGTATAGTAGCGGGCCACCGTCAGGCGCAGCTCGCCGCCATCCTGCAGCGGAATGGGCTGCTGCACCAGGCCCTTGCCGAAAGTGCGGCGACCCACCAGCAAAGCGCGGTCATGGTCTTGCAATGCCCCGGCCAGCACTTCGGCCGCCGAAGCACTGTTTTCGTCTACCAGCACCACCAGGGGGTTCTGCTCCCAGTCGCCGGCTACGTGGGCGTAGGTTTGGGTAGCAAACTGCTCATCCTTACCGGCCGTATACACAATCTTGCGCGAGCCGGCAATAAACTCGTCGGCCAGGCGGGTGGCACGGTCGAGGTAGCCGCCGGGGTTGCCGCGCAAATCCAGTATCAGGCGTTTCAGGCCCTGGTGCTGCAAGTCGGCAAGCTGGGCTTTAAACTCTTCGTACGTATTGGTGGCAAATCGGTTAACTTTAATATAGCCTGTTTTGCCATCTTCCAGCAGCATACCTGGCTCAACCGACACATTCGGCACGCGCCCCCGGTTGAAGTGAAAGCTCTGCGGCTGCGCTTGGTGTGGCCGGGCCACCAGTAGGTTGAGGCTGCTGCCCCGGGGGCCACGCAAGAGCTGCATCAGCTGATTGGTGCTCAGGTGGGCGCCGGCCACCGGGGCAGCGCCTACGCGCAAAAGCTGGTCGCCGGGAAGCAGCCCGGCCGCCTCGGCCGGGCCGCCGGGCAGGGTAGAGACAACGGTGGCCGTATCCCGGAAAAAGTTAAAATCGACTCCGGCCCCGTCGAAGCTGCTTTGCAGAAAAGCGTCGACCTGCTCGCGGTCTTTGGCCGGGATATACACCGAGTGCGGGTCGAGCCTGCCCAGCAGTTGCGCTACGGCGTAGTTGGTCAGCCCGTCGGCATCGACCGAATCGACATAATCGCGGTCGATGTAGCTCAGAATCTCCTTGTAGCGCAGGTAGCCGCGCGCGGTGGCATCGGGGTTTTCGGTATGAGGACGAAACGGATTGGTACCCAGAATGATACCCAGGCCCAGCGTAAGCACTGGCAACAGCAATACATAATGCCGAGCCCGGCCTCGGCGAGCCGGTGCCGGGGCAGCAGAAGAAACATCGCCGGGCGATGGTAGCGGGGCAGGCATAAGCGAATCCGCAGAGCGTAGAATTTTAAGTCAGCCCGAACAAAAGCCAACTACTAATTCAAATTTACCGCTCGCTTAGCACAACTATTTCATAACCACGGCCAATAGGCGCATATTCAGGATAAGCCCACACATTTTCTGGTTAAAAGCCAATTTCATGACCTTAGGAAATAGTCGGGCAGGCTTAGCAGGTAAGCGGTGGCGGCAGCTACCAAGCTGGCCCGGCCCTGGGCAGATGCCGTATCTTTGTGATTTAAGGCGCCTGCTTATGTCATCTTCCCTTCCTGGTCGTATCCTGGCCATAGATTATGGCAATAAGCGAGTGGGCCTGGCTATTACCGACCCGCTTCAACTCATTGCTTCCCCGCTGGATACCATACATAGCCAGGACCTGGTAAAATTTGTGCTCGACTACCACCAGCGGGAGCCGCTGGCGGCCGTAGTGGTAGGAATGCCGCGTACGCTGCTCAACGAGCCCACCGACTCCACCAGTGCGGTGGTGGGCCTTTTGCGCCGCCTGCGCCGCGAGCTGCCCGCTGTGCCCGTGCACGAAATCGACGAGCGCTTTACTTCGCGCCTGGCCAGGCAAGCCATGCTGGCTGGCGGCCTGGGCCGCAAAGCCCGCCAAGACAAAGCCACGGTCGATAAAGTGAGCGCCGCGCTTATTCTTCAGTCATTTCTAGAATCCCCCCTTCGCTAATGATTCTCCCGATTGTTGCCATTGGTGACCCTGTATTAAAAACGCTTGCCAAAGCTATTCCGGCCGAACTGCCTGCCGCTGAGCTGAGCCAGCTGGTACAGGATATGTTCGAAACGATGTACTCGGCCCACGGCGTGGGTCTGGCCGCTCCCCAGATTGGCCGCAGCGTGCGGCTGTTTGTGATGGACTCGGGCCCCATGCTGGAAGTGGATGAAGACGATGAAGACGAGCCGGTAGAGGTAGCTACTGCCGATGAAATCCACGAAGCGCCCATCAAGCGGGCTTTTATCAACCCCCGCATGGTGAGCGAAACCGGCGAAGAGTGGGGCTTTGAGGAGGGCTGCCTGAGTATTCCGGGCGTGCGCGAGCTAGTATACAGAAACCCTAATATTGTGCTGCGCTACGAGGACGAAAACCGCCAGCCTCACGAAGAAGCCTTTAGCGGCATGGCGGCCCGGATTATTCAGCACGAATACGACCACCTGGAGGGCGTGCTGTTTACCGACAAGCTTTCGGCTTTTAAGAAACAGCTGCTCAAGGGCCGGCTGGCGCGCATCAGCAAGGGCGACGTAAAGCACGACTACCGCATGAAGTTTGCGACTACCGGGCGGCGGTAGGGCGGCCTATCAGGTAACAGAAGCCGGCATATCAGCTGATATGCCGGCTTTTTTGTTACTTGCTGCTTTGTTTATAGAACTATTGCTTTGTTCGGCATTCAGTTTTTGCTGTGTGCTGCTAAACAGCTTATTGCCTGTAAGGAGCGGCAAGCAACGAGTTATAAACTACTAATAGGCAGCCTATAAGACATGAATAAGCTGAATAAGTACGCACCGCGCTGGCAGTGGGTAGCCGTGTGGCTGCTGGCACTGCTGCCCCCACCGGCCCAGGCCTGGGGCTTCTTTGGTCATCGGCTGCTCAACCGGCTGGCCGTGTACACCCTGCCGCCCGAGATGCTGCCCTTCTTCAAGGCCAATATCGACTACCTTACCGTGAACGCCACGCGGCCCGACTCGCGTCGTACCGTAGTGCCAACGGAGGCGCCGCGCCACTTTCTGGATATTGATGCTTACGGCGATAGCGCCCTCACGCGCCACGGCCTGCCCCGCGCCTACGCCGATGCCGTGGCCCAGGCCGGTGGCGAAGACTCACTGCTGCGCCACGGCATTGTGCCCTGGCAGGTGGCCATGATGAAAAGTCAGCTCACAGCCGCCTTCCGCGACCAGGACACGGATAAGATTCTGCGGCTGGCCGCCGATATGGGGCACTACGTGGCCGATGCCTGCGTGCCGCTGCACACTACCCGCAACTACAACGGCCAGCTTACCAGCCAGCGCGGCATTCATGCGCTCTGGGAGTCGCGCCTGCCTGAGCTGCAGGCCGCCGAGTACAACCTGCTCACTGGCCCGGCACCGTACCTGGAGCAGCCCACCGAAGCCGCGTGGGCGGCCGTAGCGCGCGCCCACGCGGCCATCGACTCCGTATTCAGCATGGAGCGGGCGGTGTCGCGGGAATTGCCGGAGGACCGAAAATTTGGCTATGAGCAGCGTGGTAGTCAGACTATCCGCACGTACTCGCGCGAGTTTAGCCGGGCCTATCATCGTCGGCTCAATGGCCAGGTAGAGCGGCAGCTGCGCTACGCGGCACGCCTCATCGGAGCCTTCTGGTACACCTGCTGGGTCGATGCCGGCCAACCCGACCTGACTGAGATAGAGCAGCAGCCCTCGGTAGCCGAGCAGCTGCAAGTTGCGCAGGAGGCGAAGCAGGCGGCTGCGGCTCCGCAGGTAACTGTGCCGGGCCACGACGAATAAAAGGTGAGCGTTGGAAAGCATACAAAAAAGGGCTGACCTGTGAAAGTCAGCCCTTTTGAGATATAGTTAATTCAGGTTTAAACCTCCGGGTTGGCGCTGGCCAGCACGTCGTAGGCCATATTTTCGGCTGGGGTCATGTTGTTGGGCAGACGGATATCGTCGGCATCGTGCACGCGCAGGGTGAGCAGGCCGGCCAGTATCATCGATATGCCGCCGATGATGAGCGTATAGATGGGTTGGTCATGAAACACGTATTTCGTGAGCGGGCCCAGGATAAGACCCGCCGCGCCCTGGGGCAGCACCACAAAAAAGTTGAAGACGCCCATATAATACCCCATTTTGCTCGAAGGCAGGGCCCCGGCCAGCATGGCATAGGGCACGGACAGGATACTCGCCCAGGCAATGCCCACGCCCACCATCGAGACGAGAATATAGTGGTAGTCGTGAATAAAGTAAATAGAAATCAGCCCCAGGCCGCCTAGTACCAGGGCCAGCATGTGGGTGAAGCGGCGGCTCGTAGCCCGCGCCACCAGCGGCAGCAGCAGGGCCATCACGGCCGATAAGCCATTGTACACCGAGAAGCAAACGCCCACCCAGTCGCCGCCCTTGTTATAGTCGGCAGAGGTGGGGTTGGTGGTGTGAAAAATGTGGCTGGTAACGGCCTGCGTAGTGTAAATCCACATGGCAAACAGCGCAAACCACGAAAAGAACTGCACCACGGCCAATTGGCGCATGGTACGAGGCATCTCGAAAATGCCGGCGAACGACTCGCGGAAGCCGTGCGCGAGACCGGCAGTACGAGCTTTTTCGGCTTCAAACTCGGCCAGGTTTTCGGGCGGATACTCACGGGTGCGCAACACCGTCCAGAGAACAGCCAGGAAGAAAACGATGCCTCCCGCCGTAAAGGAGTAGCGCACGGAGGCCGGAATGTGGCCCGCCGTGGCCGTATTGGAAATGTGAAACCAGTTGGTAAGCATCCAGGGCAGCGACGACGCTACCACGGCCCCTATGCCAATAAAAAAGGTTTGGGCCCCGAAGCCCGTGGTGCGCTGCGAGGAGGGCAGCAGGTCGCCGACCAGCGCCCGGAAAGGCTCCATGCTGATGTTGATGCTCGAATCCATTATCCAGAGCATACCGGCGGCCATCCACAGGGCCGTCACGTTGGGCATTATCAGTAGGGAAAGCGAAGCCAGGATGGCCCCCACCAGAAAATAAGGCCGACGCCGGCCCCAGCGTGGGCTCCAGGTGCGGTCGGAGAGGTAGCCGATGATGGGCTGCACCAGCAGGCCCGTCGCGGGCGCAGCCAGCCACAGAAAGGCTATCTCGTCGGTTTTGGCCCCCATCGTTTCGAAGATGCGGCTTACATTGGCGTTCTGCAGGGCAAAGCCAAACTGAATACCCAGAAAGCCGAAGCTCATGTTCCAGATTTGCCAGAAGCTGAGGCGGGGCTTTACGCGCAGCGAGGCGGGCGAGGCGACCACGGTAGATGCAGCCATGAAAGCAGAAGGGGCGAAAGGGTGGGAAAACGAGTAAGGAAAGTTACGTTACCACGGCTGGTAAAAGCGCACGGGGTCAGCGGTTAGCGCGGCTTTATTTCCAGCACCGTGGCGCTGAGGGGTTCCAGGGTCAGGTTGAGGCTGTTGCGGGCTTCGCCACCGTTCAATAAGTCGTGGTAAGCATAAATGCGCTGCGGGTCGAGGCCGATGGTTTGCAGCACATTATCCGGAATAAGCACGGTAGGGTGGTAGGTTTTGGTGTCGCTGAAATTGACGACAACCAGCACCTGCTGGCCTTTGCTGTAGCGCAAAAAGGTATAGAGCTTGCGCTGGTCGTACTCCTTGCCGAGGTTGTTGGCATCCTGCAATTCATAAAACCGGCCTTTGCGGATGGCTTCGCTGCTGCCTGCCAGCGAAAGCAGACGGGCGTAGAAATCGCGCAGCTGCTTTTGCTCGGGGCTGAGCTTGCCGCCGTCAAATTTGCCGTGGTTCATCCACTTCTGGTGCTCGGGCACGCTCCAGTAGTCGAAGATGGTGGTGCGGCCATCGCCCGTGTTAAAGCCCGCCGCGCCGGCGGCCGGCTCGCCTACTTCCTGGCCCATGTAAAGCATGACGGGGCCGCTGGCCAGCGTGGCCGCCACCGTCATGGCCGGAATAGCCCGGCGCGGGTTGGTCGCAAACTCCTTGGAAGCAATGCGCTGCTCGTCGTGGTTTTCCAGAAAGCGTAGCATGTGCGAGCTAAAGCCGTTGCTTTCCTCTTTCCAGACGTGGGTAATGTCGTCGGTGGTGCCTTCCTGGCGCATCAGGCGGCGCAGGCCATCGTAGAGGCCCACTTTATCATACAAAAAGTCGAAGTGGCCTTTGGTCAGGTACGTGTTGTATTCTTTCGGATTATAGGCTTCGCCGATAAAGATGATGCCCGGCTTTACCTTCTTAACTTCCGGAATAACATAGGCCCAGAACTCGACGGGCACCATCTCGGCTACGTCGCACCGAAAGCCATCTACGTCTTTCTGAGCCCAATACACGAGAATGTCACGCATCTTCTTCCAGGTGTCGGGCACCGGGTCGAAGTGCGTGGCCCGGCCATTCTGGTAATCGACGCCGTAGTTGAGCTTCACCGTTTCGAACCAGTCGTCGAGCTTGGGGGCGGCCGAAAACACGTCGTTGCCGGTTGCCTTGGCCGGAAACTCGTTGTATTTGCCATCCTCGCCCGGCCCTTTGAGCGCGCCGAGCGGATTGTAGCCGGCCGGCACCACAAAATGCTGGCCGGGCAGGTAATAGAAATTATTGTTGGGAGCGAAGGACTTGGTCTTATCATCCTGCGCGCCGAGGTCAACCACGCCCGCAGGCTTCGCATCAGAATGGTAGGAGCGGGCTACGTGATTAGGAATAAAGTCGATAATAACCTTAAGCCCGTGGGCATGGGTACGCTTTACCAGCGCCTCAAACTCTTCCAGCCGGTTTTTAGGATTCACGGCCAGGTCGGGGTCTACGTCGTAATAGTCCTTCACGGCGTAGGGCGAGCCGGCGCGGCCTTTCACCACGTCGGCATCGTCGGCGGGGAGGCCGGCTGCGGGGTAGCTCGTCATGGTGGCGTGCTCCAGCACGCCGGTGTACCACATATGCGATACGCCCAGCTCCTTTATCTTGGTCAGCGCCAGGTCGTTGATGTCGTTAAACTTGCCGCAGCCATTTTCCAGAATAGTGCCGTAGGGCTTATTCAGCGCCACTTTGTTGCCAAACAGGCGCGGCAAGAGCTGGTAGATAACGAGCTTGTTATCCTGGGGCACTTCGGAAGTCGTATTCGGGTCGTTGGCCAGAACAGGAGCAGAGGTATCAGCCACGGGTAAAGAGGGCGGGGTAAAGGCGGATAATGCCAGCAAACTGGCCGCCAGCGTCAGATTCTTCATAGGCGGCCGTAAGTTAGGGCTCAGAGGGCAGGGTTTAACCCGTACGCCTGCGTTGAAGCCGCTCAGGAAGTCACGCGGCGAGCTTGTAAGCTCATGCAAACTTCCTGAGCAGCTTCACTTTCAGCGCGTGCTACTTCCGCAGCTCTACCACCCAGGCCGTGTGGGCCGGGAGGTGCAGGGTCTTTAAATCGGTGATAGCCGCTCCGCTCACTACTTCTACGCCCGACGAAAAGCCGTCGGTGCGCTCGGCGTAGCGCGTGCCATCTACCTTCTTTTCCTCTTTCGTATTGTTGGCGATAATCATCACGCACTCACCACCTTCGTTGTAGCGGAAGTAGGTGTACACGCCATCCTGCGGAATAAACTGCATAAGCTTGCCGCTGCTCAGCACCGGGTGGGCCTTGCGATAGTTGGCCAGCTTGCTCACGTAGTCAAATGCCTCCCCGGCCTGGCCCGGCCGCGCTACGAAATAGTTGGTTTTGTCGCCGGCCCAGCCGCCGGCAAAATCTTCCCGCACCTTGCCGTCAGGATTCGAAAAATTCTTCATCAGCACTTCAGTGCCGTAGTAGAGCTGTGGCACGCCGCGCAGGGTCAGCAGCCAGGCAATACCCATCTTATACTTGTTGAAATCTTCGCCGATAACCGAGTAGAAGCGGCTCATGTCGTGGTTGTCCAGGAAAGGCACGTTGCGGGTAGCATCGGTGTAGAGCCAGTCGCCCTGAATGGCGTGGTAGAGCTTGCTCAGGTCGCCGTTGTCGCCTTTGAGCGCATCGCCCACGGCAAAGCAAATCTGGAAGTCGAGTACGCCGGGCAGGTTCGACTTAAACCCATTCACGGGCGGCAGAATATTTTGGGCAAAGAAGGCCTGCTCGGCCTCCGTGCCTTCCCAGGCTTCGCCAAACATAGATAATTTAGGATATTCGTCGGCCATCGCCTTGCCCCAAGCCATCAGGAACTGCGGCTCCGAATACGGGTAGGTATCAATGCGGTAGCCATCGAGGCCGGTGCTTTCGACCCACCACAGAAAGTTCTGAATCAGGTAGGTAGCTACCAGCGGGTTGCTTTGGTTCACATCGGGCATGGTGGTGTCAAACCAGCCATCGTTTTCCAGCTTGCGGTCGAGCTGCGAGCCGTGCGGGTCGTTGAGCACGAAGGCGTTGTAGTTGCTGCGTGTGAATTTAGGAAAGGCGTGAAACCAGTCGGCAGCGGGCTTGTCCAGAAACAAGTGGTGGTAGCTGCCCCAGTGGTTGAGCACGATATCCTGCACCACTTTCAGGCCCTGGCTGTGGGCGTTCTTCACAAATTGCACGTACTCGGCATTGGTGCCGTAGCGCGGGTCGATTTTGTAGCAATCCGTGACGGCGTAGCCGTGGTAGCTGGCTTTGGGCATATCGTTTTCGATAACCGGTGTAGGCCAGATAGCCGTGGCGCCCAGCTGCTTGATGTAGGCAAAGTGGTCCTCAATACCCTTGAGGTCGCCGCCGTGCCGGGCATACATCGAGTCGCGGGCAATGTGATTTACGCGGGTGCCTTTTACCACGTCGTTCTTCGGGTTGCCGTTGGCAAAGCGGTCGGGCATCAGCATGTAGATGAAGTCGGCCTGCGTGAGGCCCTGCGTGCGGGCCGGGTCCTGGTTGCGGGGCCGCAGCTCGTAGCTGTAGCTGATTCCTTTAGCGCCCTTAAACTGAAGCTTAAGCTTGCCAGGCTGTGCCTGGGGGCTAATGGTAAGGTTGACAATGAGGTAGTTAGGGCTTTCGAGCTTCTGCGAGCCATTGAGCGTAACGCCGGGATAGGTAGCGAGGCTCACCTGGCTGGCCGCGATGCCGGGCGCGTTTACCAGCAGCTGCAGCTGCGGGTTTTTCATGCCCACAAACCAATAAGTGGGGTCGATGCGAACCGGCGCGGCAACGGGGGCCGTGGCCCAGGCCGGCAAGGCCCCCAGCAACTGTATGGCCGCTACCGCAGCCAGGAGAAAGCGAAAAATGCGCATAAGCCAGATAATGAGTGGGTAAGGTGGGAAAAAGCAGAATGAAATCAGTCTCAGTCAAGTGGCGGGAAGCCCGGAAAGGTCGACGTTCAGGCTCCGCAAACCATTGCGGAAGTGGCGGGCCGAACCCACAGGCAAAATACACCGACTTGCGCCGCGCGCCCGCTAGCTTTGGGTTGTGGGTCGTTCATTTGCTGCACTAAACCCTCTTAGTAACAACTCGCTACCAACTTTTTTTCGATGACTTTTCAATTTAAAGCGCCCACTCCGGCCGCTAAATACAAGACGGCGGCTGCTTACTTCTCCATGGAGTTTGCCCTCGACCAGAGCCTGAAAATCTATTCCGGCGGGTTGGGCTTTCTGGCGGGCTCGCACATGCGCTCGGCCTACGAGCTCAAGCAGAACCTCATCGGCATTGGCATTCTGTGGACGTATGGCTACTACGACCAGGAGCGCAACCCCGACCAGAGCATGAAAGCCGAGTTTCTGCACAAGCATTATTCGTTTCTGCAGGATACGGGGCTGGTTTTCCCCATCATCATTCACGATGCCGAAGTGCACGTGAAAGCGCTGTACCTGGCGCCCGACACGTTTGGCACCGCGCCGATGTTTTTCCTGACGACT
This sequence comes from Hymenobacter baengnokdamensis, assembly GCF_008728635.1. NCBI lineage: Bacteria > Pseudomonadati > Bacteroidota > Cytophagia > Cytophagales > Hymenobacteraceae > Hymenobacter > Hymenobacter baengnokdamensis. The sequence continues at coordinate 467,765 of NZ_CP044285.1, read as the reverse complement.
GACATTCCGGAAAACGACTACCTCTCGCGCACTATCTCGCACCACCTCTATGACCCGGACACCGCCGCGCGCGTGGCGCAAAGCATGCTGCTGGGCATTGGTGGCGGCAAGCTGCTTGATGTGCTGGGCCGGCAAACCGACATCTACCACCTCAACGAGGGCCACGGCCTGCCGCTGGCGTTTTATCTCTACCAAAAGCACGGCCGCGACCTGGCCGAAGTACAAAAGCGGCTGGTGTTTACGACCCACACGCCCGAGCTGGCCGGCAACGAGGAGCACCCCATGAAGCTGCTCCAGGATATGAGCTTTTTTGCGGGCGTGCCCGCCGAGGAAGTGCGCCAGGTGGCGCGGGTCGAAAATGACACGCTCAACTATACCCTTACTGCGCTGCGCTTTGCCCGTAAAGCCAACGCGGTGAGCAAAGTACACGGCACGGTAGCCAACGAAATGTGGGGCCACTACGCGGGCATCTGCCCCATCATCTCCATTACCAATGCCCAGAATGGCACTTACTGGCGCGACCCGCAGCTGGCAGCCGCCCACAAGGCCAAAAACGACGACGCCCTGCTGGCTCGCAAGAAGGACTTGAAAAAGGCGTTGTTCTGCACGGTAGCCGACCAGACGGGCACCCTGCTCGACCCGAATGTGCTGACTATCGTGTGGGCCCGCCGCTTCGCGGCCTACAAGCGGGCCGACCTCATCCTGCGTGATTTTGAGCGCTTTGTAAAGCTGGTGACCAACGACGAGCGCCCGGTACAGGTAATCTGGGCTGGCAAGCCGTATCCGAAAGATTATGGTGCAATTAATATATTCAACGACATCATCCGCAAGACCAAGGACCTGAAGCGCTGTGCTGTGCTCACGGGCTACGAGCTGGGCTTATCGGCCGAGCTGAAAAAGGGTTCGGACCTCTGGCTGAACACCCCGCGCTACCCACGCGAGGCCAGCGGCACCAGCGGCATGACGGCCGCCATGAACGCCTGCGTAAGCGTGAGCATCGCCGATGGCTGGATTCCGGAGTTTGCCAAAGATGGTGAAAACTGCTTCCTCATTGAGCACACCGACGTGAGCCTGCCCGATGCGCAGAAGGATGATATTGAGGCCGCCACGCTCCTGAGCGTGCTAGAAAACACGGTGGTGCCGATGTACTATGACCAGCCCAAGCAATTCCTGAAAGTGGTGAAGGCCGCCATGAAAGATGTGGAGCCGGAGTTTGAGAGCACGCGCATGGCCCGGGAGTATTACGAGCAGCTGTACAAGTAAATAGGCTTAGTAAGCGCGCATAAGCTGTCGTGCTGCGCCTGCGAAGCATCTTATCACCCCCGGCAAACGTTAGGAGAAGCATCCTGGCAGCTGCGGCCGCGATAAGGTGTTTCGCAGGCGCAGCACGACTTTTTTAGCCTGACTTTTTATGTGTGGCCGCTATACCATTATCACCCCAGCGCCGGCGTTAGCCAAGCGCTTCAATGCGAAGGAAGCACCAGCTCCGGCGCCCAATTTCAACGCCGCGCCCTCGCAGGCGCTGCCCATCATCACCAATGCCGCGCCCGGCCAGATTCAGCTCGTGAGCTGGGGCCTGGTGCCCGGCTGGAGCCGCGACCCGGCCAGCGGCCCCAAGCCCATTAATGCCCGCGCCGAAACCCTGATAGAGAAGCCCAGCTTCCGGCAGCTGCTGGCCCGTAAGCGCTGCCTGGTGCTGGCCGACAGTTTTTACGAGTGGCAGGCCACGGAGCGCGGCAAAATTCCGCATCGTATTTTGCTGAAAGATGAGCAGCCGTTCGCTTTTGCCGGCCTCTGGGACGAGTGGCTCGACAAAAGCACCGGCGAGCTGCACCCTACGTTTACCATCGTCACAACCGAGCCCAACGAGCTGATGGCCAGGCTGCACAACCGGATGCCGGTTATTCTGCCCGGTCCCGAAGCCGAACAGGCCTGGCTTTCCGATAGACTGGGCCCATCGCAGCACCAGCAGTTGCTGGTGCCTTATGATGCCAGCTTAATGCGCGAATACGTTATTACAAGCCGCGTAAACTCGCCCGCCCACAACGATGCCGAGGTGTTAGTGGCGGCGTAGCAACGGCTATAGGGCAGGCTTTACCTCAAATGTAAAGCTGGCACTGCCCGCCTGCCCGTCATTGCCCAGGCCCTGGGCCACTACCAGGTAGCGCCCCGCCTGGTCGGAAGTATAAAAAGTGAGTTTCTGACTGCCGCCGGCTGTTAGCTTTACCTCGGGGTTCCAGTACAGCAGGTTGCGCAGGTCGGGTAGCGTGGTGCTTTGCTGAGCCGGAGTTTCGTAGCGGGGCGCGAAAAATTCCCGGTGTCCCTGCATGCCTTCATACTCTTCCAGCAAGGCGCGTGGGTCGAGCGCGAAGCCTGCTAGGTCACCCTTATACGTGGCAAAGCTTACGACGCCCTCGTACGTTTCGGGGCCGTAAAAGTAGCGCTTGGTCATGACGGCAATCTTGCGAATCCGCAACGGGTCGAATGCCATTAGCTTGTTGAGGTTGAACTGGGGTACGCCATCGAGCAGTACCAGCGGGTCTTCATGAAACATCATCTGGCGGGCCTTATCGGCTACCAGAAAATGAAAGCCGTCTTTATGCATGCGCACCCGTACCCCCATGATGTACTCGCGCATCACTTCTTCCAGCACCTTAAAGCGGGTGTAATCGTCGAGGCGATACTGCTCGCTGGGTGGCCCATAAAAATCGGTCGTATCGCGGGCCGGTAGCTCGTAGCGGGCGAGCTTGCCAAAGTAAGCATTTTGCAGCTGGGTTTGCAGGTGCCGCTGCGTAAGCGCCGGCTCCAGACGCGGCGAAAGTGCCAGGGCGCCCGGTAGCGTGGCCGCATAGCGCTCAGAGTAGGGCGACAGCAGCTCCAGCCGGTAGGTGCTATCGCGCCGGTAGTTGGTTTGAAGAATTACCTGGTGGTGACCATAAAAATCCTTCAGCTCAAACTGCACTAACCCATCGGGGCGGCTTTTGGAGGTGTAAAAGCGGGCATTGGGGCTCGGCCAGGCCAGATACGTCATAATACCTGGTGCCGGTGCCCCGGCGGCTGTAAGCACCCGGCCCTGGACCAGCGGGCCATTTATCTCCGGCACATACGAGAGGGCAGGCGTATGGGCTGCCAGTACATCACGCCAGCGAAAGCGGCTCCAGCCGTGCGTAAGCATGAGGTTATCGGCAGCCTCCCGGCCCACCCGGCTGGAGTCGCGCAGGTAGTAGCCGGGGTTCTCTACCCTGCCTTTCAGGTCGGAAGTGAGGCTGAGAAAGCTGCTGATATCAGCCGGATTTGTCCCGGCGGCCAGTGAGTCGAGCTGGTAGACGGCCACCGACATATTAGCGGCTGTAGCGCCTGGTAGCGCCAGGCTCAGGCTAACTTTTTCGCGTGGCCCATACTGCACTTTGTCGGAGCTGGCCGCTAGGGCCAGTGGCTGCTCGGGTCGTTGAAAGTAAAGCCGTTCGGCTACTGGCTCACGGCGGCTGTTAAAAACGGTAAAGTGGGAAATGCCTTCGAGCAAATCCTGCTTGTTCAGCAAAAAGCGCGTATTGCCGGTTGCATCGGGGGTAGCGGCTTGCGCTGCTGCTACGTGCTGCCCCGAGTGGGCTACCAACAGCAGCCGTGAAGCGGCTGGCCCGGCTTCGCGGGTAGCTACGGTGAGGCGTAGCTGGGCGGGGCCAGCTTCTTCGAGGTGTAGCACGTAGCCGTGGGCCGCCGCTACTGGTAGCCGGCCTGTAACCACGGTGCCGTTTGCCAGCCTGACTTCGGCCAGGTAAGCCACCGCAGCTTCGGCAGGGGTAAAAGAGAAACTCCCCAGGCCAAACTTAAGTGAGCGGAACGTCGCCACTACTGCTCCCTGGCTGTTGCGCACCAGGCCGGTAGCGTCAAGGCCTTGGCCCGCCTGGTTAGTCAGCCGAAAGGCAACCTTGCTCGTGAGCCCTTGTACGAGGCTGCCGCCTTCGGGAAAAAACTGGAGGTCGTAGGCGGGCGCAGCCGCAACCGGGGCCGCTCCCGAAGCCGCGAATGTATTGATAATGGTAACCGGAGCCTGGAAATAAAACTCGGGGCCAAAATTCTTCATCCAGTTGGTGTAGGCCCGCACAGTATAAACTCCCGTGGCCAGCGAGGCCGGTAGCTCAAGCGCACCCTGCCCACTGGCGTCGTGCAAAGCGATACTGGCCTGCACTACTGGCTGTTGCAGCTGGTTAAGTATTTCTACATAAGCTACTTTGCTCAGGGTAAGCGGTTTGTGAAAGGTGCCATCCAAAGCGTAGAGCTTGAGCCACATCGTTTCGCGGGCTGTGTACACAGGCCGGTCGAGGTGCACATACAGCTTTTCCACCAGCATTTGCTGGCCGTAGCGCGCCAGCTGCTGACCAACGGTGGCCAGCGAGTCGGCAGACTGAGCCTGAGCCGGGCCAGCCAGCCAGCCGCTAGCCAGCAGCAGCCCCAGTAGCCACTGGCGGCAACCAGCCAATGAAGTAAGGTTTGTCATCATCCAAAAGGAAGTCAGCTTGATAGCCATAATTGGTGCAGACACTGCCTACGGCCAGAAGCTGGGCTTTACATTGGTGCCCCGCGTGCGGCAGTCGATGCACTCCAATGTGCTCACGGTATAGTCGTGGCCACTAGGCAGGATGGCCACGGGATAAAGGATATTGCGCCGAAAAACCATAAGCGCGTAGTTGGGGATGGGTGGGTCATCCATGTAAGCTGGCTTGTCTTTCGGAATGGTGTCGAGCCGGCAGCCATCATTTACCGCATCGGCATACACGAGCTGCCCTTTGGGTAGTTCGTCTCGGGCAATGAACAGGCGTTGCTCTACTACTGAGTGAGCGGAGACAAAGCCAAGTACGGGCTCGCTCGAATCACTAAGCGAGTGCACGTTGCCGGTGAGCTGCGAAGGCAGCGGGTCGTTAATGGTGCCCACGCTCTCGGTGTTTTTGCGCAATATTTCCCAGTAGTCGTACTCCGCCTGCGTTTGGGCATACTGGCGCACCAGGATGCTATAAAGCGATTGGAAGCGCTCGCTGGGAAATGCGAGAAACTGCAGCGGGTAATCACTTACAACATCCTGGCTCAGCGTCGCCGTCGTGTTCTGCTTAATGCTGGTCGACGGCTCGGTATGCCAGCAGTGGTAGATATCCTCGGTGCGGGGCACCACGTAAGGAGCCGGCGGGTTCGCGTTGGTGTCTTTGAACGTGACCACCGAAAAGTAGGCCGCCGTAAACGCCCAGGTTTCGCTGTAGTCCCAGCGATAGTAGTGCGTGTTGCTGGCTGGGTCATGGGCGCTCACATACACCTGAAGCCCCTGGTTTTCCAGCTTCCAGCTGACACGGTCGATGGGCGGTGTCGTTTTGGCCTCAATCAGGTCGGAAAGGTAGGCGCGGCCTTTCGCCGTTGTAATAGAAAGCTGGTACTTGCGCGTGGGGTCGAGCGTTTGGGTAGGCGAGGAGTAGGTACCGGCCGGGCTTTCAGTGAGCGGGTAATGCCGGCCTAGGTCATCCTGGATGTAGACAGTGGCTTTCGGCTCAACCGAAACGCTGCCCTTGGCGGCCAGAGCCTGCGTGCGGGTGAGCTTAATAACGGTACTGCCCTGGGTATTGATAAATCCGTCTACTACGAGGTAGGTCTGCGCGGCGGCCGGAGTATTAATGGTATAGGGCTCTATGCAGCTGCCCAAAGCAAGCAGTCCGGCCAGCACCAGATAACGTATGGAAGTAAAGCCCATTAGAAGCGGAAGTTGTAGGTGACGGTTGGGATAGGCTGCGCGAAGATGGAGAGCTGGTAGCCGTTAATCTGGCCGTTTTGTGATTGAAAATAAACCGAGTACGGGTTGTGGCGGCCCGTAAGGTTGTACACCGCCAGCGTCCAGGAGCTGTGCGCCAGCTTATTAACCTTATGGTTGCCCTCGATATTCATGGCCAGGTCCATGCGGTAGTAGTCGGGCACGCGGTAGGCGTTGCGGTCAGAGTAATACACGCGCAGCGAATTGCCCAGGTAGTACTTAGCCAAAGGCAGGGTAATAGGCCGGCCCGTGCTATAGTTGAGGTTCATCGATAAGCTGAAGCGCCGGCTAAAACGGTAGTTGCTGACCAGGGTGGCATCATGGGGCTTGTCAAAGTTGCTGGGGTAGTAGCTGCCGCCGTTGATGATATCGGTGCCGGTGTTCACTTGTACCAGTGAGCGGGAATAGGTGTAGCTCAGCCAGCCGTTGAGCTTCCCCGTCGACTTACGCACCATAAACTCAACACCATAGGCCCGGCCTTCGCCATTCACCACGTCGGTTTCGAGGTGGTGGTTGAGTAGCAGGGTAGCTCCGCCTTTGTAGTCCAGAAAATCGTGCATCACCTTATAGTAGGCCTCCACCGACGTTTCGATGGTATTCGACTCGAAATTGCGGTAATAGCCCACCGAAGCCTGGTCACCCACCTGCGGCCGGATGTAGCGGTCGCTCAGCTTCCAGCTGTCGGTAGGCGAAACCACCGTGGTGTTGGTGAGCTGATGAATATACTGTCGCATCCGGTTCAGGCTCAGCTTCACCGACGAGTTGGCCGAGGCAGCATACTTTGCCGAAAGCCGGTATTCGGGGCCTTGGTAAGTGGCCAGCACCTTGCCGCTGCCATAGCTGGTAACCCCCGTAATGGTCGACTCGCTGAGCGAAATGCCGGGTTGATACTCATTCACATCGCGGGGCCCCAGGGCATTGTAGAGCGAATAGCGCAGCCCGGCGGCCACCGAAAAGCGCGGCGAGATATCGAAGCGGTCAGATATATAAAGTGCGCTCTCCAGCGCGCGCTCGGTGCTTAGTACGTCGTTGACTACCAGCGAGCTGCTTCCCAGCGGGCTAAGGCTGCCCGGCGCAATCTGATAAAACAGCGAGCTGCCCCCAAACTCGATGGTGTGCCGCGCATTCGGAAAATAGCTAAAATCGGCCTGCACCCCGCCCTGATTCAGATTGTAGGACAGCTGCGACGCCGTAACCGGGTTGCGCTCGGTGCTCAGGCTGTATTGGTAGCGGCTGAATGTACCGGTCAGTACACCGTAGAGCTTATCGTTGATAACGTGCTTCCATTTCAGGCTGCCGGCCAGGTTACTATAGTTGTACACGGTGTCGGTAGCCAGCCGGAAGCGGTCATGGCTATAGTAGCCAGTCGCATACAGGCTGTTGCGGTCGCTGAAATCGTAGGCTATGTGGGCGCTCAAATCATAAAAGGAGGCGGCGCTCGAATTCAGACTCTTGCTTGGGAGCTGTTTCAGCAGCCAGTCGGAATAGGAGGTGCGGCCTGCTACCAGAAAAGACCCTTTTCCCTTTGCCAGCGGCCCTTCCAGGGTGAGGCGGCTGGTGAGTAGCCCAATGCCGCCCGAGGCCTCGATTTTCTTGCGGTTACCGTCGCGGGTGGCAATGTCGAGCACCGACGAGAGCCGCCCGCCGTAGCGGGCCGGTACGGTGCTTTTATACAGCTCAACCGACTTCAGCATGTCGGGGTTAAAAGCCGAAAAAAAGCCGAACAGGTGCGAGGGGTTGTAAATGGTCGCGTCATTGAACAAGACCAGGTTCTGGTCGGTGCCACCGCCGCGCACGCTCATGCCGGTATTGCCCTCACCCACCGATTTTACCCCCGGCAGCGTGAGGATAACCCGCAGAATATCGGCCTCGCCAAAAACCGTGGGTACCTGCTTAATGGTCTTAATGTCCAGCTTTTGCACGCCCATTTGCATGCTGGTTACGTTGTGGTCCTTCTCCGCTTCAATCACTACCTCTTTCAGCGGCGTAATATCTTCCTCAACTTCAAGGTCGAGCTTGCCGTTGCCGTGCAGGTTCAGCAGCCGCACGGTATTCTTGATGCCCAGGCCCCGCAGGTTCAGGCGCTGGCGGCCCACCGGCAGCGTAAGGGTGTAAGAGCCAAATTGGTCGGTCGAAACCCCGATAGTAGGATTTTCTATATATACGGAGGCGCCTACTACCGGCTCGCCGCTCTTGGCTTCCCGCACCCGGCCCGTGATAGTAGCCTTGCCATTGCTGGAAGCCTGGTCGAGCCCCAGCTCATACACCTTGCCGGCTACCGCACCAGCCACCACCGGGCGGGCGGCGGGGTTTGAGCCGGCTTGGGCTGCCGGTTCCTTCCCGGCGGGCTGAAAAAAATTGTCGGGCAACCGCGTCTCGATGGCTACCCCGGTGGTGATGTACACCCGGTGGTCGGCGGCTACGGCAAACTGCAGGGGGGTAGCACGCAGCGCCCGACGCAGCACTTCGTCCAGGGGCTGGTCCACTACCTGAAGGGTGATGCGGACGCTATCTACATCGGCCGGCTTATAGTAAAAGCGGTAGGGCGTGGTAGCGGCCAGCTGCCGCACAAACTCAGTAAAGGGCAACTGCCGGAAATCGCCGCTGATGGTGGGCGGCGGGGCCTGCTGCCCGTAGCCTGCCACTCCGTAGCTCAGCAGTAAACTCAATAAGATAAAACGGTAAAAAAAAGTCATGTGGCGCGATGGAGGTAGCTTAAAAAGTAAGCGGCAACCGCATAGGTAGCCGGGGCGGCTTCAGTGAGCCAGCGCCAGCTCGTTGTAGTAGCTCACCAGCTGCGTTAGCGACGATTCCCGGTTTTCAGGGTTGAATTTCAGTGCATTAGCCCTGGCATATTTTTGCAGCTCGGGCTTTTTACTTGCAAACAGGCTCAATACCTGGCCTAGTTTTGCTACCCGGTAAGTACTGCCCTTATGCTGGACAAAAAAGCGGGTTTCTTCTGCAAACTGCCCGCTGAGGCCACGGCCCGCCGCAGATTTAGTAATGATTTTGGTGCGTCGAACCAGCAGGCGCGCCGGCCCATCGAGCTTCAGGTCGTAGAAGCCGGCGGCCAGAGTCCCGGCCGAATCGGCTGGGAGCCATACGAAATGATAGTTGTCAAAAGCAAAAAACCGGACCTTTTCCCGAATCAGCTGAATGGTTACGCCGCGTACCGAATCAAAGGCCAGCACCTGGTCCTGGTTTTGCTCATACTGCAAAGGCACCCGGGTAAAAGAGCGGCCATCGTAGTCGATAGTGCCCCGGTGTAGCTTATCCGATTGCAGAAAGGGCGTGCCTTTGATGTACGAAGGGGCCAGGTTGAGGTATTCGCCGCCGTTGAGCAGCCGCGATTCATCTTGGGTAGCCGCAGTATACAGCTCAGTGGCCCGCGCAATGCTGGCCGAAACGCCGGAATCGCGGCGGGCAAGCCCTTGCGCGCCGGCCAACCGGGAAACCAGGAGACCGAATAGAATAAGGAAAGCCTTTCGTGTTGCAAACATGTATAACTGGTTGAATGCTAAAAGTAACCCTGCACAACGCAGCATGCGCGGCGGCTTGTTATAAAGGTCTTGTCTGGGCACAGCGAAGCGAGTAGCCCTGGTGTCAGATAGTTTTTTGAAATAGAACTCCGCAATATATTAACAAACTCTTCATGTACTGTCAACTCGGAGCGTGCAGTCCGTAGTGCTGGCAGGTGGGCAATCTTTGCCCCCTACTTTGCCGTAGGCTGCAAAAAAGTCAGCTATGAAAAAACTCTTCTCCCGCCTGCTTTCCCGGCTAGGCCGAAGAGCCACCCGGACACCCGTTACGTTTCGACTTACCTCAATACCAGCCAATACCCCGGCCGGGGCTACGATTTACCTCACGGGCTCGTGCAATGGCTGGACGACCGACGACCCGGCCTTTGCGCTGGCCTTCGACCCGGCCGATGGCAGCTACGCGCTAACCATCCCACCCGGCCGGGGGCTGCTCGAATATAAGTTTACACGCGGCAGCTGGGCTACCATCGAAACCGATGCCGATAACCGGGCCATGCCCAACCGGCGCTGTCAGTTTGGGCCGCGCCCGCGCGTGGTATCACTCCAGGTGCTCAATTGGGAAGACCAGGGTGGTATCATTCCGCCCCGCCAGCATTCGGCCTCACCCAATGTGCACATTCTGGCCCCGGCTTTTCCGATGCCGCAGCTGCGGCGTACGCGGCGCGTGTGGGTGTATCTGCCGCCCGGCTACGCGGCCGGCACCCGCCGCTACCCGGTGCTGTACCTGCAAGACGGCCAGAATGTATTTGACCAGTTTACGTCCTTTAGCGGCGAGTGGGGCGTCGATGAAACCCTCGACCGGCTCGCTGCTGCCGGCCACGACCTGGGCGGCTGCCTGGTAGTAGCCGTTGACAACGCGGGGCCGCACCGGCTCGATGAGTATTCGCCCTGGCGCAACCGCCGCGCCCGGCACGGCGGCCAGGGCGAGCAGTACGTCAACTTTCTGGTCCACACGCTCAAGCCTTACATCGACTACCACTACCGCACGCAGCCCGGCTGCGAAACGACTGGTATTGCCGGCTCCAGCATGGGCGGGCTGCTGGCTACCTACGCGGCGCTGCGCTACCCGGCGGTGTTTGGGCGGGTGGGCGTGTTTTCACCCGCCTACTGGTTTGCCGGGCAGTCGCTGCTGGCTTACGTGGCACAGCACCGGCCCCGGCCCGCTACCCGCTGGTATTTCGTGTGCGGGGCACAGGAAGGCCCCACGATGGTGCCCCTGATGGCCACGCTGCGCGAGGCGCTGCGCGAAGCCGGCGTGCCGGCCGCCAACCTCCGGTTCAACGTGCGGCCCGATGGTCAGCACGCCGAATGGTTCTGGCAGCGCGAATTTGCCGCGGCTTACGACTGGCTTTTTGCCGAAGGCTTACCCGTGGCGGTAGCCCCGGCTACTTCCCTGGCGTAGTAGGCGCAGAAGTCGGTGAGTGGGCAAATGCTGCACTTCGGCGAGCGGGCTACGCAAATATAGCGTCCGTGCAATATAAGCCAATGGTGCGATTTCGGGATAATTTCCTGCGGAATGTAGCGCACCAGCGCTTTTTCCACGGCCAGGGGCGTGGTGGCAGCTTTGGGCACGAGCCCCAGCCGGTGCGATACCCGGAAAACGTGCGTGTCGACGGCCATCGCGGGCTGGTTGTAAATCACCGACACGACCACATTGGCCGTTTTGCGGCCCACGCCGGGCAGGAGCTGCAGCTCCTCAATGCTGCTGGGTACTTCGCCGCCAAACTCTTCAAGCAGCAGGCGGCCCAGGCCCGCCAGGTGCTTGGCCTTGTTGTTGGGGTACGAAATACTGCGGATAAGCGGAAAAATGTCCTCGGCCGTGGCACTGCCCAGCTCGGCGGCCGTCGGAAACTGCTCCAGTAGGGCGGGCATTATCTGGTTTACGCGCTTGTCGGTACACTGCGCGCTCAACACTACCGCCACAATAAGCTCGTAGGGGTTACGGTACGCCAACTCGGTTTTAGGCTCCGGAAAATTACTGGTGAAATAGTCGAGAAAGCGGCGAAACCGTTCGGGGCGAGTCATTGCGGGAATGGCCCAGAAAGGGGCTGAGCTATCGACAAAATTACCCTACTAAAAGAGAACGTCATGCTTCGGCTGGCTCAGCCCGACGTTCTTTTCCCTACTGCTAAAAAGTAGCCCGCTAGCGCATAAAGGTGCGCGAATACTGCAGAATAGTCGCGGTAGTATCGGGGCGGGGGTTACGGGCCAGGCTATCGAGGGTACGCTGCGACAGCAGCAGGTCGGCGCAGGTGGCCGCCAGCTCAGCGTCGTGCAGGAGCGCGTCTTCGATAGTATGCTGTTCGTCAGCTGGCAATTCGTTGTACACGTAGCGGAGCAACGTCGGGTGGGGTAAGGTTTGAATCATATAAAAGCGAATGAGCGGCCATTTTCTTCCGCAGGTTAATAAGGGCGTAGCGCATACGGCCCAGCGCGGTATTGATGCTGACGCCGGTTGCGTCGGCTATTTCCTGAAAGCTCATGTCGCCGTAGTGGCGCATCAGCAATACTTCCTTTTGGGCAGTGGGCAGTTCCTGAATCAGCTGCCGGAGGTGCGCGTGGCTTTCCTCTCGGCCCAGCATATCGTCGGCCGACTCTTCCGAGAGGTGTAACGAGTTTGCCAGCCCCATGTTGTCATCGAGGCTGGTTTGGGGCGCTCGCTTGGCGCGGCGGAAGGCATCGATGGCCAGGTTGTGCGCAATGCGGCACAGCCAAGAGCCAAACTTGCCTTCGTCCTGGTACCGCCCGCTTTTGAGGGTATGAATGGCCTTGATAAACGTATCCTGCGTCAGGTCGTCGGCCAGGTCCTCATCGCGCACTACCAGCTGGATAGTCGTATAGACCCGCGCCTGATGGCGCTGGAGCAGCTGGGCAAAGGCCGTTTCGCGGCCGGCCAGGTAGAGAGCGATGAGCGCGGAGTCGCTCGGCTGCATGGGTTCCATAAAGAACTACGGGTTATAGGGGAACGTAGAGCTTCTGGTCGATAGTATGCAGCGTTAAGAAAAAAGATGGAGTGAGCTAAAAATGAAGCCCGCTATAATCAAGCCAAATGTAGCAGGTGAGCCGCAAGTTGTGCAAGTAAGTTATTGCCGGGCGCACAACTTTTTTTCGGAGGCTCCGGTAGCTCGGCGGGCCGCGGCTGCACGGGCCTGCGGGCAAGCCAAGCGCGGTACTAACTACCCCCAGCCCGTGCGTACAAGCCCGGGTATTACCTGTTCAGCTTTCTACATGGTTACTTACCTTGCGTTGCATTACTGGGCCGGCGCGGGCCGCGAGTTTGATTTGCTGCCGCTGCCTGCCGGCGCCCGGCTGCTGGCGCCCGACCTGCCGGGTTTTGGGGCGCAGGCCGCCCCGGCCGGGTTCGATTACTCAGTCAAAAGCTACGCCGACTGGCTGGCTGCCTACATTCACGAGCATCAACTAACCGATTATCAGCTCATCGGGCATAGCATGGGGGGCAAGTTTGCGCTGGCGCTGGCTGCCCGGCAGCCGGCGGGCCTGCGGGGCTTGTTATTGCTGTCGCCTTCGCCGCCTACCCCCGAGCCCATCAGCGAGGCTGACCGGGCTGCCAGCCGGACGGCTTTCGGCCAGCGGGCCGAAGCTGAAAAGACGTTCGACAAGATTACCGGCCTGCCCGTGCCCGCCGGCTGGCGCGAGCGCGTGGTGGCCGACAACCTGCGTACTTCGCACGTCGCCTGGGATGCCTGGCTGCAACGTGGTACCCGTGAAGACATAGCTGCCCTGATGCCCCACGTAGCCGTGCCTTGCCGCCTGCTGGTGGGCGAGCACGACCGCGCCATCTCACCCGCTACGCAACGCTCGCAAACCCTGCCGCTGCTGCCCGCCGGCTCGCGCCTGGAGCTGGTGCCCGGTGCCGGCCATCTGCTGCCGCTGGAAGCACCGGGTGCGCTGTGGGGTTAAATAAATCAAATATATTGAATAAATAATATTATTCTGTAAACTGGCTGTTGCGTCGTATGACTTACCAAAACCCGGTGCTGGATACCGATTTCCCGGACCCCAGCGTGCTGCTGGCACCCGATGGCTATTATTACGCCTATGCCACCCAAACAAAGTATCAAGGGCGCATCCTCAACTTTCAGGTGGCTCGCTCGCCCGACCTGGTAAGCTGGGAGCATCTGGGAGAAGCCATGCCCGCTAAGCCGGTATGGGCAGCCAGCACGCAGCGCTTTTGGGCACCCGATGTGAGCCGCCACGCCGATGGGCGGTACCTACTGTTCTATTCGGCGCAGCCTAACGACCTGGCGGCCGGCCTGTGCCTGGGCGTAGCCGTAGCTGAGCAGCCCGCCGGGCCGTTTGTCGACAGTGGCCACCCGCTGCTGGCCGGCGGGCCGGGCTTCGAGAATATCGACCCCATGCGCTTTGTAGAGGCGGGCTCGGGACAGCAGCTGCTATTCTGGGGCTCGGGCTTCGGGCCCCTGCGCGTGCGTGAGCTGGCGGCCGATGGCCTGGCTTTTGCTGCCGGAAGCGAAGCCCGGATAGTAGTGCAGCCTCGTCCTGCGCAAGCCAACGCGTACGGTCATCTCATTGAGGGCAGCTGGGTACACTACAGGCAGGGCTGGTACTACCTGTTTTACTCGGGCGATAACTGCTGCGGCCCCGATGCCCGCTATGCCGTGCTGGTGGCCCGCGCCCGGCAGGCGGCCGGCCCCTACCAAACGCTGGCCGAAGCTACCGGCACGGCCGGCACCATTCTCACCGAAAATGCGCGCTGGCAGGCGCCGGGCCATAACTGCCTCGTTACCGACTCGGCCGGCCACGACTGGCTGCTGTATCACGCCATCGACCGCCGCCAGCCCACCTTCGATGCCATCAACGACGAGCAGGGGTACTCCCGTCGGGTACTGCTCCTCGATAAAGTGGTGTATGATGCCGAAGGCTGGCCACACATTGGCACGCCTTCTACGGAACCTCAGCCGGGGCCGGAGATAGAAAAGCTGTTCAGGAGCTAGTTTATTCTAACGACCGGCCTCTGAATAGAATATATCCAAGGTGGCCATACACGCCCAGGCGGTGGTCGGGGTCGTCATAATATTCGGCATGAACTGCGAGCGGACCCACGGGCGTATTAAAAATAAAGCCCGTGGAGGCGGTTAGGTAAGGCCGGCTAAGGCCAGCGCCCCGCGTGGCCACCTGCTCATTATCAGCTAGCGGAGCGATGTTAAGGTGCGTAAATACTTCCGTGCGCCATTCGAGCTTGCCCAGCACCTGCTGCGAGTAGCGCAGCCCGGCCGCTGCAAAGCGGGGCGAGCGATAATGCTCCATAAACAGCGTGCGCGAGTCGGCCAGGGGGGAAAAGATGGGCGCAGTGGTCAGTGAGGAGCGGTAATTGAAAAACTCGCCCTGGCCGCTTATCATCAGCTCGCCAAAATAGCCCCAGGTCGATTTCTCGTTTTTAAGTGGCTGATACCGTTCGTATGTGCCCCGAAATTGCAGCCACTGGTGATGCTGCGACTGCTCGCCCAGTTGCTGAAACACGGAAGTGGTGCCGGGGTCGTACACCTCGGTGCCCGTTACGGCCCGCACTGTGAATACATAGCGCCGGCCGGCCGTGGCATACTGCTTGCGGTTGAGGGAGTTGCGGGCAAAGCGGATGGCGGCCGTACCACCCTTAAAGGAAGTGCGGTCTAGCACGTCCGACGACTGTAGCTCGGGCGTATTGGCATACGAATCAGTATTGTAGAAGGCCCCGATATCGAGCACCGTCCGCGAGCGGTAGCGGGGCGAAACGCCAATCTGCGTCCCAATCTTCGTGTCTTTCTGCTGCACCTGGGTGTTGAGCACGTTGCGGCCGAGCAGGCCCCCGGTTTGCTGGTAATCCCATTGGTTATAGGTAACAATAGGCGCCACGTAAAACGGCAGCCGGCCCGGCGCGTTTATCCGAAACGTGCCCTGCGCGCCATTATAAAAGCGCCCCACGCTCACGTTGGCCGCGGCCGAATAAAGCAGCTGCCGCAGGTAGCGGAATTCTACGCCCAAATAAAGACTTTCGATAGGCCGGGTACTGAGCGTGAAGCCTATCTCGGTAGCAATGTTGTTGTTACGCTGCGCATCTACGCTGAATACGTACCCCTTCAGGGCCTCGTCGTAGCGAATACGCGGGTAGATATTGCGGAAATAGTCGTCCGAGGCCAGGCGGTAATAGCCTTCTTCCAGGTCATCAATGCTATAGGTAGAGCCCTGCTTACGAAAAAAGCGCCGCGCATACTCGTTTTGGTCGGGGCGCAGGCCGTTTACCTCCACTTTTACAAAGCGCGGGGCCGGTACGCTCTGCTGAAAAGCCAGCCGGCGGCGCTGGAGCGCCACCGTGTCTACGCGGCGCGTAATGCGGCGCTTAATCTCGTCCAGCTTTAGCTGGGCAGCAGTGTCGCCTTTGGCAATGAGGGTGCGCACTTTGTCGAAGTCGGCGGCGCCGAGGTTTCCCAAATCGGGCTGGATATATATTCCGTTTTTGCCTACGCTGTTGGTGTCGGCTACGCTGGTGCCCAAAAAGAAAAGGGTGCTGGTCAGCAAGTCATCATCCTTTTTAAAAGGATATTTTTTAAGGGCCACATCACCTACGTTCACCCCGATAATGATGTCGGGCTGAAAGTCTTTCCGCATCACGTCGGTTGGGAAGTTGTCGAGTACTGCTCCGTCAAAAAGGTAGCGCCCGTCGAGGTTGCGAATAGGCCGGAAAGCCAGCGGGTAGGCCATCGAGTTGCGCACGGCATCGGCGAGCAAGCCCGATTTCTGGTCTACCTGCTTGCGCGTGAAGACCTCCGTAGCCAGGCAGCGGTAGGGTACAAATAAGTTATCGAAGTTGTATTTGGCCGCGGCGGCCGCCGGAGCCAATAGCCGGGCCAGCGCAAAGTTCAGGTTGAGGTCGTTGACCAGGTTGGGCGAGATATTGGCTTTGAACGAAGAATCAATCGATAGCCCCAGCCGCAAGGACGAGGGCGACGGCTCAGCAGTAAGGAAATTAAATGTTTTGTCGGGTAGCACTTTACCCGAGGCCCAGTTCTGGAATTCATCCGAGAGGACAATTTGCTCAATATCCTTTGGCGAATAGCCGGCGGCGTACATGGCGCCTACCACTGCCCCCATACTGTTGCCGACGATATAATCAATCGGAATGCCATTGGCTTCCAGCTGCTTAAGCACCCCGACATGCGCCAGGCCCTTGGCGCCACCACCACTCAGCACCAGGCCCACTTTCTGAGCCATGGTGGGCGCGGCCAGGCTAAGGGCCAGCAGCAGGCACAGTAATTTTTTAGGCATAGTAACTAAAATGGAGCAGCAAGGTACGTGCGCCTTACGCCGCTCCCGGTTTAACCGGTTTCTGACACTGGGAAAAGGCAGCAGCAGTATCAAGCGAGTAGCAGGCAATAAAGGTATTTTGTTTAAAAATCTGATAATTAACCTTAAACAGCGCATAGTGGCTTTGCTTAGTTCAGGCAACTTCTGTGTTTTCAGAACGTAGGTCAGGTGTTCTACTTTTCTGGCCCCCTGATGATAACTCCTGCCCCCGACGCCGACGCCAGTAGCACCCCGGCGCGCAAGCGAACCAAAACCCGCCCTGCCGCCCGCCGCCGTACCGACGAAAATACCTATACCGACCCCAGCCTGCGCGAACGACTGAAAACCGAGCTTCGGGCTGCTGCGAAAGGCGGTGAGCCCGGCACCTGGAGTGCCCGTAAATCACAGCTGCTGACCCTGGCTTATCAAAAAGCCGGCGGTGGCTACCTGCAACAGCATCCCAACTCGAAGCAGAAAAGCCCGCCTAAACTGCTGCAGAAGAAAGCCAATACAACTACCGCAAAGCAGCCTTCGTCCAAAAAGACAGTCCGGGCTAAAGCAAAAGCTAAGTAGCAAGCTGCGGGCGCTACTGCCCTGGCCGCCGACATAAAAAAGCCCGTCTTGCCTTCCAGTCGGAGCAAGACGGGCTTTTAAGGCTAAGCACAGAGCCGGTGCCCGGTTATCAGGTGGTGCTGCCCGTGGTAGAGCCAGTAGTGCTGCCCGAAGTAGTGCCGGTAGTGGTGCTGCCGGAGGTGGTGCTGGTAGTAGTGCTGCCCGAAGTAGTACCAGTTGTGGTAGTGCCCGAGGTGGAGCCGCTGGTAGTGCCCGACGTGCTATCGGCTCCGGTGGTAGCACAGGAGCTCATCAGGGCGAGGGAAGCGCAGAGCGCGGCACCCAGCAAAAAGGAACGTTGTGTCCGTTGCATAGATAGTGGAAAAGGTTAAGTGAATGGCTACTAACGAGTACACTGCCTTCCGGGTTACCATTGAAGCTACGGAATAAATATTAAAAATTTTGAATTTTTAATATTTAATAATGAATTAAGAATCTAACGAGTAATTTTCTTTTAATTTGGACATCATGCTGAGCTTGCCGAAGCATCTCGTCCGCACCGTATGAATCGTTCAGCGGCGCGGGAGAGATGCTTCGACAAGCTCAGCATGACGTGCTTTTGGATTCTTATTACTTTCTAAACAGCTTCAATAACAAGCCCTTATTCCCGCTTGCTTTTTAACAGTTGCTTAAGCGCGCCTAGCTCATCGCGTAGCTTGGCAGCCTGCAGAAAATCAAGCTCCTTCGCAGCCGCTTCCATCTGCTTTTCAGTGGTTTTGATGAGTTTTTCCAGCTCAGCACGATTCATCATAGCCACTACGGGCTCGGCGGCCAGCGCGAGTGCCGCGCCGCCATCGGCATAGGCACCGGCCGGGGCCGGGGCTTCCACGGTGCGGTAATCGGCCAGGTCGGTCTGGCCCATAATCTGGGCATGGCTCTTACGTACCGTGCGCGGCGTAATACCATGCTCCTCGTTGTAAGCCATTTGGGTAGCGCGGCGGCGATTGGTTTCATCAATTGCCCGCTGCATCGAGCCCGTCATGCGGTCGGCATACAGAATAACCTTGCCCCGCTCATTGCGCGCGGCCCGGCCCATCGTTTGTATCAGCGAGCGCTGGTCGCGCAGAAAGCCCTCCTTGTCGGCATCCAGAATCGCAACCAGGCTAACTTCGGGCAGGTCAAGGCCTTCGCGCAACAGGTTTACGCCAATAAGCACATCCACTTCGCCCAGCCGCAAGCGGCGCAGAATCTCCACGCGGTCCAGGGTTTTCACATCCGAGTGAATGTATTCGACCTTGATGCCCAGGCGCTCCATGTACTTGCTCAGCTCTTCGGCCATGCGCTTGGTGAGGGTAGTCACGAGCACGCGGTCGCCGGCTTTCACCCGCTCGTCCACTTCATCGAGCAGGTCATCAATCTGGTTGATGCTCGGGCGCAGGTCAATTTCGGGGTCGAGCAGACCGGTGGGGCGGATAATCTGCTCCACTACCACCCCATTAGCCTGGGTCAGCTCATAATCGGCCGGGGTGGCGCTTACGTATACCGCCTGCCGGTACATGCTCTCAAACTCATTGAAAGTCAGTGGCCGGTTATCAAACGCCGACGGCAGCCGGAAGCCATACTCGATAAGCGCAGTTTTGCGCGAGCGGTCGCCGCCCCACATGGCCCGAATCTGCGGAATGGTAGCGTGGCTCTCGTCGACCACCAGCAGGTAGTCATCGGGAAAATAATCGAGCAGGCAAAATGGGCGCGAGCCCGGCTCGCGCCGGTCAAAATAGCGCGAATAGTTCTCAATGCCCGAGCAGTAGCCCAGCTCGCGTATCATTTCGAGGTCAAACTCCGTGCGCTCCTGAATGCGGCGGGCTTCCACGTCGCGGCCTTCCTTCTCAAAATACTTGTGCTGCTGCACCATGTCATCCTGAATTTCGTGGATGGCAGTTTGCAGCGTCTCCTTGCCCGTCACAAACAGGTTGGCCGGATACAGCGTCATATTTTTTTCATCGCTGAGCTTCTTGCCGCTGGCCGGGTCTATCTTCTGAATCGCTTCAATCTCATCGCCAAAGAAATAGATGCGGTAGGCGTAGTCGGCGTAGGCCGGAAATACGTCCACGGTGTCGCCCTTCACCCGAAACGAGCCGCGCGTAAACTCGACCTCGGTGCGCGAATACAGAATCTGGACGAACTGGTAGAGCAGGTTGTTGCGCGAGTAGCGGTGGCCGGGCGCCAGAAATATTACATTTTTGCTGAATTCCTCGGGGTTGCCAATGCCGTAGATGCACGAAACGGAGGCCACCACCACCACATCGCGCCGTCCGCTAAGCAGCGTGGAGGTACAGTGCAGCCGCAGCTTCTCAATCTCCTCGTTAATAGCTAAGTCTTTCTCAATGAAGACGTCGGAGCTGGCAATGTAGGCCTCCGGCTGGTAATAGTCGTAGTAGCTGATATAGTATTCAACCGCATTCTGCGGAAAAAACGCTTTAAATTCGCCGTAGAGCTGGGCGGCCAGCGTTTTATTGTGGCACAGCACCAGTGCCGGCTTGCCGGTTTCGGCAATCACGTTGGCCATGGTGAAGGTTTTGCCCGTGCCGGTCGCTCCGAGTAGCACCTGGGCCGGTTCGCCGTTGTTTACGCCCTGCACAAGCTGCGCTATGGCGCGAGGCTGGTCGCCGGTGGGTTTAAATTCGGAGGTAAGCTGGTAGGTTGACATGCGCAAAATAGCCGGAAACAGGCCAACCCCCTTAACCCCGAACCGGCGGCTGGGGTTTCTGCCTTTTCAACAAAACCCTTTGCTTGCTTAATGCAGCTTACCCGCAGCCAGCTATTAGCTAAGGCTTTGCACACAGTAAAGTGGCACTGGCAAAGCAGTTACTACAGATGACGGGTTACAAATTCAGTGCGCCGCCCGGGGTAGGTAGGCGCACTACCCTGGTCACCAATAGGGCTGGCTGCCGGAGCCGGAAAACCAGATGGCCGGCTGCCCGCCAGCTGCTGATAGCTGTTGAAGAAAAGGGCCAGCGCCGCTGGGCTACCCGATGTCACGTAGCGGGGTAGGCTGGTCGTAGCGCGTCGGGTTGGAAGGCGGGGTAGGGAAGTAGCGGGCGGTGAGCTAGCTGCTTGTCTGGTAAGGGCTTGGCAAACAGTTTGGTGACGCGTGGCGAAGCGTGCGCCCAAAATACACACACTGGCCAGGCCGGCCAATAGTAAGCGTACAAAGACTGGCATAGGCTTGCTGGGTAAGAGTGGCAAACATAGCTGGCAGTAGAGGGAGTATGGTACTTACTTAAGTAGCTGGGTGCGGCCTAGCTCCAAGCCGGCTTCCAGCCCAATGCTGTAGGGGCGCTGCTGGTGCATAAAATCCTGCGCGGGGTCGGCATTCAGGCTCAAAATGCCCATTTCGGCCACGGGCCCCAGGTTAAGGGTCCATTGATGGCCCACTGGACGAAACTGCATGCCGGCCCCCGCGCGCACGCTGCCCGACAAATGCCGATAGGGGGAGCCGGTCGACGTCAGCGAATACGAGTGCGCAGCCTCGGGGCTGCCATCTACCTCGCTACGCGCGTTGAGCAGGGCCGTAAACAGTGCGCCTACCCGGCCATACAGCGAAAAACCGCTTTTGATGGGGTTAGTGTAGCGCATCTCGACCGGCACACTGGCTGAGCGATAATGATAGGAAGTGCGTTGCAGGTGCGGCTGCGTAGCCTGGGTGTATACCAGGTCGGCTACCTGCTCGCCCGTAAACGCAACCGAGCTGGCCGAGGTAGCAGTAGTTTGGGTAAGCTCCAGGCCCGTGCGCAAGCCCCAGCGGCTGGCCCCCAGGCGGCGGGTAGCCCAAAGGCTCAGGCGCTGCCCCAGGCCGGCCCGTAGATTACTGCGGTATTCGGCCGCCGCAGCTTGGGTAGTGAGGGCCGAGCTGGTCCCAACTGCCACGTTGTAGCTGGTGGTGGGCTTGGTAAAGTCAATATTTGGCTGAAAGGCCCCGGCCGCGTAGGAAAGCCCATATTGCCAGTTTCGGGTGGGCTTGGTCGGTGCCGGCTCATTCACCGCAACCTGGTTGAGCGTGCTTGGCAAGCTGCTGGTCGGGACCACTAAAGCGGCCGTGCGGGCCGCCAGCACGGCTACCTGGCTACTTGCTGCGCTTTGGCTACCCGTCTTGTCAAAGACATTGGTCAGGGCGCCCTCGCTGAGTGCCATGCCAAGGCCAGCGCTCGCCGCCGGCGCTGAAGCAGCAGCCTCGCCCTTGCCGTATGCCACTGTAGCAGGATAGATGGCTTCAGCTGTGCGGCCACCAGCTATCCTGGTCTTAGCTGCTAAGTAGCTGCCAGAAGGCCGGGCCGCTAACAGACTTGAGGACCCGTTCTGGGTCGTTAGCGGCTGGCTTCCAGCCTGCAGGCCAGTCAGGCCAGCGCCGGTAGTGCGGGCGTCAGCCATTGCTGAAGCCGAAAGAGTAGTGCTTGGGTCGATAGCGGGCGAGGTAAAAGTGGAAACAGTAGAAGCTGCAAAGCCGGTAAAATCTGGTTTCTCAGTACCAGGCCCTAAAGCAGCAGCCTGAGCTGCCGATGGCCGGGCAATGGTGGCAGTGGCGGGTCCAGTAGGCTCTGCCAGACCAGGAGTCTGCTGCCGGGTGTGCCACCAGCCACCGCTAGCCAGCGAAGCCACCAGCAAACTAGCCGCAATTGCCCAGCGATGGGCGCGCAGGCGGCGGCGATACTGCTCGTTCTGGGCGAGCAGCAGGCTATTGTCGAGCTGCTCCCATAGTTGGGGGCGCGGTGGTACCGCTGCCGCTTCGCTCTCCAATAAGTGGTGGCGAAACAGTTCTTCAAGACTACCCTTGGGAGGGGTGAATGGGTTCATAATAGCTTGACGGATAATTTAGTTGGTTGGTAGCTGCAGGCGGGCCAGCTTGTTTTGTAGCACCACGCGCGCCCGGGAGTATTGCGACTTGCTGGTGCCTTCCGAAATATCGAGCATTTCGCCGATTTCCTTGTGCGTATACCCTTCAATGGCGTACAGATTAAAGACCAGTCGGTAGCGCGGGGCCAGCTCCTGCACGATGGCTAGCAGCTCTTCATAAGCATAGTTGCTGAAAGTAAACTCCTCGCTGGCCAGCGTTTCGGGGTAGTCGCCATCGCTCATGGCTACCAGTGGGGCGTTGCGGCGGTGCTGCCGCAGGGCCGCGTTTATCATGATGCGCCGAATCCAGAACTCTAGCGGACACTCGCGCCGGAAACTAGCCAGGGTCCGGAAAACGGTTAAAAACCCTTCCTGTAGCACGTCTTCGGCCTCAAAGGTTGTTTGGGCATAACGAAGGCACACGGCCATCATGCGGGCGGCATAACGCTCGTACAGCAGCTTCTGCGCCAGTTGCCGGCCCTGCAGGCAGCCGTCGATTAGCTCGGCTTCGCTCGGGGCTGCTGCCGGTCCCGAGCGGCTCACCGTCAGGGTGCCGGCCACGGGCCTTTCCTCCTCATTGGCCAGGGCGGGCCAGGCCAGGGCACTCATGGCTGAGGCCGGATTGCGCCGGGGTAAAGTGCTTTCAACATACGCGGTGCGAACTGCCAACGAAAGATAGATTCCCTTACCGGGCGTTGCTGCCTTGCCTGGTTGTCAAGCCTTAAGAATCCCGAAGCCGGCTAATCGTTGCAAACGCCTCGGGTATTTTTTTATTGTTGTAATAATCAACTGATTATTAATTGACTAGCAATAAATCTGTCAGACCTGCCTACTGATGTAGCTACACCGAATTAAGCGGCAGCTATTGTCAGGCTGTTCTATAAAATGGTTTGTGCCTCAGGCCCTTTCCTGCCGTACTTACACAGCGTTTAGCCGTTCCAGATTGCCCAGGCAGCTTCTGCCTGAAGCTCCAGCATTTCGTAGCCGTTCTTGGTCTGCGCTCCGGCTTCCCGGCCGCGCCGCAAAAACAGCGTTTCGCCAGGATTATAAATTAAATCGAATAAATAGTGCGCCGTGCCCAGGGCACTGTAGGGCAGCGGCAGGCACTCGTTGGTGGCTGGAAAAGTGCCCACCGGCGTTGTATTTATAATAAGTGAGTGCGCCGCTATCACTTCCGGCGTTAGCTCTGCGTACGTAAGATTGGCGCCGTGCGGGTTGCGCGACACCAGCCAATACGGAATATGCAGCTCGCGGAGCGCAACGCCAACGGCCTTGGCAGCCCCCCCAGTACCCAGCACCAAAGCGCGGCTAGCCGGCGTTGCCGGATAAAAGGATTGTAGGGAGCGCATAAAGCCAACGTAATCTGTGTTGTGCCCGATGAGGCTGCCGTCGGGGCTGAATTCGACTACGTTGACCGCCCCAACCATCGCGGCCGATGGGGCCAACCGCGTGAGGTAGGGCCAGATTTGCTCTTTATAAGGAATGGTTACGTTCAGCCCGGCCAGGTGCGGGTGCTGAGCCAGCAGCTGAGGCAATTCGCTGGCCGTTGTCAGCTCAAACAGCTCGTACTGACAGTCTTCCAGGTGAAGCCGGGCGAACTTTTGCGTGAAGTATATCTGCGAAAACGAATGAACGAGCGAGCGTCCGATTAGCCCAAAAGTGCGCATAGGATACTGTATAAATATAATATATAATATATTTATTATATTAACGATAAATAGCTGCTTTGAAATGAAGCGTTGCTATTCAGGCTCGTCTGGCAGCTAGGGGGTTGGCCAGTTGGCTTAAGCAGGTTTGCTGCGCAGCTTACCAACCAGATACTGGAACAGGGGCGGGGCTATCGACAGCAGCACAATGCCAATTACTACCAACTCGAAGTTTTTTTGCACGACCGGAATATTGCCAAACAGATAGCCCAGCAAGCTCAGCGACAAGACCCACAATACGGCTCCTGCGATGCTAAAGGAAGCAAAGTGGCGGTACGTCATGGTTCCAATGCCAGCCACGAAAGGCGCAAAGGTGCGGACAATAGGCACGAAGCGGGCCATAATGATGGTTTTGCCGCCGTGCCTGGCATAAAACGCCTGGGTTTGCTCCAGGTATTTACGCTTTAAAAAGCGAAAGTCTTCACGAAAAGCCCTGGGGCCCAGGTAGTCGCCTACCGCATAATTGACGTTGTCACCAATAAAAGCTGCCGCGATAAGCAACGGAATAATAATCCATAAGCTCAGGCCCGTTTCGGGGCGGGCCGCGAGGGCGCCGGCCGCAAACAGCAGCGAATCACCAGGCAGGAAGGGAAATACAATGATGCCGGTCTCGGTGAAAATAATTAGAAACAGAATAAGATAAGTTAGATTTCCATAGTCGTGTACCACGTTAACCAACGTTTTGTCGAGATGCAAAATCAGGTCGAGAAAATGCTTGAGAAGCTCCATTATAAAGGGGTTGAGCCTGCAAAGAAAGCAGACTGGTACGAAGATTGTCGGGCCTGGCCCCAACGCGGACCTCCGGGATTGCGTTAAAGCCTCTCCGCATAAATCTACCGCCATGATAGTGTACAAGGGAGGTGACTGGTGGCAGGCACTTCGTCACTTTCATACCTCTGCCGTTATCCGCCATCTTTTAAAGCGAGTAACGCTGGTTGGGTTATACAATGCGGTAATTGCTATATGGGGGTTAGAGTTTCACCACCATATGCTTAATATAAGTCGGGAATATTTCTCTTTTCTGGGAATTCTATTAAGCCTGCTGCTGGTATTTCGCACAAATACAGCCTACGACCGCTATTACGAAGGGCGCAAGGTGTGGGGGCAACTCGTGTCGCAGTGCCGGGGCCTGGCAATAGAGTTTAATGCGGTGCTTCCGCGCGATGCCATTGCCAGCCGGCGCTACTTTGCGGCCCTCATCTCCAACTTTCCCTTTGCGCTCAAGGGCTCGCTGCGCAACGATATGAAGTTTGAGCAGATGGAAGCCACGCCCGATATAATGGAGCGACTACGTTCGGCTGAGAATGTGGCGGTTACGCTTATATCGGTATTGCAGGAGAGCCTGGAGCAGCTACGACAGGTGGAGATTGTCCGGGATATTCACCTGCTCAACTTCAAGCCGCACTTTCTGGGCATGATGTCGGTGAATGGCGTATGTGAGCGCATTAAGGCGACACCAATTCCTTTTTCCTATACGTTTTTTATTAAAGCGTATATTCTGATTTTTATCGGAGTGATGCCCTTCGTGCTGCTCTCGACTTCAGGCTATTTTATGATTCCGATTACCATGTTTGGGGCGTACGCGCTGCTGGGCCTGGAAATGATTGGCGAAGAGATAGAAAACCCTTTTGGACTTGATTCCAACGACCTGCCGCTCACGCAGCTCTCCAACAAGATTCGGGTGGCCGTTCACGATGTGCTGCGGGTAGAGCTTTCGGAGCAGAAGAAGGCGCTGGCTGCCGTGCCTTACAGTGTAGTGCATTAAGCCAGTTGGCGGCTATTTATTGCATTTAGGGGAGATAATATAGCAAATGGCCTGATTATTGCTAATCAAGCCATGCTACTACATTTGCATTATATGTGGTTAAAGTATAAAAAAACTGCTTAATCACTTTTTTTCACCCAAAATTCAAACTGGACTCAGGTGTTTGCGTACAAGCCCACAATTGCATTTTGATGCAACCCTGACCTCTGCTATTACATAACCTTATTTGTCATGCAAACTCCTACTTCCTTACGAAAGACGGGCCCTGTCCGGCTTTCCTGGCGTACTCTTCTTCCCTTGCTGGCTTTG
This sequence comes from Hymenobacter baengnokdamensis, assembly GCF_008728635.1. Taxonomy (NCBI): domain Bacteria; kingdom Pseudomonadati; phylum Bacteroidota; class Cytophagia; order Cytophagales; family Hymenobacteraceae; genus Hymenobacter; species Hymenobacter baengnokdamensis. The sequence continues at coordinate 441,914 of NZ_CP044285.1, read as the reverse complement.
TTCGTCAGCCTGGGTGCATCACGTACCGCTGCTGCTCAGACGCCTAACAGCCGCTACTACGACGAAAATATCACGCTCTCGGAAATGCAGAAAAATGCCACTTCCTCTACTTCCATAGAGTATGCTGGTGCTATCTATCCGGGTGACGCGCCTTATTCCACAACTGATGTGCCGCTGGGTAATAACCTGGCGACCAATCCGACAAGACCTAATCCTAATATAGGTACTTACGATATTACTGCTAATCCTGCCAGCACGCTGATGCTTACGGCAGGTTCTTTAGTTGCTGACCCGCCGGCTACCGATACAAAAAGCGGTACTCCAGTAACTTATACTGTTACGGGCGCACGCCTGCAGTACCGGGTCTACTTGAAAGGCTCTGCTGCGCCAGTATATAATCAGGTAAATCTTCCCTTGGTTGGTCCGGCCTACAATAGCACGCTTTACCAAACCAGTGGCTTGAACATAAATCTGTTGGCTGGTTTAATCAGCAGCGGCACGTATGTGATAGACGTTACTTACCAGACTGATGTAAAAGGTAGCGATAACTCTTCAGGTATATCGCAAGACCCTAGCGGTACGGCTTATCAGGCAGAATTTACGCTGGTAGCACCGCCAGCACCTTTGCTGGCTGGCCAGAATATCTTCACCCGTTCACAAACCAGCAGCGGTGCTACCGTAAATAACTCCACGTTTACAACTACGCAAATGGCCACGCCTCCCGGCCCTGACCTGGGGCTTGGTGCTACATTTGATGTTAATACCGGCCTGCTCACACTTACCGGCGGCACCGCAACTTCGTCTGAGAATCCGAACGGCTCGCAGCCGGTTACGAACGTTTCGCTCTATTACCGGGTAGTTTCCCCAAACGGTACTGCTGGTGGGTTCAACTTCATCAACTTACCGCAGACTACCACAGGTACAACTACCGTTAATAACCAGGACGGCACGACGACAACATATACTACACGGACGTTCTCGACTAATCTGGCCACTGCCAATCTGTTGTCTAATGTAAGTATTGCCGGCCAGTACACCTTACAGGTATATTATCAGTCGAGTGGCACTAACAACAATACCTCACCGGCCAGCTCCTTCACGGTAACCGATAACAACAACGGCAACTTCTACACGGCTACCTTCACCGTAACCGGTACGGCCACAGTTACTACCCAGTGGCAGGGTGGGGTTAACGATGACTGGTTTAATGCCGGCAACTGGACGCACGGGGTTCCGACCCGCTACACGAATGCCGAGATTCTGAACTTGGGAAGTGGCAATACTAATCCATATCCCAATATCTACTCTGGTACTTCTTACACTTACACTGCGAATGGCGTATCAACCACTATAAACAACACCAATTCCGGCCCTGCTGAAGCGCACAATGTGACGATGGATGGCGTTGACCAGGCTAATCGCTCGATTTTGCGCCTGAAGACCGGTAGCCTGAACGTGTATGGCGACTTTGATAATACCTATGCCAGCTACATTACGTCGCAGGGCACGGTAACTTCCTTCCGGGGTAATGCCCAGACGATTACCGGTGGTGACTTCTACAACGTTGAAATTGCTACGCCGCTGCTGGCCAACCCTACTGCAACGCACAAGCATGAGGATGGTATCAAGTCGCTGCTGGGCACGATGAGTATTACGCAAACGCTATCGTTTAATGGGGGCCTGCTGGTAACCGATATCACTCACCCAACCACTTCGGTAGTAGTCCTGGCCGACCGGTCGGATGCTAACAATAATGGCGGCGCCGTGCTGCAAGGCGAAACAGACGAAACGTACCTTCAGGGGTTTGTGCAGACTTCGCGTGGTTCTATCAACCAGGAGGAGCAATATGAGTTAGGTAACATGGGCTTGTTTCTTACCTTCCATGGTAATGCTCCCGAGAACAATCCTGGTAGCTTGCTGGTAACCCGTAATACTGTAAACGCCTACAATCCGGTAAGCACGACCAGCGGTATTCGCCGTATTTTCGGGGTGCGCCCCAGCAACCCAAACACCAACCACACGGTGAATGCTGACTTGGTATTTCAGTATCTGAACCGCGAGACTAAAAACCTTGGCTCTGATGGCAGTATCAGCATTCAAGAGCAGAACCTGGTTCTCTTCCTCTCGACCAACAGTGGCAACACGTTTACCAATCTGCAGAAGACAGCTCTAGACACGGTGTCTAATACTTTGACTCGCAACAACGTTACCACCTTCGCAACCTTCACACTGGGTGATAACACCCACCCGCTGCCAGTACACTTGGTAGCGTTTGATGCCAAGCGCTCGGGTAACAACACGCTGGTGACCTGGTCAACCGCTGGCGAGACCAACAGTGATGGGTTTGAAGTGCAGGTGTCGACCGATGGCACTACGTATCGTAAGCTGGCCTTCGTATCGAGCTACTCGGCTAACAGCAAGCAGTTCCAGACATACAGCTACACCGATATCGAGGCCAACAAATCCGGCGCCCGCTACTATCGCTTGCGTCAGGTAGACCTGGATGGTCAGTCTTCTTTCTCGCCCGTGCGGGTAGTGAGCTTTGCTACCCAAGCCGAGGGCACCGCCGCAGTAAGCATCTATCCTAACCCTTCTACCAGCAGCGACCAGGCAGCCATCGTAGTTCAGTCGCCCATAGCAGGTGCTGGCATGCTCCAAATAATGGACCTGACGGGTCGGGCTATTGTTAGCCAGAGCATCACGGCTGTAGCTGGTGTAACCGAACTGTCGGTGCCAAACAGCAGCCAGCTAAGCTCAGGTATCTACCTGGTTAAGGTGACGCTGCCTACCGGCGAGGTAAAAACCGTTCGGATGCAGAAGCGCTAAACCAGGCGCTATTGCTTCCTTAGTAAAAAAGGACTGGCTCGCAAGGGCCAGTCCTTTTTTATTAGCTATTTGCCATATAGATATCTAAGCTATGCCGGCGGGTAGCAAGTAAAATATAGCCTTAGTGTTGATTATGAGAAAATTTCAGTGCGGGCTCAACCTTTTTTTGAGCAGGTAAGTATATCGGCCCCGAAGGGTCTTTTAAGAATAAATTTCTTTGTCATCCATGGTACTCTCTACTTTTTCAGCTCCAGGTGTTGGCTATTCCTGGGGTAAGCTGCGGCAGCTATTGTTTTTATTGGCTGGTCTATTGTGCGCCACCAGTGCCCAGGCGCAGTATCCTTCTGACCTGGGCTTTTTCAACGATTACGTCATCCTGAATGGCACCTATTACAAAACCGATGTTGCTAATGCCAGTGATGCTACGAACGCTTCTTTTCCAAGCTCATTAGGCTCGTTTGACCGCACGAGTGGTACCTTGACGCTAGGTGCTCAGCTCAATACGTATGAACATAACGGCAACGTAGTGGCTAGTCCGGCTCAGGTATACTTCCGAGTATATCCTACTACTAATGCGGATGGGTCGGCGGGGCCTTCCGCTACGTATCGGTTTAATCCGATAAGCATCCCCCAAGACTATCAGACTGGAAGCGACGGCAATAGTGACCGTCGCTTTCAGACTCCGGATAATGCTACCGGAGCCAATGCGTCGGGCAACATTCTGAGATTTACTAGCGGTCCTGGCAACTACACGTTGGAATTATATATTCAAGCGAATGGCAGCAATAACGGTAATTCTTTTGCCATCTACGATTCGCGCAATGGGGCCAACTACAAAACGACGTTTACGGTAACCGGCACTGCCCCAAGCGCTACCACCTGGATTGGGGGCCCCAACCCTCAGTGCGCCAACCCGCAGCCCGCCAACTCTGGCGATTGGTTCGAGCCGCTGAACTGGAGCAACGGGGTGCCCACGGCCACGACGGATGTGGAAATCCCAAATTACAGTGACCCCTGCACCGTTTATCCTAATATTAACTCTACGGCGGCTACTGGCCCGGCACTGGCTCATAACCTGACTATTGAGGGTAACTCTACTGTTGACCGCGGCCTGGCCCGCCTGGTAACCGGTGAGTTGAGGGTATACGGTGACTTTGTAGACCATGCCAACGGGTTTATTCAACGGGAAACTTCAGTTTTCACGTTGGCTGGTGGCAACCAGGTATTTGCCAGGGAGCGCTACCAGGCATTTCGAGTTGACGGCGGAGGAATAAAAACGGTGAACAACAACGGGGAAAACGTTCAAATTTCTGCTATCATTCAGAAAAGTCTGACGCTGTTAAATGGAATTATCAGCACGGGCCCCCAGACGCTTTCGCTAGCCGATAATTCGGGCGCTACTATCACGGGGGAAAATGATACCAACTACATACTAGGCATCGTGCAAACCTACGAGCGGGCTGCCCCTGGCACTGCGCAAAATTTTAATAATATCGGTATCACGCTCACCTTTACCGGTAACGACCCAGGTAACGTGCGGGTCGTGCGCACCACGGGCCAGTCGGTAGTAACGGCTGGCAAGCCGAGCATCAGCCGTTCCTTTGGCTTGCAGCCCGACTATCCGACTGGTCTGAGCGCGACGGCGGTATTCCAATACCTCAACCACGAAACCATGAACGTGACGGCCGGCGGCCTGTCAGCGGCGCAACTTGACAAAAGCAAGCTTACCTTTTATGTGTCTGGCAACGGAGGCGCCGGCTTCATCAATAAAGGCCGCACCAGCACCGATGGCGCAACAGAGGTAACGCTTGCCAACCTGACCCAGTTTGCCACCACTACGCTCGGCGAAGACGACGGAACCCTGCCAGTGCACATGCTTTACTTCACGGCAATTCACGCCGCCGATGGCGCATTGCTGAACTGGGGTACCGCCAGCGAGCTGAACAATGCCGGCTTTGATGTACAAGTGAGCATAGATGGCGTCAGCTTCAGCACACTTGCTACCATAAAGCCCGCTACTGCAACCAGTGACGCCCCCCTGAATTATAGCTATACGGATAAGGAAGCACAAAGCGGCACCCGGTACTACCGGCTGCGCCAGGTGGACCTCGATGGTGTGGAGTCTTTCACGCCGGTACGGATTCTTACCTTCAAAGGCACCAACCAGGCGTCAGTAGCGGCAGCTTCCATCTTCCCCAATCCTTTCCGAGACGGTGACCAACTCCAGGTAGCTGTACAGCTTGCCCAGGCCGGCGGCGTCCAGGTACATATGACCGACTTGCTGGGCCGCGAGGTAGCAAATAAGGTTACCACTATAGCTGCGGGCTCGGCGACCATCGCAGTACCCCAGCCGCAGAGTCTGCCGTCCGGCTTGTACTTGGTGCGGGTAACATTGCCCGACGGTGAAGTGCAGCAGCTGAAGGTTGAGAAGAAATAACGGTCCTATTAAATAAGCATAAAAAAGCTGGCCTCCACTTCTGGAGGCCAGCTTTTTTGTGTCAGGCCACATAGCTTGCTTGCTATTCAGGCTGCGTTACCCGCGCGGCATAGATGTGCCCGGTTTACCCGTTTTGGCGGCCGGCTGAAACATCGGGTCTACACTGTCCATGTCGAGAAAATGCGAAAAAGTGTCGCCTCGCAGCCCCAGCCGGATTGTTTCGAGGCTCACAATCTCGTTGGGCGCAATGTTGCCCAGGTTTACGTTGGCTCCGAGCAGCTTTATAAACCATACCTGCTGCGCCTTCTGGGGTGCCTCCCAAATAATGCGCTCCGAAGGAATCTTGGTCAGAATCTCTTCTACCAAACCCGAGCGAACCTCGCCGGTGCTGCGAAAAAGGCCTACGTTGCCCCCTTCGCGCGCCTCCCCGATTACTTTCACGGCACCAGCCTCTAGCTCGGCCTGCATCTGCGAAATCCATTTGTAGGGCGGAATTATTTTTTCCGCGTCCTTGGAGCCTACTTCACTAAGCACCTTTACCGACTTGCTTAATTCACGAATAAACCCACACTTGCGGTCGTGGTCGAGGTCGATGCTCCCGTCCGATACCTCGGCGTACTCCAGACCAAAACTATCAAGCAGGCGGCGATAGTCGTCAAACTGATTGCGGATAATAAACGCCTCAAACAGAGTGCCGCCTAGATAAACCGGAATGCCGGCTTCGCGGTATATAGCAAGTTTGCGCTTTAGATTAGGCACCACATAGGAGGTAGCCCAGCCCAGCTTAACAATGTCGGTATAAGCCGCGCCTACCTCCAAAAAGTCTTCTACCTCCCGCATACTCAGCCCCTTATCCATCATCATAGTAAAGCCCTGCTCGCGAGGCTTCTGGGTGCGTTCGGGAAGTTGAGAAAGCGAATAGTTCATACTGTGCAGAGCAGGCGCTGGCCAGCCGATAAGAGAGAATAGGAACAAAAAAACCTGCCCACCACAAGGGCAGGCAGGTACAAAATTAACTCATAATGTAGTTGACAAGCTGCGCTAACTACCCGCCAGGAGTGGGCTACTTGCGAAACTGGTCGATAAGCCGCTGCAGGGCAGGCTGCTTTTCCAGCTCCGGGAAATAGTCAAACAGCAGAGTATGCTGCTCATAATTAAGCGTAAGCGCCGTTTCCAGTTCCTGGTAAGCTTCGCGCAAGCGGCCAGCCGCGAGCAGATAAGCACAAATCATATAGTGGAAATGTGCTTCGTGCGGGTGCAGCTCTACAGCGTGCTGAAGCAGGTCGGTAGCTTCTTCAAAATGACCTTGCTCGTACAGAATGGCGCTCCAGCTTACCCAGCCGGTAGCGTCTTCGGGGGCTACTTCCGTGGCTTTCTCATACGCCTCAAGCGCGCTGACAATATTGCCAACCTGATTCTCGGCGGCCCCAAGGGCCGACCAGTATTCACCACTTTCGCCGTATAGCTCCACCGCCCTGCGGAAGAAGTGCAATGCTTCGTAGGGGCGCTCCTGCTCCTGCAACAACACACCCTGGCCAAACCAGGCTTCGTCCATCTCTGGATTAATCTCCAGTGCCTTACGGTAGTACTGGCGGGCCAGGTCCCAGCTACGCATCTTTTCATAGCATTCCCCTATGTTGCAAAGGGCTTCGTCGGTAGGCGCTCCGGGCGGATAGCTAAGCTCAAACTCCGCAATAGCGCGCTCGTACTGCTGCTGGCACACAAAGGTGTCGGCCAGCCAGTGGTGAGCATCATGAAAATCGGCTTCGATAACAATGGCATAGTCAAAAGCCGCCGCTGCCTGCTCATACTTCTCGAGCCGGTAATAATACTGGCCCAGGTTGTACCATGCCACCGCCGAATACGGGTCATCGTCGGTGAAGCGCTGGAAAAACTCCTCATGCTCAGGTAGTCGGTTGCTGGCTTCCAGGCAGTTAAGCAATTCCTGAACGGTGGTTTCGTTGTCGGGCTGCAGGCGCAGGCTGTGCTTATAATGACGAGCCGCGCTCTTGAACTTATGCCAGCTCTGGTAAGCCAGCCCCAGGTTGAAGTGAATATCCTCGCGGTCGCTGTGGCGCTCAAGAGCTGCCTGAAAATAGCGGATGGCTTCTTCAAAGTCGCCCCGCTGCGTGGCAATAATGCCGCGCGTTACGGCCACATCGGCATTGTCGGGGTCGCGGGTAGCCACGCTGGCAATCTGGCGCTCGGCTTCCGCATAGTCGCCGCGCATAGCCGCAATCTGGGCACGGTCAATCAGCAGCTCAGTAGAAAAAGGATATTGGCTAAGGGCAGCCTCACAAGCCTGCTGTGCCTTGTCGAAAGCAGCGGAGGTGACATAATGGTCGATAATTACTTCAAACTCTTCCAGGTCAAAGAATACCGCCTCATCGTGAGCCAGCATTCGCTCGTAGCGACGCACGGTTTCCTGAGCAGCTCGTGGGTCGTCAAATGATTCGTTCATGCGCATAATAATCACAACTTATACAGGCTGGCCGGGCCCTTTGCTACCTGCAGGCAGTAGCGATAGGCTATAGGCAAGCAACGCAAATTAATCGCCCAGCTACGCTTATATTCCAAAAAACTGTGCCAGCCTTTTCGCTAAGTTACAACCGTTGGCCGGGCTGTCCGGTTCGTTTCAAGGGTTTGAGCCAGCCACGCAATGGTTTCGGCCAGTGGCCGAAAAGCAAGCCCCGTAGCAAGCTGGGCTTTACGTGCTTCATACACAAGCGGCTGGCGGCCGGCCCGGGCGGTATCACGGGTAATGAGCGGGCGGGCGTTGGTCAGTACAGACCGCACATGCTCCAGCCTCCAGATAACCTCCGCTGCCCAGTCGGGCACCGCAGTACGTGGGGGCCGCCGGCCAAATGCCAGGGCCGTCTGGGTCAGGAAGCTGCCCAGTGCGCAGGCCCCTCCGCTCAGGATGTAGCGGGCAGGTGGGAGCGTGGGTAGCTCCAGCGTAAGGCATAGCAGTTGCGCAACCACATCGCGCACATCTACAAAGTTGAGCTGGCTTTGCGTATAAAAGCGGTGCTCATCGTAGGCATAGCGCAGCAAACGGGTACTGCTCCGATGCCAATCGCCCGGACCTAGCACCACTGATGGGTTAACGATAACGGCCGATAGCCCTTCGGCAATGCCGCGCCATACTTCCAGCTCAGCCAGATACTTGCTGGTGGCATAGGCCGAGTGGCTGGCGCCCAGGTCCCAGGTTGCCGTTTCATCGAGCAGCAAGGGCGCACCGGTGGCGGCCCCGGCCGGCGCCTGGCCCAGCGCCGCTACCGACGACACGTAGCCCAGACGAATCGACGGCCGCCGCAGACAAGCATCCACAATAGCGGCCGTGCCTTCCACGTTTACTCGCAGCAGCTCATCTTCATCCTGAGGCGCATACGAAACCAGGCCAGCGCAGTGCAATACGTGCGTCACCTCGGGCGTTAATGCCTCCGCCAGTAGGGTAGTATCGAGAAGGTCACCCTGTAGCCAGTCGATGCCGGCCGCTATATCATCCGGGGGCTTGGCGCCGCGGTATAAAGCGCTGACAGCCAGCCCACGCTGCCGCAGCTCCCGCAGCACAAACGTGCCAATAAGACCCGTGCCACCCGTTACAAAAATCATTGCGCCGAAGATAGGAGAGCCTTTGCCCGCTGCCTCATAAGGTATTGTTAAGTAGCGGCAACGCCATCAACTTTCTAAAGTAAGCCGATTTCACCGTTTTGGTAGCCAGGGCAGCCGTATGGCGCAGGTGGTGCGTATCAGTACCCACGAAATCTACCAGGCCCTCGTCGATTAATTTTTCCGCTACCTGCCGGGCGGCCGGCGAGTAGTAACCAGCCAATGAGTTGAGATTGACCTGAAACAGGACGCCGTATTCCTGTCGTAATTTTTTGAGGTCGTCAAAGCGCCCATAAAAATATACGTAGCGTTCAGGGTGCGCCAGTACCGGCCGGTAGCCAGCCGCCTTAAGCTCAAAGATGACGGACTGCAGATTGAATGGCTCGTTAAGATAAGATGTTTCTATTAATATATATTTATTTCCATTGCCAAAGCTTAATAGCTCCGTGCCATCGGCCAGCTTACGGCCCAGCCATTCATCGAGATAATACTCGGCTGCGCATTCCAGCTCCACATCACCCAGGTCGGCCTCAGCGGCGGCGGCTTGCAGCGTTGCCAGCGCCCCCCGAATCTCAGCAGGGGTATTCTTATAGAAGTCGCCCATGATGTGAGGCGTCATGACCAGCTTGCGAAAGCCGAGGGCCCGCAACTCACGCAGCAGGTCCAGGCTGTGGGCTACTGTTTCGGCCCCGTCATCGAGCCCGGGCAGCAGGTGCGAGTGCATATCAGTCTTCAGCGTGGCCAATGGCAACGCCCGTGGGTACCCCTCATCCGGCACTGCCGATGCTTCGCCCCCAAAAAGCCGCTGCCAGAAACCCGCCATAGTTACTTATCTAACTGAAAAGGCCTTTAAGGCGCTGCTGCCAGGTTTTTTTCTGCGTAGGCTCTTCGTAGTAGCCCATGCCGTAGGTGCCATACCCGTAGCCGTAACCGTAGCCGTAGCCGTAGCCATAGCCGTAGCTGCCCTGCGCTTTGGCGTCGTTAAGAATCGTGCACATACGCGTAAACTGATTGTTGCGCATCAACCGGTTAAGGTTTTTGAGGAATGACTTGCGGGAATAGTTGGCCCGAACAATGTAGATGGGTACGTCGGCCTTGCGCATGATGAGAATGCCATCTGTCACCAGGCCTACTGGGGGCGTATCAATCATGATAACATCGTACGTCAGGTACAACTCTTCCAGCATCTGGTCGAAACGCGGATTCAGAATCAGCTCCGAGGGGTTGGGCGGCGTGGGCCCGGCCGAGATGAAATCCAGCGCTGAGATATCGGTATGCTGAATACATTCCGCAACCGTGTGGCGGTCGATAAGAATGGTGCTGATGCCGCGCACGTTTTCCGCCCCAAACGCCAGGTTCACCTTGGGTTTGCGCATATCAAGGTCGAGCACTATTACCCGCTGCCCCGACTGGGCAATAATGCCCGCAAGGTTGACTGTTACAAACGTTTTGCCTTCGCCCGAAATGGTCGAGGTTACCGAAATCAACCGCCTCTTGGTAGAGGGGCTGATAAAATCCAGGTTAGTTCGAATAGAGCGAATGGCTTCCGATACCGAGGATTTGGGGTTTTTATCTACCACCAGCCGCGATACATCCAGTCGCTCTTTCTCATAAGTAGGAATTACGCCCAATACCGATGCTTTGGTATTATGTTCCAGCTCACTTACGCTCGAAACGGTGTTGTGCATCAGGTAGCGGACGGCAATCAGGCCCAGGCCCAGCACCAGCCCGCCTACCAGCCCAATGATATAGACAAGAATGCGTACCGGTGAAATTGGAGTTTCCGGTGCAAAGCCAGGCGAAAGAATCTGGAAATCTGCTGTTGTGCCAGCATTCTTGATATTATATTCCACCTTCTTTTCCAGCAGCATCTGGTAGCTCTTACCATACAGTTCTAGGGGGCGCTTCAAACGTTCCAGTTCTGTTTCCTTGCCGGGCAGCGACTGCAAGGCACCTCCCAGTTGTAGCTGCTGCTTGTCCAGCAGCGCCATTTCGGTTTGCAACTGCTTGCGGGCTTGAGAAAGCTGCCGGTTTAGGGTATTAGTAGCAAACTTCACCTGTGCCCGTATCTGAGCCAGCGCCTCCGTTTTGTCGGTATAAGAGCGCTCCACGCGCCGCAGGTTCTGCTGCAGCGCATTAAGCTCGGTAAGCTGTTGGGCGAGCGAAGGGTCTTCCAGCATCGCCAGTTCAGGGATAGACTGCGTGATGGGTATATCGTCGCTGGGCGTCAACCGCTCCTGAGTAGCCAACTGAGCAACTTCCGTCAATACGGCAATCTTTTGTTGCAACTTCAGCCGACTGGTTTGAATTTCCTCAAGCTTGGTTGTGATATCTCCCAACTCGCTCTTTGCGTCGTACGTACCGTTGCGCTGAACAAAATTCTTAAGGTTATCCTCGGCCTTGGCCAGGTTTCTGCCATTCTCATCAAGCTGCTGGTCCAGATAAGCAAGAGCCTTCTCCGTTGATTCCTGCTTGCGTGCCAGCTTGGCGTCGCGATAAACTGTGTCAAGCGCATCTACCAGTCGTTGGGCTTTAACGCGGTTGTTATCTAAAAAAGAAACCTGGATAGTATTCGCATTTGCATTTAGAATCTCCGCAGTCAGGTTCTGGTCCAGATAAGCATTTATAGTATTATCGTCAAGGATAGTAAAATGGTAATTCGCCTCGGTTGAGATAGAGGCAGTAGCAGAAGGAAGCAGGCGCAGACGCATGCCTGGTAGCTGCACATATTGCCCCAACTCATAATTTCCAGCTAGTGTTTCGTTATTCTTCAGAGAAACCTGGAGATGATAATGCTTAGCATCCAGGTACTCAACGCTAAATTTATGATTATAATAAACAGGGTCTTTTATGGAATACTCTACCTTAAAAGGGCTAGTCCCAAATAGTTCTGTTTCGAGGACTGTCCCTTGGGTGTAGTAATTAATATCGAGCGGAACTGTCTGCTTCAGCCGTTTATAAGTAAGCCCTGACTTGATAAGCTCAACCTCACCGGCAAGTTGCGCGGCCTGCTTGTTATCAACTCCAGCAGCATTCATTGCCAGGCCCAGGCCTAAGGCATTAGCATCACTACGCTCGTCTATCTTTAAAATAGAAGTCGCTTTATAAATAGGCTTGGTATAGCGTAAATAAAGCCAGGAGCCCGTGAAGCCTAAGGCAAGCAACAGAATCACCCATAACAAGCTACGCCGGGCTACTAAAACCAATGTATTCAGGTCAAAGCTACCGGCTCCTTCACCATCATCATCGGGCGAAGAAAGGATAGTAGACGGTGCTGCTTCTGACCCCGATGAAGCTCGTCGGATTAGCTCTTCTAACTCTGCGTTTTCGCTTAATGCCATAGTAATAATATCAAATTGAGAAATAGCTTACTAAACTATTTTTTCGCTAGAACGGCAAAAGTGAAAATAAAGCTTATTGTGGAAAAAACGGTTGTGAGCAGGCTTAGCGCCGGGCCAGCATCAATTATAGCATCCGTAAAAGGACGGCGTAATGGCTGAATATAGATAATATCGTTAGGCTCAATTTGCAAATTGCCCCGTCGCATACCCTCTAAAGTGCTTAAGTCAACAAACTGCACTTGTGGGTTTTTTAAATCTCCTCTGATAATACGAATGTTAGTTATGCGTCCCCCATTACGATTGAAACTGCTGCCAGTAATACCTGAACTGCTAGAAACGTTCATTCCATCAGGGCCGCCAGCTAGTGCTAACACTTCCAGTAAATTCATATTATCATTAGTGAGCGGAATCACTAGCCCACCGGGTGAGCCAAGAATAATGACGCGATTGTTTGTGACAGTAGTCTTAACAAAAGGCTCTTTATAATATTCACTGTAGCGCACCCGCAGGACACTATCTGCCTGTATTAAACTCAGGCCTCTTACTTGCACCCGGTCCACGAGCGGCAGCCTAACTGTACCATCTGCTTGAACGGTGAATTGAGTAGCGCCGGGGGTAGTACTCGTTCCCTGACCCGTGGAGCGCTGACCAGGGCTAGTAAAGGAAGGGCTAGGTGCTGGACTAGTACCAATGCTAGGGGAGCCAAACCGCAACTCCCCATTAGGGTCAATTAGTTTCTCGCCTTTGTTGGTATAAACCTGAACGTTGAGAATATCGTTGCTATGAATACGATAATTACGGTCCGTTCGGTTGACGGCCCGACGTAGCTTCGCTGTATCTACCACCCCATCTTTTCCCTTGGTGAGCTGGAACATAGTGCGCTGGTTATAGTATTTGGTTGTAGCGCACGACGAAAGCAGGCCGAGTATCGGTAAAGCCAAAAGCAGTAACCGACGAAGCGGCCCAGACGAAAGCGAAGATATAAAAGCCAAAAGAGAGCCGGGTTAACAAAGCCGGGCAAGCGAAAGGTGCTGACCGCAGGCTTCTACAAGTAAAAAATGTCCCAAAAGTAACCTATTTACGCCGGGCTTTCAAAAATCCGGTCTTGCCGTCTCATAATAGCCCACGGCAGGCAACAGCCTCAGAATCGTATTTTTGTAAGCGCGAACCCCCTAGGTGGGGTTCTACACACTTCTCCCTCCCCTTACCCACCCCACTTTAACGTATCCTTATGGAAGCTACCGTAGCGACCGAAAACCAGGCCATGATTGCACAAATGGTGCGTGACTTTGGTCTCCAGCACATCAAGCCCAATATGATGCGCTGGGATAATACCCAGGAATTTCCCCGCGACCTGTTTCGCCAGCTTGGTGAGCTTGGGCTGATGGGGGTGCTGGTGCCACACCAATATGGTGGTTCAGGCTTTGGCTACCAGGAGTATGTGACGGCTATTGCCGAGCTTTCCAAGATTGATGGTAGCATTGGCCTGAGCATGGCGGCTCATAACTCGCTCTGCACCGGGCACATCCTGCAGCACGCTTCCGAGGAGCAGAAGCAGAAGTACCTGCCGCGCCTGGCTTCGGGGGAGTGGCTGGGTGCCTGGGGCCTGACCGAGCCTAATACCGGCTCTGATGCGGGCAATATGCGCACCACCGCCACGCTTGATGCCAGCGGGGAGAATTATGTGCTGAACGGCGCCAAAAACTTTATCACCCACGGCAAAAGCGGCGACGTGGCCGTGGTTATTGCCCGTACCGGTGAGGTCGGCGACTCTCATGGTATGACGGCCTTTATCGTGGAGCGCGGCACGCCGGGTTTTGAGGGCGGCCGCAAAGAAGACAAGCTGGGAATGCGGGCTTCCGAAACCACGGAAATGATTTTTACCGATTGCCGGGTGCCTGTAGAAAACGTCATCGGTAAGGTAGGGGATGGTTTTGTCCAAAGCCTGAAGGTGCTCGATGGTGGGCGTATCAGTATTGCGGCGCTAAGCCTGGGAATTGCGCAGGGCGCTTACGAAGCTGCTCTGCAATACAGTAAAGAGCGCCAGCAGTTCAACCAGCCTATCAGCAATTTCCAGGGTATTGCCTTTAAGCTGGCCGATATGGCTACCGAGATTGAGGCCGCCAGCCAGCTCACCTACCGCGCCGCTGCCATGAAAGACCGGGGCGAAAATGTAAATCGCGAATCGGCAATGGCCAAGCTTTACGCCTCGGAGGTAAGCGTGCGGGTAGCCAATGAGGGTGTCCAAATTTTTGGCGGTTATGGCTATACCAAAGACTATCCGGCCGAAAAGTATTACCGCGACGCCAAGCTCTGCACCATAGGGGAGGGTACGAGTGAAATTCAGAAGCTCGTTATTGCCCGCACTTTGCTGAAGTAAACGTCAGGAATTATGCGGATTCAAACCGGTTTCACAGCTTTTGCGGGTATTCGGCTTCTTCTCTGGTAACGGGTTGAGCGCGAATCATCCGCAAAATCCGGCAAATGGGTTTGAATCCGCGTAATCCCTGAGTATCTTTGCGGCCCGATTTACTCGGCTTCCCGTAGCGAAAGCATTCTCACTCCCCGATATGATTATCGTTCAAATCAAAGACAACGAAACCGTTGACCGCGCTCTGAAGCGCTTCAAGAAGAAATTCGAGCGCACTGGCGTGTTGAAAGAGCTGCGTCGCCGCACGTTCTTCCAGAAGCCGAGCATCACTAAGCGCAAGCTGAAGCAGAAAGCAGTATATAAGCTGGCTACCTACGGCGGCGAAAACGAGTAATCGTTTTATTGCGCTGTAGCGGCTGCGAAAGCCCGCCCGATTACCAGGGGTAATCGGGCGGGCTTTTGGCGTTGCAGATTTGGGAAAAACACAGCCGGGCACTACTTTGCACACCCGGCCGTTGGCCAAAGCTTTGGTCTGATTTGAAGATGGATGAATTTCTGGATTTTTTGCGGTACGAGAAACGCTTCAGCCCGCATACTGTTACTTCATACCAAACTGACCTGACGCAGTTTAGCGCGTATATACAGGCTGAGTATGAGCTAGCCGACCCTGCTCAGGCTACTCATCCGCTTATCCGGGGCTGGGTGGTAAGCCTGATGGACCAGGACCTCGACCCGCGTACTGTAAACCGGAAAGTGGCTTGCCTGCGCTCATTCTATAAGTTTTTGTTGCGCGGGCACCGCATCGAAGCCAATCCTATGCTGCGCATCAAGGCCCCCAAAATGGCCCAGAAGCTGCCCGAATTCGTGCCTGAAGAGTCGCTCAACCGGCTGCTCAACTCTTTCGAGTTTGAGGAGAGCTTTGCTGGCGTCCGCGACCAGCTGGTGCTGGAAACGCTGTACGGAACCGGTATCCGCCTTTCAGAGCTGCTGGGCATTACCGATAACGACCTGGATATCAGTGCACGCACTGTGCGCGTAACCGGCAAGGGCAACAAGCAGCGCGTAGTACCCCTGAACCCGTCGCTGCTGCTGGTGCTGGAAAAGTACCGCACCTACCGGAGCGCTGAGTTTGGCGCTATCGCGCCGGGCAGCGCTTTTCTGCGTACCGATAAGGGCGAGCCGCTGTACGAGAAGCTGGTATACCGTACGGTGAAAAAATACCTAAGTCAGGCATCCACATCGGCCGCCCACCAGCATCCGCATGCGCTGCGCCACGCGTTTGCCACGCACCTGCTGGGCAAGGGAGCCGACCTCAATTCTATCAAAGAATTGTTGGGGCATGCAAGCCTGGCAGCTACGCAAGTGTACACCCACTTGTCCGTAGACCGCCTAAAATCCGTATTTGAACAAGCCCACCCAAGGGCCTGAGTTCAGTTTAGAATGAAGCAGGAGAAACGAATGATTATAAGTGATTGCTGCTCAGCTTATGGCTGGATAGCACGCAGCACTTAGTCCTTTGGTATTACGGCTTTGTTCTCGATTTCCCATCCACCCAATTCCCTTTTGCCCATGAAAGTGCAAATGCAATCGGTGCATTTCGATGCCGACAAAACCCTGCTCGACTTCATTCAGCAGCGCCTCAACAAGCTAGAACATTTTTACGACCGTGTAACGGATGGCGAAGTTATTTTGCGCCTCAACAACAAAGATGGGGTGGCCAACAAAACCGTTGAAATCAAGCTGATGGTGCCTGGTAGTACCCTTTTTAGCCAGGAGGATGCGGCCTCTTTCGAAGCGGCTACCGATGCTGCGGTGGAAGCCCTGAAGCGGCAGATTACCCGGTATAAAGAAAAATCACTAAGCCATTAGGTTTGTTATATATATAAAAACCCCCTGTGGTCAACGACCGCAGGGGGGTTTTGCTAGGAGGATAGTCAGTTAGAGGCTAAACGCGGCTTTGATACGGTCCACGTAGTCCAGCTTTTCCCAGGTAAAGGTTTCGAAGGTTTTTTCCTCGCCGTCCTTCATCTTAACGGTAATGGTGCCGGGCTGGCGGCCCATGTGGCCGTAGGCGGCTGTAGCGCCAAAAATAGGATTTCGCAGTCCCAGCCGCTCTACAATGGCGTAAGGCCGCAGGTCGAATAGCTCGTTTACCTTATCCGAAATCTCCCCATCGGTGAGTGTGTGGCCGGCCGCATTGGTGGCCTTGGTGGTGCCCGAGGTAGTGACGTACAGGCCTACTGGCTTGGCTACGCCAATGGCGTAGGCAACCTGCACCAACGCCTGGTCGGCCACCCCAGCGGCTACGAGGTTTTTGGCAATGTGGCGGGCAGCGTAGGCGGCCGAGCGGTCTACCTTGCTCGAGTCTTTGCCGGAGAAGGCGCCGCCGCCGTGCGCGCCCTTGCCGCCGTAGGTATCGACGATAATCTTGCGGCCCGTGAGGCCCGAGTCGCCATGCGGCCCACCGATAACAAATTTGCCGGTGGGGTTGATGTGGTGCTTGATATCGCCAGTGAACAGCGCCTGCACTTCGGCGCTTAGCTTGGCTTTCACGCGCGGAATGAGAATAGCGATGATATCCTGCTTGATGCGGGCCAGCATGTGCTCTTCCGACGGGTCGAAGTCGTCGTGCTGGGTACTGATAACAATGGTATCGATGGCCACCGGGCGGTGGTCGTCGGAATACCGGATGGTTACCTGGCTTTTGGCGTCGGGGCGCAGGTAAGTCATTTCCTGGCCGGCCTTGCGGATAGCGGCCAGCTCTTCGAGCAGGGCGTGCGAAAGGTCGAGGGCCAGGGGCATATAGTTGGCCGTTTCGTTCGTAGCGTAGCCAAACATCATGCCCTGGTCGCCGGCGCCCTGCTCTTCCGGAGCCTGGCGCACCACTCCCTGGTTGATATCGGGCGACTGCTCGTGCAGCGCCGACAGGATGCCGCAGCTCTCGGCTTCAAACTTATACTCAGCCTTGGTATAGCCGATGCGACGGATGACGTTGCGGGCAATGCTCTGAACATCTACGTAAGCCGACGATTTTACTTCGCCGGCAATAACGACCAGGCCGGTGGTTACCATCGTTTCGCAGGCAACTTTTGCGGCCGGGTCCTGGCGCAGGAAGTCGTCCAGAATAGCATCCGAAATTTGGTCGGCAACTTTATCGGGGTGGCCTTCCGAAACCGATTCGGAAGTGAACAGATAGGGCATGGCAAGGGATTAATCAAACAAAAATGCTGCCTATGGCAGCGCGTAGCGCCTGGGACAGCAGGCTGCAAAACTACTCACTAAATTCTTGGCTGAACTCACGTTGCGGCTAGTCGGCAGCACGGCCAGATACTTATAGCTTAGCGCAGATGAGCACGACCAGCCGGCCACGCAGGTCGGTAGTAGCAAACAGGTACTGGTCGCCGCCCTCCCGAATACCCGTGCGCCGCCGGAAATCGGCTACCGACTCGGGAAAATTGCGGGTCGTAACGTGTGCTCGCCCCTCGGGGCCAAGGTGCGCTTTCAGGATAGGGCCATCGGCCTTCTCCGTAGCCAAGATGCGGAACGTTCGCCCCGGAAAATCGGCTCGCAGCTCCTGGCTGGTATATAAGTGGCTGTGTTGATGAAGCTTGAGCAGCTCAAACGCGGTGCCAATACTTTTAAAGGCTCCGGCTTTCAGAATGGCAGCATTGGGCTCATACAGATACTGTTGGGCCTCGGCGTAGCGGGGTACGGCGCGTGCTTCACGCGCCCGGTTAACGCGAAATTCCTGCTGGCTGCCATCGCGCCGCAGGTTCACTGCCAGGCGCTCAGGGTCGATGGCCGGCTCGGCACCGAGCTCATAGAGCACTTCCTTTACTTCATTTTCCACGGCCAGCACCCACAGGCGGCGCACGTGGCGCAGCTCCTCAATGGCCAACTCTATATCGAGCATGGGCGAAGTCTTGAGCAGAATGCGTGGGGCGTGCCGCAGTAGCAGTGGCAGCAGGCGCGGCACGTCGGGCTCGCAGTCGGCCAGCCGAAAGAGCTTGCCGCCGCGCTGGTCGCGCCGGGCCGGGTCGAGGTATAGCCAGTCGAACGGCTGGTCGGCAGTCTTCAGAAAGCTAACGGCATCCGCCGCATGCGTCGTTACGTTGCCGATGCGTAGCTGCGCGAGGTTGTAGGCTACTATCTCCGCCAGCCGGGGGTCGCGCTCCACATAGGCTACCTGGTCAACTACCTCCGCAAAGTGGGCCGAATCGGCGCCAAAGCCGCCCGTAAGGTCAGCGAGCCGGGCGGCTCCGGCCACCAGGTTGGCCTTATAGGTAGCCGTTTTTTCAGACGAAGCCTGCTCGACTGACAGTGCCGGGGGGAAAATCAATTCCTGGTTATCGGCCCAGGCGGGCAGTTTCACGCGGGCTTTCTGGCGGGCCTGAATCTGACGCACCAAATCGGGCACGGGCAGATGAGGGTAGCGACGGGCCTGGAGGGCAAGGTGGGCCGGGTCGTCGTGAAGGTGAGCAGCCACATACTTGCGAGCTGCCTCGGGCAAAGGAAACGTCATTGTGCAGCCACTAACGCAAAAACCGGCTAACAGGTGCAATGCCCATCGGCCGGTTTCGCTTAATTTAAAAGTTAGTAGATTAGTAACGGCAAGAAAATCTGCTTGTTACAGCTGCCAGCGTAGCGCCAGCAGTGGCTGGCCAGCCACTGCTGGCGCTACCCCTATGCTGGTTGGCCGCAGGCGAGGCCACACTGCCCCATGCTTGGCGGGTGGCTGGGTGTTGTATTCATCTATCGATTGCTTGATATACTCATTAGTATGGTGGTTAATGAATATTGTTGCCAGTAAGCTGGCTACCGCTACGCCAGCCGCTACCTGCTGATTACTGCTGAAATACACCGGGTCGCCATGGGCGAACACCTGCGAAGCATAGTAGCCGAGGCTGCCAACCAGTACGACCTTATCAACCAGGTAAAAGGTTTTCTGGCGCTTATACTTGTCCAGCTCGCGCAGAGCCTGCGTGTTGCCCGCCAGGTAGGGGCGCAGCCGTTGACCAAAAAAACCGGCACTCTGGTAGTCTTCCCCGGTTTTGCCGGGAGCCAGGAAATAAAAATTCTGCTGATGCCCGTACTGCCCGCGCTCCTCATCTTCGGGTAGAAGCCGGATGGTAGCAGGGCTGGCTTGCTGAGCAAGCACGGGCCGGCCCGTCAGGCTCAGGCCCACGGCCAGGCACGAAACTGTGAGCCAGCGCGCTACGCTGCCCGAATAACGAATAGAAGCGGTCATAGCCGGCAAAGATATAGCACATACTCACGGCCAGCGCATCCTAACAAAAGCGTATCTTTGCGGTTGGAATCCACGACCTTTCATTTACTGACTATCATGGTAGAGACCAAGCCTACAACCTACGTTCCTTATAAAGTAAAAGACCTGAGCCTGGCCGAATGGGGGCGCAAGGAGATTCGCTTGGCTGAAGCCGAGATGCCCGGCCTGATGGCATTGCGGGCGGAGTTTGGCCCGAGCCAGCCACTGAAAGGTGCCCGCATTGCGGGCTGCCTGCACATGACTATCCAAACCGCGGTACTCATCGAAACCCTTATTGCCCTGGGGGCTGAGGTTACCTGGTCGTCGTGCAATATATTTTCGACGCAGGACCATGCGGCGGCGGCCATCGCGGCGGCCGGCATTCCGGTGTATGCCTGGAAGGGCATGAGCGAGGAAGAATTTAACTGGTGCATCGAGCAGACGCTGTTTTTCGGAGAAGGGCGCCAGCCGCTCAACATGATTCTCGACGATGGTGGCGACCTCACCAACATGGTACTCAATCAGTTCCCCGAGCTGGCTGCCGGTATCAGAGGGGTGAGCGAAGAAACTACGACCGGCGTCCTGCGTCTTATCGAGCGCGTGAAAAACGGCTCACTGCCTTTCCCGGCCTTTAATGTGAACGACTCGGTAACGAAGTCGAAATTTGATAACAAGTACGGCTGCAAGGAGTCGGCAGTAGATGCTATCCGCCGGGCTACCGACGTGATGATGGCGGGCAAAGTGGCCGTAGTGGCCGGCTACGGCGACGTAGGAAAAGGCACCGCGGCCTCGCTGCGCGGCGCTGGTGCCCGCGTTATCGTCACCGAGATTGACCCCATCTGCGCGCTGCAAGCCGCCATGGATAGCTACGAGGTGAAGAAGATGGAGAACGCTATTCCGCGGGCTGATATCGTTATCACTACCACGGGCAACTGCGATATTATCCGTGAGGAGCACTTCCGAGCCCTTAAGGACAAGGCCATCGTCTGCAACATCGGGCACTTCGACGATGAAATCGACATGGCGTGGCTAAACAAAAACTATGGCCACACCAAAGACACTGTAAAGCCGCAAGTCGATATTTATAACATCGACGGGAAAGAGGTTATCATTCTGGCCGAAGGCCGCCTGGTAAACCTGGGCTGCGCCACGGGCCACCCGTCGTTCGTGATGTCGAACTCGTTTACCAACCAGACGCTGGCGCAGCTGGAGCTGTGGAAGAACGCCAGCCACTACGAAAACCAGGTATATACCCTGCCCAAGCACCTGGATGAGAAAGTAGCCCGCCTGCACCTCGCCAAAATTGGGGTGGAGCTGGACGAGCTGACGCCCAAGCAGGCCGACTATATCAAAGTGCCAGTGGAGGGCCCGTTCAAGTCGGACCTGTACCGCTACTAATACATAGCGAATAGCTTATATTAAAGCCCCGTCAGCAAGTGCTGACGGGGCTTTCTGTTGTGGTGCGCTGAAGCTTTGCGTGGTAAAATCGCCCCAAAACCCTAATTGAGAAACTTTGTGCCGGTCAGCTGCTCCGTCAGCTCCCAGAGGCGCCGGTTGTTTTCGGGGGTATTAAAGCTGCTTTTCACCGGCTCGGGCTTTTTCTTATTGTAGAAGCCCCCGCTGACTGCGCCGGCCTGGGCATCAGTGGCCAGAAAAATGCTGGTTTCGGCTCCTTTCTCGGGTGATAGCATAAAAGGCCGACCCAGGGTAAGCACGGCCGTTAGCCAGCCGCCCGACTGCTGCCCGTAGCCGGTGGCCACCGCGCCGGGGTGCAGCGAGTTGGTAGTGACGTTGGTGATGCCGTGCTCGCGCAGGCGCCGCGCCAGCTCCTGGGTAAACATGATATTCCAGAGCTTGGTGTTGCCATACTCCCACACGGGGCTGTATGAGCGCTCCGACTGCAGGTCGTCGAGCGTAGGCTTGGAAAAGCGATATGCCATTGAGGCCACGTTTACGATGCGAGCCGCCGGGCTTTTTTGCAGTAAGTCGAAAAGCAGGCTGGTGAGCAGAAACGGCCCCAGGTGGTTGGTAGCCAGCGTCAGCTCATTGCCATCGGCCGATACCTGGCGCTCAGCCCCAAACATAAGCCCCGCATTGTTTACCAGCACGTCGAGGCGCGGATAGTTGTCATGAATCTGCGCCGCCACGTCGCGCACCTGCTGAAGCACCGAAAGGTCGGCCAGCACGATGTCAACGTGCTTGTTGCCAGTAGTATCGATGATGTCGCGCTGCGTGCGCTCGGCCTTGGCCCGGTTGCGGGCCAGAATAACGACATGCGCACCCTGACGGGCCAGCTCACGGGCCGTTACTTCGCCAATGCCGGAAGTAGCGCCGGTGACAAGAATGAGTTTATTCTGTACGTCAGCCATAGAGGTTTAGCGTAATAGACTGCCCTATACGCAACGGCCGCCATAACGGTGGCGCCCCGGCTATCGGCGTGGTGCTGGCTTTGGCTTAGGCAGCGCCGCCAGGTAAGGTTTGACGTAGCGATTACCGGGAAAAAACTTCAGCGTTCGCTGCCCAAAATAACGGCACAGCTCAAGCTGATGCAGGTTAGCAAAACATTCCGTTTGATACTGCAAAATTTGCTCACGCAAGGAGGAATTCTCAGCGGCAGCATCAGGCATACTTTGTAAAGCCGCTGCCGCGCGTGAGAGGTTGTACGAGGCCGCTGCCCACTGCTGGTCGTCGAGCTGCAAAGTAGCCAGCTTGAAATAAGCCTCCACGAAAGGCATGTAGACCGTAACGGCCTGTGGGCTTTCGCGGCCGTACATATCCAGCAACGCAATCAAACGCTGGTAAACCGGATAGCTCAACTCACGAGTATTGGCGCCTCGGTACAGGGCCCTGGCATAGCAGTTCAGCACCGATGGGTCGGCCGGGGTAAGGTTAGCTGCGTCTGCCACGAGGGCCGCTGCCTCATCATACTTGCCATCGGTATAAGCACGGTCCGACTCCGCTACTTCGATGGGGTGAGGCGTGGCTGGTACTATGGGCGCTTGCTTGGGAAGCAAGGCAGGTACGCCCTCAAAGTCTTCGTCGCGTAGCGGCTGGTCGTCGCCCACATAATGAAAGTTGTGCTTGGTTTTGATGAAGGCGCAATCGTCTGTAGTCTGATATGTTTGGGCCCGGCCAATACCCGGAAGCAGCACCAAAGCCAGCACGAGCCCCGTGAGTAGCGTTGTTTTCATTTCCAAAGCTATCAACAGCAGCGGTTCTACCCGCAGCCGGGCTGCTAGCTTTGCAGTGCCCATGCCAGTCTCGCTCTCTGTCGTCGTTATTACCTTCAATGAGGAAGCCAACATTGCCCGCTGCCTGCAGGCGCTGGGCACGGTAGCCGACGAAGTATTGGTAGTCGATTCGTTCTCCTCCGACGGCACGGTGGAAATCTGCCGCCAGCACGGCGCCCGCGTTATTCAAAATGCCTTCGCCGGCTACGTCGAGCAAAAAAACTTCGCTACCGACCAGGCTACGTTCGACTACATTTTGCAGCTCGATGCCGACGAAGTGCTGACCGATGAGCTGCGCCAGAGCATTCAGGCTGTAAAAAATAACTGGCAGCATGCGGCTTACTCGCTGGCGCGCCTCACCAACTACTGCGGCACCTGGGTGCGCCACGGCGGCTGGTACCCCGACCGCAAGCTGCGCCTCTACGACCGCCGCCTGGGCCGCTGGCAGGGCCTGCTGCTGCACGAGCACTACGAAGTGAACACTGGGCAGTTTACCGGTCAGCTTATGGGTGATATATTGCATTTTTCATATATTTCAATTGCACAGCACGTCAGCCAGCTGAATAAATTCACGAGTATCACGGCGCAGGAGCGGGCGCTGAAGGGCCAGACCCGCGTAACGTTCTTTCATCTCTTACTGAAGCCGCTCTGGAAATTTGTGCATGGCTATGTGTTCCGGCTGGGCTTTCTGGATGGCTTCGCAGGCCTAAGTATCGCGGTCATTTCGGCCTGGGGGGTATTTCTGAAGTTCGCGAAGCTGAAAACCGGCACCCAAAACGCGCCCACGTCATGAGTCCGACTTTCCTCATTTCGCGTACCGATGCCATCGGCGATGTGGTTTTGACGCTGCCCGTAGCCGGCTGGCTCAAGCAGCATTATCCCGCCTGCCGCGTAGTGCTCATTGGGCGCAGCTACACCGCTGCCGTATCTTCCGCTTGCCCCCAGCTAGATGATTTTCTGGCTATTGATACCTTACAAAAGCTGCCTGCGGCCGAGCAGCTGGCGCAGGTGCGCAGCTACGAGGCGGCGGCTATTATCCACGTTTTTCCAAATAAATTTCTCGCGAAACTGGCTCGGCAAGCCAATATTCCGGTTCGCATCGGCACGCGCAACCGCTTGTTTCACTGGCTCGCCTGCAACCGGCTGGTCGCGCTCAGCCGCCGCCACTCGCCGCTGCACGAGGCCCAGCTGAACCTGCAGCTCTTGCAGCCGCTTGGATACAGCCAGGTGCTTAGTCTGGCTGCCATCATAGCGCTGACGGGCCTGCGGGCAGCTACGCCGCTTCGTGCTGAATATCAGCAGCTGCTGGCTGCCCGGCAGCCGGGCCAGCTCAATGTTGTGCTGCACCCGCGCAGCCGGGGCAGTGCCCGCGAGTGGGGCCTACCGCATTTTGGCGAGCTAGCCCGGCTGCTTCACAAGGCCGGGCACCGCGTTTTCATCAGTGGCACGGCTGCCGAAGGTGAGGAGCTGGCCGGCTGGCTGCGCGAAAACGCCCGCTTCATCACCGCCGACCTGACCGGCCAGCTGGCACTTCCCGAGTTCATCACCTTTATTGCCGCCGCTGATGGGCTGGTGGCCGGCAGTACCGGGCCCTTGCACCTGGCTGCCGCGCTTGGTCGCCAGGCGCTGGGGTTGTACCCGCCCATTCGGCCCATGCACCCCAGCCGCTGGGCTCCGCTTGGGCCGCATGCCGAATACCTGGTAGTTGACCGGCCCAACTGCCAGGATTGTGAGGCACAGCCAACCGAATGTACCTGCATCAAGGCAATTGCGGCAGCTACCGTAGCAGCCCAAATTGCTCGCTGGCAGCCTTTGCAGGCAACCTAGCAGCCACTTCCTACCGTACGTAGCATTTACTGTCGGCACATCAGGCTCTATATTGTTGCCGCTAGCAAGGCCATGCGGCTCGCGCACTAGTCGAATCGATGCTGTCTGGTCTTACTTTTGCCCAGTTCCTGGTTTTATTACCTGCCCTATCTACCCATTATGAGTGACTCTCCCGAACGGGTGAAGCTGAGCAAAGAGGAAAAAGACCGGCGCTTTCAGGCCGAGCTGATGCCGGTGCTCGACCCGCTCTACAACTTCGCCTATCGCCTCACGCTCGACGAAGACGATGCCAACGACCTGGTGCAGGAAACCTACCTCAAGGCGTACCGCTTTTTTGAGTACTTCGAGCCCGGCACCAATGCCAAGGCCTGGCTTTTTCGTATTCTGAAAAACTCGTTTATCAACGATTTTCGGAAGAAAAGCAAGCAGCCGGCGAAAGTCGATTACAGCGAAGTTGAAGGATATTATAATCCGGATGAAGTAGAGGGCGATGCCGATACCGGGGCTTCGTCGTCTGACCTGCGGCAACAGTCCTCGCGCGACCTTATCGGCGACGAAGTAGCCAGCGCCTTAAACTCGCTACCAGTTGATTTTCGGACGGTTATCATCTTGTGCGACCTTGAGGGCTTTACCTATGAGGAAATGGCCAAGGTGCTCGATATTCCGATTGGTACGGTGCGCTCACGGCTGCACCGGGCGCGTAATTTCCTCAAAGACAAGCTCGAAAAATATGCCTCATCCATGGGCTACGGGAACGATGCCTCTGATGATGCCGTTAATGCCGCCGAGCCCGACGACGAAAACAGTTAATTTTTTCTTCACCATTTAACCCCAGGCTAAGACCCTGTTCCCGATTCGCCCATGGAAGCTACTGCTACTACAACCAATCTGTCGGCCCCCCTTGCCTCGCCCTTGGCTAGCGCCCCCGACTGCGACCGCGTGAACATTGTACTTGACCAACTTCTCGAAGGCCGGAGCCTGACCGAAGAAGATGAGGATTACCTCATCCACCACGGCGACGATTGCTCGCCCTGCTTCGATGATATTAAGAAGCAGCAAGTGTTTATCGGCTTTCTGAATCAGAAAGTTGGGCGTCGGCCGGCTCCTTCGGCACTGCCACACGCTATCATGGCGCGGTTGCACGCCGAAATAGCCTAGCTTTGTAGCCCTATGCAGGGCAAAATCATTGTATTCTCGGCTCCGTCAGGAGCGGGCAAGACGACTATCGTACATCGGCTCATGGAGTTAATCCCGGAGCTGAGCTTCTCCATCTCGGCCTGTACCCGCGACCGCCGCGGCCGCGCCGAGGTCAATGGCAAAGACTATCACTTCATTACGGTAGCCGATTTTCAGGATAAAATTCGTCACAACGAGTTTGTGGAGTGGGAAGAGGTATACGAAGGGGCCTTCTATGGTACCCTCAAATCGGAGATTGAGCGTATCTGGGCCACTGGCAAGCACGCTATTCTCGATGTGGATGTGAAGGGTGGCCTCAGCATCAAAGCGTTTTATAAAGAGCGGGCGCTCGCCGTTTTTGTGCGGCCGCCTTCCATCGAAGCCCTGGCTGAGCGGCTCACGGCGCGGGCCACCGACTCTACTTCCAGTATTTCTTCGCGGGTGTACAAAGCGACTTTCGAGCTGGCCTTTGAGGACAAGTTCGACGTCACGGTTGTGAACGATAAGCTGGAGGAGGCAGTCGCCCACGCCGAAAAGCTGGTGCGCGACTTCATTCAATCCGATACGCCAGCTGAGGCGGTATGATGCCGGCTGCTTTCGGCCCTGCACAACGAATCGGACTACTATTCGGCTCGTTTAATCCGGTGCATACCGGCCACCTTATTCTGGCCGAGCACTTTGCCACCCGCACCGACTTGGCGGAAGTATGGCTGGTCGTATCGCCCCAAAACCCGTTTAAAGCGGGAGCCGAGTTGCTGCCCGAAGCCCAGCGCCTGAGCCTGGTAGAACTAGCCATTGCCGGCAATCCGCGCCTGCGAGTAGAAGCCATTGAGTTTGGCCTGCCGCGCCCCAGCTATACCATTGCCACCCTCGATGCGCTGCAGCAGCGCCATCCCGACACGGAGTTTGTGCTGCTAATGGGTGCCGACAACCTGCCCGGCCTGCCGCGCTGGCAGCAAGCAGCCCGCTTGCTGGCCGAAATTGATATCTACGTTTACCCGCGCCCCGGCACCGCCTTGCCCGAGCTGGCTCTCTTTCCGCGTGTGCAGGTAATGCAGGCGCCTTTACTGGATATCTCGGCTACCTACATCCGCGAGAGCCTGCGCCTCGGCCGCTCTATTCGTTACCTGGTACCCGCTTCTGTAGAAACCGCGCTGCTATCGTACGGGGATGAATAATATTGTTTTTAATATATAATTAATATAAGATAATAAAAAAGCCCAGCGAGCAATCGCCGGGCTTTTTTGCTGAGAAAAGACCTCAGATAGTCATAATCTCCGATTCTTTTTTAGAGAAGAGTTTATCTACTTCGGTGATGTGGGCATCGGTGTACTTCTGCACTTTGGCCTCGGCATCCTTGATGGCGTCCTCCGGTGCACCATCTTTCTGGAGCTTGCGCAGGGCCTCGTTTACATCCTTGCGGATACCGCGTACCCGTACTTTGCCAGCTTCGGCTTCGTTTTTGGCCTGCTTTACCAGGTCACGGCGGCGCTCTTCAGTCATGGGCGGAATGTTGAGGCGCACACCATCGGCATCAGCAACGGGATTCAGGCCCAGGTCGCTATTTTTGATGGCTTTGGCCACCTCATTTACCATATTTTTTTCCCAGGGCTTAATAAGCAGCGAACGAGGGTCGGGGGCGGAGATATTCGCAATTTGCGCTACTGGGGTGGGCGTACCGTAGTAGTCTACGCGCAGGCCATCGAGCATGGACGGTGAGGCTTTGCCGGCCCGGATGCGACCCATTTCTACGCCTACGTGGGCAATGGCCTTGCCCATCGACTCCTCAGCATCGCTGAGGTAAAATTGAATTTCCTCGTCCATGTTAAAAATTAGCGTTTTTTGTTGGCAGCTGCCGGTTCTTGTTAGCAAAGTTTATAAAAGTGCCGGACAACTACTAAAATCAGGCTTGTTCGGGCAGGTTACCTACCAGCGGTGGCAGGCCGCTTAGCTCGGGCAGCGCATTGGCCGCGCGCGCAAGGCCGCCAGCCATTGTTACCAGGGTACCAAGGTCTTCGCCAGCCACCAGGCGCTCCAGATTGCCCGCCGTATTCATATCGAAAACGATGATAGGCAGGTTATTCTCTTTGCAAAGTGTGAAGGCCGTCATATCCATCACGCTCAGGTTTTTCTCCATTACCTCATCAAACGAAATGCGTGAGTAGCGCACGGCGTTGGGGTGCTTCTCGGGGTCAGCTGAATAAATGCCATCTACCCGGGTGCCTTTCAGCACTACGTCGGCTTCAATCTCGATGGCCCGCAGCGACGCAGCCGAGTCGGTAGTAAAGTAGGGCGAGCCAATACCGGCGCCAAAAATTACCACGCGGCCTTTCTCCAGATGGCGCATGGCGCGGCGTCGGATGTAGGGCTCGCACACCCGCTGAATGGTAAGGCCCGAAAGCAGGCGGGTAGGGACGTCCATTTTTTCCAGGGCGCTTTGCAGGGCCATCGAGTTGATAACCGTGGCCAGCATGCCCATGTAGTCGCCCTGCACGCGGTCGAGGCCAAAGTGCTCGGCCTGCACACCCCGGAAAATATTGCCGCCGCCAATTACTACGGCTACCTGCACACCCTGCGCTGCTACCGCCTTTATTTCGGTAGCGTACTGCATGAGCCGGTCAGCATCAATGCCGTATTGCTGCTGGCCCATAAGCGCTTCGCCGCTGAGCTTGAGAAGAATTCGGTGATAAGTCAAAATAGAGAGTAAGTAAGGATGAGCAGGGGAGAGGGTAGAATCAGGCAAACTGTACCAGTACCTGGCCTTTGGTAACATTGGCCCGCAGGTCTACTTTGATGCTGCCGATAGTCCCGTCGGCCGGGGCTTTTAAAATATTTTCCATTTTCATGGCTTCCAGTACCAGCAGCGGGTCGCCCTTCAGCACGGCCTGGCCGGGCTGCACCCGAATGTCAATAATGAGGCCCGGCATGGGGGCCTTCAACTCGTTTATCCGGGCAACATTGGCATCGCTCAGCCCCAGCCGGTCGAGGAGTAAGTCGAACCGGTCTTTGGCGTGCAAGTCTACCCGCTGGCCATTGATTTTCAGCGTGAAGGTCTTGGCCGCATAATCGGCTTCTACCAGCTCGGCAGTATACGACTGCCCCTGGTAAAGCACGTGATAGCGCCCGTTTCCGAGCGGTGCCACATCCCAGGCAAAGGGCTGGCCATTGAGGGTAAGGGAGTCGGTGGCCTGAAAATCCACCTCCCAGCTATGTGCTGAGCCAATGCTGATACTAAGCATAGAGAAGCCGGCCCTGCTGGCCGAAACTGGGTTAAAGGTACGGTGAATCTTAATTTCGTCGGAACTTGCCAGCCTTTTCCAGGGTCCGATAGTAATATGCGATTTATAATTCCCGCTAGTTTTATTGTTTGTGTAGCGATTGCCCTGCCTTCCCGAGGCCAGTCGACTGGTGGCTCAAGCAAGGATAATCATAAGAAAGCGGTTGAGGCTCCCGTCGCGCCTGCTTCGGCCAGTATCACCGTCCCTTCGTGGCTGCCGCCCACCGCGCCCCTGCAGCCGGCCGCTACCCAGCTCACGGATGTACTGGATACCAAGCTCGATGTGCGTTTTGATTACGCGCACCAGTATCTGCTTGGAACGGCGGTGCTTACGCTACGCCCGCATTTTTATGCCCAAAGCGATTTGAAGCTTGACGCCAAAGGCTTTGATATAAAAAGTGTGCAGCTGCTAAGCGGGAAAGCACCCAAGGTTCTGACGTATAAGTACGATGGCCGTCGGCTTACCATTGCCCTCGACCACGCGTACTCACGGGAGCAGCCTTATCAGGTACGCATTGCCTACGTAGCTAAGCCCAATGAGCTGCCGGCCGGTGGTAGCGAAGCCATTACGGCGGCCAAGGGCCTGTATTTTATTAATCCGCTGGGCAAGGAGGCCAACAAGCCCCGGCAAATCTGGACGCAGGGTGAGACGCAAAGCAGCTCCTGCTGGTTTCCGACCATCGACGAGCCAAACCAGCGCATGACCCAGGAGATTGTAATGACGGTCGAGGACCAGTTCAAAACGCTTTCCAATGGCCTGCTGATAGCCTCCCGAAAGAATGCCGACGGCTCGCGCACCGATACCTGGCGCCAAACCCTGCCCGCCGCCCCTTACCTCACCATGATGGCCGTTGGCGACTTTGCCGTAGTAGCCGATACCTGGCACGGCAAAGCGGTTGACTACTATGTAGAGCCCAAGTATAAGAGCACAGCTAAAGCCGTTTTTGGGCGCACGCCCGAAATGATGGACTTCTTTTCCAAAAAGCTCGGCATTGACTATCCGTGGGAGAAATATTCGCAGATAGCAGTACGCGACTATGTGAGTGGGGCTATGGAAAATGCGACTGCTACGGTCCACGGTGCTACCATCCAGGCCACCCGCCGCGAGCTGCTCGATGCTGCCTACGAGACCTCCGAGTCCATTATTGCCCACGAGCTATTTCACCACTGGTTTGGCGACTACGTCACCTGCGAGTCGTGGAGCAACCTGCCGCTCAATGAGAGCTTTGCTAACTACTCGCAGTATCTCTGGGCCGAGTACAAATACGGCGCCGATGCCGCGGCACTGGTGCAGCAGCAGGACTTGGCCCATTACCTCGAAGAAGCCGAGTCGAAGCGCGAGCCGCTCATCCGCTACCATTATGCCAACCGCGAGGATATGTTCGACCGCCATTCCTACGAGAAGGGGGGACGGGTATTGCATATGCTGCGTAAATATATAGGTGATGATGCATTTTTTGCCGGCCTCAATCATTACCTCACCAAAAACAAGCTCACCGCCGTTGAAATCAGCAAGCTGCGCACGGCTTTCGAAGAAACGACGGGCGAAGACCTGCACTGGTTCTTCGACCAGTGGTTTATGCAGCGCGGTCATCCCGAGCTGAAAATCACCCATTCCTACAGCAACGGTCAGGTGCTGCTGCATGTGCAGCAAACGCAGGATACGCTCTTCCAGCCAGTGTTTCGCCTGCCGGTAGCCGTTACGGTGTGGCAAAAGGAGAAGCCTACCGAGCACCGCATCACTATCACGAAAGCCGACCAGACCTTCTCTTTCCTCGCTGCCGATAAGCCCACAATGGTGAAATTCGATAGCGAAGGCCAACTGCTGGCTCAACTAGACGAAGAGCGTAGTATGGAGGAGCTGGTATTTCAGTTTTACCACGCCCGCAGCTACTTGCAGAAATATGAGGCAATGGACCTGCTGCAAAATAAGACGACCGACTTTGGCGTCAGCGGCCTGTTTCGCAATGCGCTGACTGATAACTTCTTCGCCGTGCGCCGCACGGCGCTCGACCATCTGCGCGGCTACCGCGGTCCGTCGGCCAACGCCGTGCGGGCCGAAATTCAGCATCTGGCTACCACCGACCCGAATAGTGCCGTGCGGGCGCAGGCGCTTATCACGCTGGCTTCCTTCCCCGGCGAAAATTACGCCTCCACTTACCTCACGGCGCTGCGCGACAGCTCTTACCTGGTGGAGGCTAGCGCTATTGATGCCCTTGCCAAACTCCCTACCTCGCCTGCCCGCACCCAGCTGGCGGCCCTAGATAATACAACTAATTCTACCCTGCTTGTGTCGCTGGCCGGCTATTATGCCCAGCGCGGCAGCATCGACCAGTACGCCTGGTTTATGCGCCGTCTGCCCGACCTCACCGACACCGACCTCTATACCTACCTGCAGGCATTTGGCGCCTTTATGGTGCAGATGCCCGTCATTGAGCGCGAAAAGGGAGTACAAACCCTGGAGACCATTGCCCGTACCCATCCCCAATACTTCGTGCGGCTGGGGGCATATAAAGGCCTCATGGTGCTCGCACCCAGCCAGCCCGACCTTAAAGCAGTGCTGCTTGACATAAAAAGTAAAGAAACGGATGAGCGGCTCAAAGCATTTTATAACTTAATGTGAACCAACCCAAAGGATAGCCTGAGCGCTGCTTACGAAGCCGTATAAAGCGCGTAGTTACCGGAAATGAGCGTCCCGGCACACAACTTTTTCTTGAGCAGTACTTGCATCTTCCCGAAAAACCTGTACTTTTGCGTCTCAATTCCAGCAAGCGGCCGGATTTGCAAACAAATGGGGGTATCGCATAGCGGCAATTGCGGGTGACTGTAACTCACCTCCTTCGGGTTCATAGGTTCGAGTCCTGTTACCCCCACTTTAATAAAATGAGTACCATCTGCGGGAGTAGCTCAGTTGGTAGAGCGGCAGCCTTCCAAGCTGCAGGTCGCGGGTTCGAACCTCGTCTCCCGCTCATTTTATCATTTTATAGAATAAGCCGTTTTAGCTCAGTGGTAGAGCACTTCCTTGGTAAGGAAGAGGTCATGGGTTCAAATCCCATAAATGGCTCAGCAGTTACGGAACTACCCGCCCTTTGGGTGGGTTAGGGCCGGGTCAGCAAGAGAAGCGATACGCAGCACCTAAGCCTGAATTGGCCCAAGCTGGGTTTCGCTTTCTTGCCATATAGACTACTTGCTTTTACTTTAATTCCCCTCTTTTTTCTCAACTCTTTACAATGGCTAAAGAAAATTTCGACCGGTCGAAGCCGCACGTAAACATCGGCACCATCGGTCACGTTGACCACGGCAAGACGACCCTGACCGCAGCTATCACCACGGTGCTGGCTAACCAGGGTCTGGCTGAAAAGCGCGACTTCTCCTCGATTGACAACGCCCCCGAGGAAAAAGAGCGTGGTATCACCATCAACACCGCCCACGTAGAGTACTCTACCGCCAACCGTCACTATGCGCACGTTGACTGCCCCGGTCACGCTGACTATGTGAAGAACATGGTAACGGGTGCTGCCCAAATGGACGG
This sequence comes from Hymenobacter baengnokdamensis, assembly GCF_008728635.1. Taxonomy (NCBI): domain Bacteria; kingdom Pseudomonadati; phylum Bacteroidota; class Cytophagia; order Cytophagales; family Hymenobacteraceae; genus Hymenobacter; species Hymenobacter baengnokdamensis. The sequence continues at coordinate 409,019 of NZ_CP044285.1, read as the reverse complement.
CGCTATCCTCGTGGTAGCTGCTACCGACGGCCCAATGCCCCAGACCCGTGAGCACATCCTGCTCGCCCGTCAGGTAGGTGTTCCCCAACTGGTAGTGTTCATGAACAAAGTGGACATGGTGGATGACCCCGAGCTGCTTGAGCTGGTGGAAATGGAAATCCGCGAACTCCTCTCGTTCTACAACTTCGACGGCGACAACATTCCGGTTATCCAGGGCTCGGCGCTGGGCGGCCTGAACGGCGATGCCAACTGGGTTCCCAAAATCAACGAGCTGATGGCTGCAGTGGATTCGTTTATTCCGATTCCTGCCCGTCTGACCGACTTGCCTTTCCTGATGCCAGTAGAGGACGTGTTCTCGATTACGGGTCGTGGCACGGTTGCTACCGGTCGTATCGAGCGCGGTATCATCAACTCGGGCGAGCAGGTTGACATCCTGGGTATGGGTGCTGCTGAAGGCCTGAAGTCGACGGTAACGGGTGTGGAAATGTTCCGCAAAATCCTGGACCGCGGCGAAGCTGGTGACAACGTAGGTCTGCTGCTCCGTGGCATTGAGAAAGAAGCCATCCGTCGCGGCATGGTTATCTGCAAGCCCGGCTCGGTAAAGCCTCACCAGAAGTTCAAGGCTGAGGTATACGTGCTCTCGAAAGAGGAAGGCGGCCGCCACACTCCTTTCTTCAACAACTACCGTCCGCAGTTCTACCTGCGTACCACCGACGTTACCGGCATCATCACCCTCCCCGAGGGCGTTGAAATGGTAATGCCCGGCGATAACATCACCATCACGGTGGAGCTTATCAGCAAAGTGGCAATGGAGAAAGGCCTCCGCTTCGCTATCCGTGAAGGTGGCCGTACGGTAGGTGCCGGTCAGGTAACCGAAATCCTCGACTAGTTTTAGGTTAATTCCTAACTATAAAAACGCCCTCGATTGCTCGGGGGCGTTTTTTGTTGTACTATCAATTATAATTGCGTGTAAAATCCTCTCTTTGAAACTGATGGAACACAAGTTAACCCTGACTACTATGCAAAGCAAGTACGGTAAGCAGCCAATTCCCTATCACCAGCTACTTCAAACATCCGAATGGGCTGGCAGAAGGAAGGAAATTATAGTAAGAGATGGATGTAAATGTGCCAGATGTCAAACAGCAGAAACCGAAGTAATTGGTGCAGCTCGAGATGAAAATGGTAAGTACAGACATTTTTTCATTGAGAAAGTTAGGAAAGGAAACGATGAGATAGTTAATAGCCTTGAGTTGTCGCCGAAAGGAGCAGTATGGTTTGAGGTCCATCATAAATTTTATATAATTAATAGATACCCTTGGGATTATCCTGACAGCGCATTAATAACTCTTTGCAACTGGTGCCATCAAGAGATACACGATACAACTGTGATACCTGTCCTTAGCTATGAAGGCGAAGCTTTGGGATATACTCCCTGTAGCCGTTGCAACGGGTCAGGGTCATTTTCTGAATATAGTCATGTTCAGAGTGGCGTGTGCTTCAAGTGCAATGGAGCACGTTATGAAGAGCTGATAGATAAGTAAATTGTTGAAATACACACTTAGTCTTGTTTTTTCTACCATGTTTGTTTACCTTTGCACTCCCATTGACGAATTGCGTCTGATGGGAACCACTTACACGAGTGTAGTTCAAGGGTAGAATAGAGGTCTCCAAAACCTTTGATGGGAGTTCGAATCTCTCCACTCGTGCCACTTTCAGCCGCTGTTGCGGCTGTTTTATCTGCCCTCACCGGCTTTTTGCAACCATGGCTAAGCTGAACAACTATTTCCGCGACACCATCGAGGAAATGCGTTACAACGTAACGTGGCCCTCAACTACCGAGCTGCAAAAGAGCGCCGGTCTGGTGCTGATTGGCTCCCTCGTGTTCGCCGCCGTGGTGGGCCTGATGGACGTGAGCTTTAACACCGCCCTGAACGCATTTTATCAAACTTTCGCCCGCTAGGTTTTAAGAAGATGGGTGAATTGAAATGGTATGTGGTACGCTCGGTGAGCGGCCAAGAGAAAAAAGCCAAAACGTATATGGAGACCGAAGTTGGTCGCCACAACTTGCAGGAGCTGCTTCCGCAGGTGCTGATTCCGGTTGAGAAGGTGTTTGAGATGCGCAACGGCAAGAAGCGCGTGCGCGAGCGCAACCTGTATCCCGGCTATATTATTATTCATTCGGACCTGACGCACGGTGAGGTGCAGAATATCATCACCTCCACGCCGGGCGTAATTGGTTTTCTGGGCGATAAGGAAACCAAGACGACCAACGCCAAGCCAGTGCCTTTGTCGCTGAACGAGGTAAACCGCCTGCTGGGCGTAGTTGACGAGGCCGAAGAAAAGACAGCCGAACTGGAAACTCCTTTCACGGTTGGTGAGCTGGTAAAAGTTATTGATGGTCCGTTCAACGGCTTCAGCGGCAACGTCAACGAAGTATTTGAGGAGCGTAAGAAACTGAATGTTATCGTGAAAATTTTCGGCCGCGCTCAGCCCGTAGAGTTGAGCTACACGCAGGTCGAGAAAGAGTAACAAACCCTATACGTCGTCTGATATCCACTCCGGTCAGGCGGGGCTTCCACTAGGAGTATTATCTGAACTGAGGCTAGCGCGAGTTACGTCGTGCCTGCCGCAGCTTTATCAACCAAATGGCCAAAGAAATTAGAGGTTACCTGAAACTTCAGGTAAAGGGAGGCTCCGCGAATCCCGCGCCGCCGATTGGACCTGCGCTTGGTAGTAAAGGCTTGAATATCATGGAGTTTTGCAAGCAGTTTAATGCGCGCACCCAGGATAAAGCCGGCCAAATCTGCCCCGTCCTGATTACGATGTACACCGATAAGTCTTTTGACTTCGTCATCAAGACTCCTCCGGTACCGGTTCTCCTGATGGATGCCGCCAAGTTGCAGAACGGCTCGAAAGAGCCTAACCGTAACAAAGTGGGCTCGGTAACCTGGGACCAGGTTCGGACCATCGCCGAAACCAAAATGCCCGACCTGAACGCTTTCAAAGTGGAGTCGGCCATGAAGCAGGTAGCCGGTACGGCTCGCAGCATGGGTATCACCGTGAAGGGCGACTCGCCTTTTGCTGAATAACTAACCGGAGGACATACACAATGGCAGCAATCAGCAAAAAGCGCAAGGAAGCCCTTGCCAAGCATGACCTGACGCAGGTACGCAGCCTGCTCGAAGCCGCGCAAGTGGTGAAGGACATTACGTACACCAAGTTCGACGCCTCGGTTGATATCGACGTTCGCCTCGGTGTAGACCCCCGCAAAGCCGACCAGATGGTGCGTGGCGTAGCCACCCTGCCCCACGGCACTGGCAAAACCGTTCGCGTACTGGCCCTGGTGCCTGCCGATAAGGAAGCCGAAGCTACCGCCGCCGGTGCCGACTTCGTAGGTCTGGACGACTACATTGCTAAAATCGAAAAAGGCTGGACCGACATCGACGTAATTATCACCATGCCTTCGGTAATGGCGAAAGTTGGTCGCCTCGGTCGCGTACTTGGCCCGCGTGGTCTGATGCCAAACCCGAAGTCGGGTACGGTAACGACCGACGTAGCTAAGGCGGTGCAGGAAGTGAAGGCTGGTAAAATCGACTTCAAAGTTGACAAAACCGGTATCATTCACTGCTCGGTAGGTAAAGTATCGTTCGACCCCAGCAAGCTGGCTGAGAACGCACTGGAAGTGATTCAGACGCTCGGTCGCCTGAAGCCATCTTCTTCGAAAGGTACCTACATCCGCAGCATCACGCTCAGCAGCACTATGTCGCCGGCCGTACCGGTTGACAGCACGGTTTCTTCCGCTAACTAATAATATCAACCAACCATGAATCGGGAAGAAAAACAAGCCCTCGTGGATGAGTTGAGCGAGAAGTTTCAGTCGCACAACGCATTCTATATTGCCGATGCCTCGGGCATGTCGGTAGCGAAAATCAATGACTTCCGTCGCCTCTGCTTCAACCGCGGCATGGAATTCAAGGTGTATAAGAACTCGTTCATCCGCAAAGCGCTCGACACCCTCGGTGGCGACACCAGCGAGATGGACGCAGCGCTGAAAGGCCAGTCGGGCGTATTGTTCTCGAAAGAGAGTGGTAATGCCCCGGCCAAGCTGCTGAAGGACTTCTACAAAGCCCAGTCTTATGGTCGTGGCGTAACGCCGAAGCCCGCGCTGAAAGGGGCCTTTATCGACGCCAGCATTTATATCGGTGCTGACCAGCTCGAAGGCCTTACCACCATCAAAGGCAAGCAGGAGCTGCTCGGTGAACTCATCGGCCTGCTGCAATCGCCCGCCAAAAACGTTATCTCTGCTCTGTCGAGTGGCGGCAACAAGCTGGCTGGCATCCTCAAAACGCTTTCCGAAAAAGAAGAAGCTGCTGGCTAACCGCTGCTCACCTTTTTCAACTTTCAATTTTCAACTTACACCCCCTAATACCCTACCGAAATGGCCGATTTGAAAGCCTTCGCTGAGCAGCTTGTTAGCCTCACCGTTAAAGAAGTAAACGAACTCGCTGGTATCCTGAAAGACGAGTATGGCATCGAGCCTGCTGCTGCCGCTCCTGCTCCTGCCAGCAACGGTGGTGGCGCCGCTGCTGCTGAGGCTCCTGAGGAGAAAACCACGTTTGACGTAATCCTGAAAGCTGCCGGTGGCGCTAAGCTGCAGGTAGTTAAGCTGGTAAAAGACCTGACCGGCCTGGGCCTGAAAGAAGCCAAGGAACTGGTTGACGGTGCTCCCAAGCCCCTGAAAGAAGGTGTTACCAAGGATGAGGCCGAAGGCCTGAAGAAGCAGCTCGAAGAAGCTGGTGCTGAAGTAGAAGTTAAGTAGGTTCGCCTACGGGCTTGCTCCCGAATCGGATTAGGCCTGGCACTTAGTCAGGTCTTTTCCTGTTTGTAGAGAATAAGTTACCTTTTGCAACTGAAAGCTACTGTTTTTGGTTGTCCTACACTAGCAGTTTTCTTCTTCTATCATCTGGCATGGAGCGAAGCAAAATACAAGGACCTTATCACGTTACACGTCGCAGGAGTTTCGGACTCATTTGACAAACAGCGTGGTAAGGTCCTTTGCTGCGCTCATAACCCCTGAATTCGTCTGAAGGCTTTTACCGTAGGTGCAGGTGTAAAAGCAACCTTCCGAACTTAGGTTGATAGTAGAGTCAACTCGCGTAGCTACAATAGCTTACGTGTACATTTTTAAAACCTTTCCAATTGGCTACACCGCAAGCAACTGAGGCCGCCGAAGTCAAACACCTGACTGGGGCCAGTGAGCGAATCAATTTCGCCAAGATTAAGAAAGTTATCGAGTACCCGGACTTTCTGGACGTGCAGGTGCAGTCGTTCCAGGAGTTCTTTCAGCTCGAAACAGCCGCTGCCAGCCGCACGAATGAAGGCTTGTTCAAGGTATTTGCCGAGAACTTCCCGATTTCGGACTCGCGCGAAAACTTCGTGCTGAACTTTATCGATTATCACGTTGACCCACCCAAGTATACGGTGGATGAGTGCATCGACCGCGGCCTGACCTATGCCGTGCCGCTGAAGGCGAAGCTGCAGCTCATTTGCAACGACAAGGACAACGAGGACTTCCAGACTATTGAGCAGGAGGTTTTCCTGGGCAATATTCCGTACATGACGGAAAAAGGCTCGTTTGTTATTAACGGTGCCGAGCGCGTTATCGTATCGCAATTGCACCGCTCGCCGGGCGTTTTCTTCGCTCAGAGCAAGCACACGAACGGTACTAAGCTGTATTCGGCCCGCATTATTCCGTTCAAAGGCTCGTGGATTGAATTTGCCACGGACGTGAACAACGTGATGTACGCCTACATCGACCGCAAGAAGAAATTCCCGGTTACTACGCTGTTGCGCGCTATCGGCTACGGCACGGACAAGGACATTCTGGACTTGTTTGGCCTTAGCGAAGAAGTGAAAGCCGACAAGAAGAGCCTCAAAAAGGCCGTTGGCCGTAAGCTGGCCGCCCGGGTGCTGCGCACCTGGACGGAAGACTTCGTGGACGAGGATACCGGGGAGGTAGTTTCTATCGACCGGAACGAAGTGCTGCTGGAGCGCGACTCGACCATCAACGAGGAAGATATTGACACCATTGTGGAGGCCGGTGCTAAATCGGTGATTCTGCACAAGGAGAATGTGAATATTGCGGATTTTGCAATTATTTACAACACCTTGCAGAAGGACAACTCCAACTCGGAGAAAGAAGCCGTTGAGCAGATTTACCGTCAGCTCCGCAACACCGAGGCGCCCGACGAAGAAACCGCTCGTGATATTATCCAGAAGCTGTTCTTCTCCGACAAGCGCTACGACCTTGGGGAAGTAGGCCGCTACCGGATTAACAAGAAGCTCCAGATTGACATGAGTCAGGAGTCGCGGGTATTGACTAATCAGGATATTGTACTGATTGTGAAGTACCTGATTGGCCTGATTAACTCGAAGGCGATTGTCGATGACATTGACCACTTGAGCAATCGCCGTGTGCGCACAGTGGGTGAGCAGCTCTACGCCCAGTTCGGCGTGGGCCTGGCCCGTATGGCACGTACCATCAAGGAGCGCATGAACGTGCGCGACAACGAAGACTTCAAGCCGGTTGACCTGATTAATGCCCGCACGCTTTCGAGCGTGATTAACTCGTTCTTCGGCACCAACCAGCTGTCGCAGTTCATGGACCAGACCAACCCGCTGGCCGAGGTGACGCACAAGCGTCGCGTTTCGGCGCTCGGGCCGGGAGGTTTGAGCCGGGAGCGCGCTGGTTTCGAGGTGCGTGACGTTCACTACACGCACTACGGCCGCCTGTGCACCATTGAAACGCCGGAAGGCCCGAACATTGGTCTGATTTCGTCACTCTGCGTGCACGCCCGCGTAAACTCGATGGGTTTCATCGAAACGCCTTACCGCCACGTAAAAGCTGGTACGGTAGACATGACTTCTAATGTGAAGTTCCTGACTGCCGAAGAAGAAGACACGCACCACATTGCCCAGGCCAACTCGCTGCTAAGCGAGGAAGGTAAAATGACGCAGCAGTTGGTGAAAGGTCGTTTTGAAGGTGACTTCCCGGTGGTAGCACCGGATGAGTATACCTACATGGACGTAGCCCCAAACCAGATTGTATCGGTTGCTGCTTCGCTGATTCCGTTCCTGGAGCACGATGACGCCAACCGGGCGCTCATGGGCTCGAACATGCAGCGCCAGGCGGTGCCGCTGCTCCGTCCCGAGGCCCCGATTGTGGGCACGGGTCTGGAAGGCCGTACGGCCATCGACTCGCGCGCGCTAATCATCGCCGAGGGCGAAGGCGTGGTTGACTCGGTTGACGCTAACCGCATTATTATTAAGTACGACCTGTCGGACGACGATGTGGCTGTAAGCTTTGACGCTGAGCGTAAAACGTACAGCCTCATTAAGTTCCGTCGTACCAACCAGGATACCTGCCTCAACCTCACGCCGCTGGTGAAAAACGGCGAGCGCGTAACCAAAGGCCAGGTGCTTTGCGAAGGCTATGGTACCAACCGCGGCGAGCTGGCCCTAGGCCGCAACATGCAGGTTGCCTTCATGCCGTGGCAGGGCTACAACTTCGAGGACGCCATCGTCATCTCGGAGCGCGTAGTACGCGACGATATCTTTACTTCGATTCACATCGAAGAGTTTGAGCTGGAAGTGCGCGAGACCAAGCGCGGCGAAGAAGAGCTGACTTCGGAAATTCCGAACGTGAGTGAGGAAGCCGTTCGCAACCTCGACGACAACGGCATTATCCGCCTTGGGGCGGAGGTGAAGGAAGGCGATATCCTCATCGGCAAGATTACGCCGAAGGGCGAAACCGACCCGACTCCGGAAGAGAAACTGCTCCGCGCCATCTTCGGCGACAAAGCCGGCGACGTGAAGGATGCTTCACTTAAGGCGCCCCCCTCCCTGAATGGGGTAGTTATCGGCACCAAACTCTTCTCGCGGCCCAAGAAGGACAAAAACCTTCGTGCCAAGTCGAAGAAAGAAGTAGAAGATTTGAAGGAAGGCTATGCCCGTGAATTGCGCGGCGTGAAGGCGATAATGATTGATAAGCTGGTAGGCTTGCTGGAAGGCAAGACGAGCCAGGGCATCAAGCACCGCTTTGGCGACGACGTGCTGACGAAAGGCGTGAAGTTCAACCGGAAAAACATCAGCGAGGCGCTGTTCCCCGATAAGAATGCTTATCGCGACGAAAGCAACTACGCGGTGCCGGAAGAAGTGAACCTCTTCAAAGACCTGCAGCTGGAAGGCTGGACCGCGGATGCTCGCGTGAATGAGCTGCTGCTCCGCCTGGTGAAAAACTACGCCAAGCGCCGCAACACCATCACGGCTCGCTTCAAGCGGGAGCGCTTCACGCTGGAAGTTGGCGACGAGCTGCCCGCCGGCATTGTTCAATTAGCGAAAGTCTATATTGCCAAGAAGCGCAAGCTGAAAGTAGGTGATAAGATGGCCGGCCGCCACGGTAACAAAGGGGTAGTAGCCCGTATCGTGCGCGATGAGGACATGCCCTTCCTGCCCGACGGCACCCCGATGGACATTGTGCTCAACCCGCTCGGCGTACCGAGCCGGATGAACATCGGTCAGATTTACGAAACCGTACTCGGTTGGGCTGGTCTGAAAATGGGGCGCACTTATGCAACCCCGATTTTCGACGGCGCTACCGAAGACGAAGTTGCCCGTGAGTTGACCGAAGCTGGCCTGCCCGACTGGGGCCGTGCCTATCTGCACGACGGCCTGACCGGCGACCGCTTCGACCAGCCGGTAACCGTGGGTGTGATTTACATGCTCAAGCTTGGCCACCTGGTTGACGACAAGATGCACGCGCGTTCTATCGGGCCATACTCGCTCATCACGCAGCAGCCGCTGGGTGGTAAGGCACAGTTCGGTGGCCAGCGCTTCGGCGAGATGGAAGTGTGGGCACTGGAGGCCTTCGGTGCTTCCAACGTGCTCCAGGAAATCCTGACGGTGAAGTCGGACGACGTAGTAGGCCGGGCCAAAGCGTACGAAGCCATTGTAAAAGGCGACGTATTGCCCAAGCCGAATATTCCCGAGTCGTTCAACGTGTTGATTCACGAGCTACGCGGTCTGGCGCTGGAAATCACGCTGGAGTAGGTTGATTGAAAATGTTGGTTGCTGGTGCGCAAGCATTGGCAACCAACTTTCAGTAATGTCTTGATTGAATGCCCACAGCCTTACGGCTTCTTGGTTTTCGATTCTTCTTTTACAGTAACGAATGCAGTGAGCCGCCGCATATTCACATTGAGCGAGCAGATGAACTGGCCAGGTTCTGGCTTGACCCGGTAGAGTTAGTCAGCTCTTCGGGATTCTCTGCTAAGGAAATCAATCAATTGCGGAAGATGGTTGTGGAGTATCAAGCTCATTTACTACAAGCCTAGCATGAGTACTTTAACTAGAAAGCCCGAAACTGTCTCTGCTACCACTGTGTGGTTTGACGATAGCAAGCTGTACGTCCGTCTGGCGGATGGCCGCGAAGTGGGCGTGCCCATTGACTGGTACCCTCGGTTGCGAGATGCTTCAGAAGAAGCCCGTAATAACTGGCGGCTAATTGGCCGTGGGCAGGGTATTCACTGGGAAGATGTAGACGAGGATTTGTTAGTTGCTGGGTTTTTGAAAGCTTAGAAAATAAAACCAGATGTCTGCCTTTACTGTATTTGTGGCATTTATAATGTTGTCTTTTTCTGGTTTGTAAGTCAAAAAAGAGAAACAAAAAGATGTGTCCATACCAGCAAAAAGGTTACTCAGTTTCGTCGCATGAATCCCGGCATGGAGCAACCTGGTAGTGGTATCTGTGATAGTTGTGGTGAACACTATCCGGTCGATATGATGATTGATATTCCTGGTTAAAATCCGCCTCGCGGCAAAGCGCCCCGTCCACGATACTACTGCCCCGAGACAGGTCAGGGTAGCACAAGGTGGGAAGCGCGACTGCAGAGGGGCAAAAACAAGACCTAGCGAAAACCTACTGCGCGGCGTACCTGTCCGACCCGCAGAGCACTTTTCGTAGCGTCGACCTGTTAGAAGAAACTCTAACAGCTAAAAGCCAAACAGCTAACAGCTAAAAACCAACCTAAATGGCTTTCGCAAAAAATAAGAAGTTAGTACAAGACTTCTCCAAGGTTACCATCTCGCTGGCCTCGCCCGAAGCAATTCTGGAGCGCAGCACCGGTGAAGTGGTGAAGCCGGAAACGATTAACTACCGCACCTACAAGCCCGAAATGGGTGGCCTGTTCTGCGAACGGATTTTCGGCCCGGTAAAGGACTGGGAATGCCACTGCGGCAAATACAAGCGCATCCGCTATAAGGGCATCATCTGCGACCGCTGCGGCGTGGAGGTGACCGAGAAGAAGGTACGCCGCGAGCGCATGGGCCACATCGAGCTGGTGGTGCCCGTAGCGCACATCTGGTACTTTAAGAGCCTGCCGAATAAAATCGGCTACCTGCTGGGCCTGCCCACCAAGAAGCTCGACCAGATTATATATTACGAACGCTATGTAGTGGTTCAGCCCGGCGTACAGGCCGAAGAAGGTGTGCAGCAGCTCGACTTCCTCACGGAGGATGAGTACCTGGACATCATCGACAAGCTGCCGCGCGAAAACCAGCTGCTGCCAAACGAAGACCCCCAGAAGTTCATCGCCAAGATGGGCGCCGACGCGCTGCAGATGCTGCTCGAGCGCATCAACCTCGACGAGCTGAGCTACTCGCTCCGCGATTCGGCTGCACACGAAACCTCGCAGCAGCGTAAAGCTGAGGCGCTGAAGCGTTTGCGTGTAGTAGAAGCGTTCCGCGATGCCGCTACCCGCGTGGAGAACCGCCCCGAGTGGATGGTAATCCGCATGGTGCCGGTGATTCCGCCCGAACTGCGTCCGTTGGTGCCGTTGGATGGTGGGCGTTTTGCCACGTCCGACCTCAACGACCTGTACCGTCGCGTTATCATCCGCAACAACCGCCTCAAGCGCCTGATTGAAATCAAAGCGCCGGAGGTAATTCTGCGGAACGAGAAGCGGATGCTGCAAGAGGCCGTTGACTCGCTCTTCGACAACTCTCGGAAGGTAAACGCTGTACGGGCCGAAGGCAACCGCGCCCTAAAGTCGCTGTCCGATATGCTGAAAGGCAAGCAGGGCCGCTTCCGCCAAAACCTGCTCGGTAAGCGGGTTGACTATTCGGGCCGTTCGGTAATCGTGGTGGGTCCGGAGCTGAAGCTGCACGAGTGCGGCCTGCCTAAGAACATGGCGGCCGAGCTGTTCAAGCCGTTCATCATCCGCAAGCTCATTGAGCGCGGTATTGTGAAGACGGTGAAGTCGGCTAAGAAGATTGTCGACCGAAAGGACGCCGTGGTATGGGATATCCTGGAGAACGTGCTGAAAGGCCACCCGGTGCTCCTCAACCGTGCTCCTACGCTGCACCGTCTGGGCATCCAGGCGTTCCAGCCGCGCCTCATCGAGGGCAAGGCTATTCAGCTGCACCCGCTCGTTTGTACGGCTTTTAACGCTGACTTTGACGGTGACCAGATGGCGGTGCACGTGCCGCTGGGCCCGGCTGCTATCCTGGAAGCTTCGATGCTCATGTTGGCGTCGCACAACATCCTGAACCCCGCCAACGGCGCGCCCATCGCGGTACCGTCGCAGGACATGGTTCTGGGCTTGTACTACGTAACCAAAGGCAAGCGCTCGACGCCGGAAGAGCAAATCCAGGGCGAAGGCCGGGCGTTTTACTCCGATGAAGAAGTAGTTATTGCCCTCAACGAAAAGCAGTTGTCGAAGCACGCCTACATTAAGGTGCGCACGATGGTTCGCGATGAGAACGATGACCTCGTTCAGAAAACCATCGAAACCGTAGCCGGCCGCGTGCTCTTCAACCAGCTCGTGCCCCAGGAAGTAGGTTTCGTGGATGAGCTGCTGACCAAGAAAAAGCTTCAGCAAATTATCTCGATGGTGTTCAAGCGCACGGGCATGGCCCGTACCGCGCAGTTCCTGGACGACATCAAGACACTAGGCTTCCAGTCGGCCTACAAAGGCGGCTTGAGCATGGGTCTGGGTGATATTCAGATTCCGAAAGAGAAAGATATTCTCATCAAGCAGGCGCAGGCCGATGTAGCTGCCGTAATGCAGAACTACCAGATGGGTCTGATTACGAACAACGAGCGCTACAACCAGGTCATCGACGTCTGGACGCGCATCAACTCGCAGATTACGGAGACGCTCATGGGCCGCCTCGAAAAGGAGAACCAGGGCTTCAACTCTATCTACATGATGATGCACTCGGGCGCCCGTGGCTCGCGGGAGCAGATTCGTCAGCTCGGCGGTATGCGCGGCCTGATGGCTAAGCCCCAGAAGTCGCTGCAAGGCTCGGTAGGCGAGATTATCGAGAACCCGATTCTGTCGAACTTCAAAGAAGGCCTCGACGTAATCGAGTACTTCATCTCGACGCACGGTGCCCGTAAAGGTCTGGCCGACACGGCTATGAAAACGGCCGACGCTGGCTACCTGACCCGTCGTCTGGTAGACGTATCGCAGGACGTTATCGTCAACGAGCCCGACTGCGGCACGCTGCGCGGTACCGAAACCTTCGCCCTGAAAGACAACGAAGACATCGTGGAGCCGCTTTCGGAGCGTATCCTCGGCCGTACGGCCGTGCACGATATCATCGACCCGCTGACCAACGAGCTAATCTTGGCTGCCGGTGAGCAAATCATCGAGGAGACTACCCGCCGCATCGACGCTACCAGCATTGAGTCGGTGGAGATTCGCTCGGTACTGACCTGCGAAAGCAAGCGCGGTATCTGCGCCAAGTGCTACGGCCGTAACCTGGCTACTGGCCGCATGGTGCAGAAAGGCGAAGCCGTGGGTGTTATCGCTGCGCAGTCGATTGGCGAGCCCGGTACCCAGCTCACGCTGCGTACCTTCCACGTAGGTGGTACGGCTTCCAACATCACGGTAGAAGCGAACATCCGCGCCAAGTTTGCCGGTATCGTCGAGTTCGAGGATATCCGTACCGTAGCTGGCGTCAACTCCGAAGGAGCTGAAACCAACGTGGTAATGGGTCGCTCGGGCGAAGTTCGCATCGTAGAGAAAGGCACCGGCAAGGTGTTTATCTCCAACCACGTTCCGTACGGCTCGTTCCTGCTTGTTAAGGAGGGCGAAGAGGTGGAGAAAGGCAAAGAGCTGGTTAACTGGGACCCTTACAACGCCGTTATTCTGGCCGAGTTTGATGGTACTATCCAGTACGACGCGCTCACTGAAGGCGTTACTTACCGTGAGGAGACCGACGAACAGACGGGCTTCCGCGAGAAGGTAATTGTCGAGTCGAAAGACAAGGCGCAGAACCCATCAGTATTGCTGAACCCTGCTAAGGGTGCCGATGCCGACGCTACCAAAGCGTACAGCATGCCGGTAGGCGCTCACCTGAACGTCGAGAACGGCGTGAAAGTGAAAGCTGGTCACATCCTGGCCAAGATTCCGCGTGCCGTGGGCAAAACCCGCGACATCACGGGTGGTCTGCCCCGCGTAGTGGAGCTCTTCGAAGCCCGTAACCCCTCGAACCCGGCTGTAGTGTCGGAAATCGATGGCGTCGTAACCTACGGCTCGGTAAAGCGTGGTAACCGCGAAATCTTCGTGGAGTCGAAAGACGGTGTGAAGCGGAAGTACATGGTACCGCTGTCGAAGTTTATCCTGGTGCAGGACAACGACTTCGTGCGGGCTGGTGCGCCGCTCTCCGATGGTGCCATCACCCCAAGCGATATCCTGAATATTCAGGGCCCCGGCTCGGTGCAGGAATACCTCGTGAACGAGATTCAGGAAGTATACCGCTTGCAGGGCGTGAAAATCAACGACAAGCACATTGAAGTTATCGTCCGCCAGATGATGCAGAAAGTGCTGGTAATGGACGCCGGCGACACGAGCTTCCTCGAAAATCAGCTCGTCGACAAAGTGCTGCTCATGGAAGAGAACGACATCGTTATCGACATGAAAGTCGTGACTGATGCGGGCGATTCGACCGAGCTGCGCCCTGGCCAGATTGTGACCAGCCGCAAGCTGCGCGACGAAAACTCGTCGCTCCGCCGCCGCGACCTCAAGCTGGCGCAGGTGCGCGACGCACAGCCGGCCGTATCGCGGCCCACGCTGCAAGGCATCACGCAGGCTTCGCTGGGTACGGCTTCGTTTATCTCGGCTGCCTCCTTCCAGGAGACGACCAAGGTGCTCAGCGAGGCCGCCATCCGTGGCAAAGCCGATGAGCTGCTGGGCTTGAAAGAGAACGTAATCGTTGGTCACCTCATCCCGGCCGGTACTGGCTTGCGCGAGTATCAGGGCATCGAGGTGTCGTCGAAAGACGACCACGCGACCAAACTGGCTACCCAGGCTGCCGAGCAGGCTGCTGTTCCGGCCAAGCGCCCCTCACGCGCCAAGCGTGAGACAACCGTGCAGGAGTAGTGAATGATGTAGGTTTGTAAATAGTAACCCCCGACTGGTGCGAGCTAGTCGGGGGTTTTTGCTTACTTGGGAAGTGAATTTATTTTTCTTCGGCGAAGAGCAACTTTAACTGCAAGTACATTTTCTTCCGACTCTGTTATCTTAATTTTTGCCTCATTAATACTGTTCTGAATAGCTTTTTTACTTTCTTGAGGATATCTACCTGAAGGGCTAAAACTTCTGGAATTACTAAGTTTTTGTTGTTCTTTCTCAAGTATTTTTTCATTCTTTTTAACTTGATTACGTGCCTGATTAATTGTTTGCATATGTTTTTGTTTAAGGTTAAATGTGATTATTTTGTGTTTTGAGAGTATTACACAAGTTTTGTAGCTGAAAGTTTAAATATTATTAATGAAATTATCTTAATATTTAAAAAAGATAAAAATGCAACCCACCCAACCCCAGAACCCCGACCCCAACGCGCTCAACATTGAGCTAAGCGAAGCCATTGCCGAAGGCGAGTATGCTAACCTGGCCCTGATTGCACATAGCAGCAGCGAGTTTGTAGTAGATTTCATTCGCATGATGCCCGGCGCGCCCAAGGCCAAAGTGAAAGCCCGCGTCATTCTCACGCCCGAGCACGCCAAGCGCCTGCTTTCGGCGCTGGAAGAAAATATCCAGCGCTTCGAGCAGAGCTTCGGTCCCATCAAGGTGCATCAGGAAGCGCCCAGCTATCCAATGAACTTCGGCGGCGCGGTAGGGGAGGCGTAGAGTGCAGCTTACCTAACCGCCAGTAAACGGAAAATTAACTTTTTCAGCGAGTTTGCTATTGCCAAACCTTTTTCCTACCTTTGCAGGCCTGAAAATTTGGGAGCAAACGGCTCTCGTTCAACCAATCGCTAAATGCCAACCATCAACCAACTAGTACGGAAAGGCCGGGAAGCTTTGACTACCAAGTCGAAGTCGCCCGCTCTTGATTCGTGCCCGCAGCGTCGGGGCGTATGCACTCGCGTGTATACCACCACGCCTAAGAAGCCGAACTCGGCTATGCGCAAAGTGGCCCGTGTGCGCCTTACCAATGGTAAGGAAGTAAACGCATACATTCCCGGTGAAGGCCACAACCTCCAGGAGCACAGCATCGTGCTCATTCGCGGAGGCCGGGTAAAAGACCTGCCAGGTGTTCGCTACCACATCATCCGTGGTGCCCTCGACACCGCCGGTGTAAGTGGCCGCTTGCAGCGCCGCTCGAAGTACGGCGCCAAGCGCCCGAAGCCGGGCCAGCCCGCCGCAGCCGCAGGTAAAGGTGGCAAAGGCGCTCCTGCCAAGAAGAAGTAATTTAATAGTTGTCAGTTGCTAGTTGTCAGTTGTCAGGCCGGATTTCGGTGTTCGCAACTGACAGCTGGCAGCTTACAACTGACAACTAGTTAAACCATGCGTAAGTCTAAACCGAAAAAGCGCATCCTCCTGCCGGACCCCAAGTTCAAGGAGACGCTCGTAACCCGCTTCGTCAATTACATGATGTATGACGGGAAGAAGAACCTGGCCTATACCATTTTCTACGATGCCGTAGAACAGGTAGAGACCCGCACTAAAGAGAACGGCCTCGAAATGTGGCGCAAAGCGTTGAACAACGTGATGCCGACCGTCGAGGTAAAGAGCCGCCGCGTGGGCGGGGCTACGTTCCAGGTGCCGATTGAAGTGCGCGCCGACCGCCGCATTGCTGTTGGCTCGAAATGGCTGATTCAGTACGCTCGTCGCCGTGGGGAGAAAACCATGAAAGACAAGCTGGCTGGCGAAATCATTGCTGCTGCCAAAGGTGAAGGGGCTGCCGTTAAGAAAAAAGACGACACCCACCGCATGGCCGAAGCCAACAAAGCCTTCTCGCACTTCCGTTTCTAATATACGCGAACGTTTAGCGGGTTGATGAGCTTAGATTGAATGTTTAACCAGCTTTGGTTGTCTTCTTTCCTGAACTCATCAATCCGCTAACGCGCTAATTAACCTACCGTAATGGCAGTCAACAAAGAGCTACAATACCTGCGCAATATTGGCATCATGGCCCATATTGACGCCGGCAAAACGACTACCTCGGAGCGGATTCTGTACTACACCGGCAAAACCCACAAGATTGGGGAGGTGCACGACGGAGCCGCTACGATGGACTGGATGGAGCAGGAGCAGGAACGTGGTATCACCATCACGTCGGCCGCTACTACTACCTTCTGGAACTATCCGACTGATGCGCAGGGCAACACGGTTCCTGAGACGCACCAGTACAAAATCAACCTCATCGATACGCCTGGTCACGTTGACTTTACGGTAGAGGTGGAGCGCTCGCTACGCGTGCTCGACGGTGCCGTGGCGCTGTTCTGCGCCGTATCGGGCGTAGAGCCGCAGTCGGAGACGGTATGGCGTCAGGCTGATAAGTATAGCGTTCCGCGCATATGCTTCGTCAACAAGATGGACCGCGCCGGTGCTGACTTCTTCAAGGCGGTAAGCGAAATCAAAGATAAGCTCGGCGCTAACCCGGTGCCGCTGCAAATCCCGATTGGTGCTGAAGATACCTTTAAAGGTGTAGTCGACCTGCTCACGGGTAAAGCCATTGTGTGGGACGATGCTACCGAAGGCAAGTCGTACAACGAAATTCCGGTTCCCGAGGACCTCGTGGACACCGTGGCCGAGTGGCGCGAAAAGCTCATCGAAAGTGTTGCCGAATATGACGACACCTTGATGGAGAAATTCTTTGAGGACCCCGAGAGCATTACCCGCGACGAGATGATGGTCGTTATCCGCAAAGCGGTTATCGACATGAAGTTCTCGCCCGTACTCTGTGGCTCGGCCTTCAAGAATAAAGGTGTGCAGACGATGCTCGATGCTGTAATGGCTTACCTGCCATCGCCGCTCGACATGCCTGCTATCATGGGCACCAACCCCGATACCGGGGCTGAGGTAGAGCGCCACCCCGATAACTCGGAGCCTTTTACTGCGCTGGCGTTCAAAATTGCCACCGACCCTTACGTTGGTCGCCTCTGCTTCTTCCGCTGCTACTCGGGCGTGCTCGATGGTGGTTCGTACGTGCTCAACAACCGCACCGGCAAGAAGGAGCGTATCTCGCGCCTCATGCAGATGCACTCCAACAAGCAGAACCCGATTGACAAGATTCAGGCGGGCGACATCGCGGCTGGTGTTGGCTTCAAAGACATCAAAACCGGCGATACGCTGACGGACGAGAAAAACCCGCTGGTACTGGAGTCGATGTCGTTCCCGGAGCCGGTAATCGGCTATGCTATCGAGCCCAAGACGCAGGCCGACGTTGACAAAATGGGTATGGCTATCGCCAAGCTCATTGAGGAAGACCCGACCCTGCGCGTGAACACGGATGAGGAGACTGGCCAGACCGTACTGCGCGGTATGGGCGAACTCCACCTCGAAATCATCATCGACCGCATGCGTCGGGAATTCAAAGTAGAAATCAACCAGGGTGCTCCCCAGGTTGCCTACAAAGAAATCCTGACCAAGAAAGTTGACCACCGTGAAACCTACAAGAAGCAAACCGGTGGCCGCGGTAAGTTCGGCGACATTGTGTTTGAGCTTGGTCCGAAAGAGACGGAGCCCGAAAAGCCCGGCTTCGAATTCGAGAATGGTATCGTGGGCGGTGTGATTCCCCGCGAATTCATTGCGCCTATCCAGAAGGGCTTTGAAGAGGCCATGAAGCAGGGCCCATTGGCTGGCTTCCCAATTGAGGGCATGAAGGTGCGTCTGTACCACGGCTCTTTCCACGACGTTGATTCGGACGCGCTGTCGTTCGAACTCGCCGCCCGTGGTGGCTTCCGCGAAGCAGCCCGCAAAGCAGGTCCGAAGCTACTTGAGCCTATCATGGCCGTAGAAGTAGTTTGCCCCGACGAATATACTGGCCCGGTAACGGGTGACCTTAACCGCCGCCGTGGCCTGATGAAGGGCATGGATACCAAAGGTGGTGCCCAGGTTATCAAAGCCGATGTGCCACTGTCGGAGCTGTTTGGCTACGTTACCGACCTGCGTACGCTGTCGTCGGGCCGTGCCTCGGCTTCGCTTACTTTCTCGCACTACGAGACCGTGCCGCAAAACATGGCCGATGCCATCATTGCTAAAATAAAAGGCGGTAAATAGTTTTCTTTCAGCTTGTTAACCCTGAGGCAATCGGCCTCTCCCAACCATGAATCAAAAAATCAGAATCAAGCTGAAAAGCTACGACCACACGTTGGTCGATAAGTCGGCCGAGAAAATCGTGAAAGCGGTTAAAGCGACCGGCGCTATCGTAAGCGGCCCGATTCCGTTGCCTACGGAAAAGGAGAAGTACACCGTACTTCGCTCACCCCACGTAAACAAGAAGAGCCGGGAGCAATTCCAGCTTTGCACCTACAAGCGGCTGGTTGATATTTTCTCGACCAGCAGCAAAACGGTAGATGCACTCATGAAGCTGGAACTGCCCAGCGGCGTGGACGTTGAAATTAAAGTCTGAGCCTGAGCTTAGGTATCAAAAAAAGCCCTATCAGTAGTTACTGATGGGGCTTTTTTGCTCCTGGTATATCTTAAAAAGGCGATTTTTGTATCAAGCCATAAGGCGTAAAGGCAACCCCGTCGCGCACTACCTGTTCGTATAGCGCCTTGCTTATTTCGGGCCGGGGAAGGAGCTTGTGATGGCAATGGTAAGCAACAGATATATTAAGGACCGGGACTATTTTTATTCCATTTAACCGCAGTCGAAAATCAATATCCGAATCCTCGCCGAAAGTAGGAGCAGTATAGCGTTCGTCGAACCCATTAATGGCTTCAAAATCAGACTTCATCACCGAAAAGTTGGCCCCTAGCAGGCCGCGCTCTTTGCGGTTGAAATAGCGCCGTAACAAGGGATTCGTTACGTAGAAGCCATTCATAAAGTGGAACGTACGCTGCCTCAAAAAATCAGCCAGCTGGCCCAGCATAATAGCCGGGCTTTGCAGGATGCCCTGCCGCACCAGCTCAGGCGTAAGCTGAACTGTGAGCCGCGCTGATATATCAATGCGCCGGCCGGCCAGGCAGCGGCCCAGGCCACCGTGGGCTAGGTGTTCGGCCACAAAAGCAGGATGAGGAATGCAGTCGCCATCCAAAAAGAGTAGCTGCTGGCCTTGAGCCAGCCGAATGGAGGCGTTGAGGATTCGGTTTTTTAGAAAGCCCGCGTCGGGGTGCCAATTGTGAGTGATTTTTAACGGAGAGCTTTGACGAAGGGCGGTAAGTTGGGCAACAAAGGCTTCGTTGGAGCCATCGTCGGAGATGATGACTTCAAAGTCTTTTTCTGTCTGGGTCTCGAGGCCGGCCAGTACCAGCTGCAGGAAGTCGAACCGGTTATAAACAGAAATAATAACAGATGCTTTAGGAGAAGCCATGAGCAAAAATAGCGCTTAGGGATGCGAAGATGGATAAGTAGAGCACCTGATTGATGCCGTTTTGCCCAACGCGCGTTGCCTGCCCAATAGTCTTACGCAAGAGCGACGTGTACTTTTTTAGGCTGCTTACCTTTGTCTACTATCATTGCTGCCAAAATTTGACTGGTTTCGCCTGGGCACTGGCAGGCACCCCCTAATTGGTATGTACTGTTTATCGAATGCGGCGTTTTTTTTCGGAGTCCCGGGTACGACAGCTGAGTGTAGGCTGGGTAGGAGTAATTATTGGCGGCTTGTTCCTGACGCGCTGGGTGCTGGTATTGCCTAGCATTGGAATAGCCGGCTTTCTGCTTACCGCAACAGGGTATGCCTTGCAGCACAGGGGAATAGCGCAGCGCAGCTATACTCCCCAGCTGCTAAGCTTTGTGGTGGTTTATACAGTGCATATGCTGGCCGGGCTGCTGCACAGCAATATCGACAATCAGGATTTTCAAAAAGACCTGCTCCTGCAACTGCCCTTTTTGCTTTTGCCTATCGCTTTCGTGTTGCTGCCAAGCTGGGGCACAGCGCAAAAGCAGCAGGTATGGCTTATACTTATTAGCTGCTGTCTACTCTCCGCCCTGGGAGCTACCATCCATTATCTGCACCACTTTAAAGAGATAGACGCGCTTTATTTCCGCTCACAGGTAATGCCCACTGAGCCAGACCATATTCGTTTCAGCTTACTGATAAGCATTGCCATCGTTGCTGGGATAGATATGCTGTTTACGCAAGGCGTTGCCCGAAGCCTGAAGTTCGCAGTAGCTGTCAGCATCACGCTACTCTTTCTGTTTCAGCATCTACTTGCGGTGCGCAGTGGGCTGCTTACCTTATATGCCGCCATTTTTACTTACCTGGGCGGCCTGCTTTTTTACCAGGGTCGCTGGAAGCCGGCAGTGCTGGGCCTGCTGGCTATCGGGGCCATTGGGGGCTCCTGCCTCTTGCTGTTTCCGACGCTCCAGATTCGGATTAGGAACACCGTGTTTGATACGCAGCATCGCCATATGGCTAGCGCCGCCAATAATTTTTCGGTTACTTCCCGTATCTACTCCTACGAAGTAGCCCAATCTATCTGGCGGCAGCACCCGCTACTGGGCATAGGGAAAGTAGCGTTACCCCGGGCAATGGCACAGCAGTACAGCTACCGTTACCCCGAAATAAGCGCTGAGAACTATGCGCTGCCTCATAATCAGTTTTTGTATAACGCAGTCGCCTATGGATTGCTGGGCCTGCTGCTCTTTTTACTCGGGTTTTATTATCCGCTCTGGCGGGCACTCAAGGAGCATAACATTCAGGCGGTGGCAATATATTGTATAATATCACTATCCTTTCTGAGTGAATACACCCTGGAAACCAATATTGGCGTTATTGTCGGGGTCCTGTTTATGTTGGTAGCCTTAGCCCCGGTTAGCGAAACAATTTAGTAGATAACGATTAATATATTTATCATTTTGTGTGCTGCTTATCGCCAGCCTTGCGGTAGCTAACAGCCTGAGTGAAAATTATTTTATGAGCCAACTTGGTTTTTCTAAGCAAAAACCACTACCTTTGCACTCCCTTAGCGAAAAGGCCACTCGGGCCTTTTCTTTTTGTGTCATTTAATATCCACACAGAATGCCTGGCATCATCGGTAAAAAAATCGGTATGACAAGCCTCTTCACTCCGGACGGGAAGAACATTCCCTGCACGCTCATCGAAGCGGGTCCGTGCGTAGTGACGCAGGTTAAAACTGTCGAAACTGACGGCTATAATGCTGTTCAGCTCGGCTACGGCGAGAAAAAAGCCAAGCGTACTACCAAGGCGCTGGCTGGTCACTTCGCGAAAGCCGGTACCACCCCCAAAAAGCGCCTTGTTGAGTTCCGCACGGAAGACATCGCAACGTATACCCTGGGCAGCACGGTTGAAACCTCGCTGTTCGAAGAAGGTGAGTTCGTTGACGTAGTAGGCACCTCGAAAGGTAAAGGCTTTCAAGGGGTTGTAAAGCGCTATAACTTCCAGGGTGTGGGTGGTCAAACCCACGGTCAGCACAACCGTCTGCGTCACCCCGGTTCTATCGGTGCGTGCTCGTGGCCTTCGCGCGTATTCAAGGGAATGCGCATGGGTGGCCGCATGGGCACCGACCGCGTCAAGATTCAGAACCTGAAAGTGATGCGTATTGTGGCTGATAAGAACCTGATTCTGGTGAGTGGCTCGGTGCCCGGTGCCAAGAACGGCTACGTGGTTCTGGAGAAATAACCTGCTAAGCTTACTAGAGATGGAACTGTCCGTATTCAATAGCAAAGGCGAAGACACCGGCCGCAAGGTTACGCTGTCCGACGCCGTGTTCGGCCACGAGCTGAACGAGCACGTCATGTACCTCGACGTGAAGCAGTACCTGGCCAACCAGCGCCAGGGAACGCACAAATCGAAGGAGCGCGCCGAAATTGCCCGCACCACCAAAAAACTTAAGAAGCAGAAAGGTACCGGCGGTGCCCGTGCTGGTTCGATGAAGTCGGGTGTGTTTGTAGGTGGTGGCCGCATGTTTGGTCCACGCCCGCGCGACTATAGCTTCAAGCTAAACAAGAAAACCAAGCGCGTTGCGCGTTTGTCGGCTTTGTCGGTGCTGGCCCGCGAGGGTAAAGTGGCACTGGTTGAAAACCTGGCTTTCAGCGCTCCCCGCACGAAAGACTTCGTGGCCGTTTTGGATGGCCTGAAGCTTAACAACGGTCGCAAGACCTTGTACGTGACCGGTGAGGCTACCGATAAAAACCTGCTTCTCAGCGCTCGCAACGTGCAGAAAGTGAAGATTTCAACTGCTGTAGGTCTCAACACCCACGACCTGTTGAACACCGACACGCTGCTCATCAGCGAGGATGGCCTGCGTTCGCTGGAGCAATTGTACACCTCTAACTCCGCCGAATAATGAGCACGCTGAAACGCCCCATTATCACCGAGAAGGCTACCAGCCTCACCGAAACCGGCCGCTACGTATTCGAAGTGGAACGCACGGCCAACAAGGTGCAGATTAAGAAAGACATCGAGCAGCTTTATGGCGTCACCGTGACTGGCATCAACACGATGCGCACGATTGGCAAAATCAAGTCGAAGGCTACCAAAGGTGGCCAGGTTTCGGGTCGTCGCGCCCACGGCAAAAAAGCCGTTGTGACCCTGAAGGACGGTGACATCATCGATTTCTACGGCAATATCTAATTGCCTTCGCCGCAAAAGCCCAACTAGCTAGTAATGGCACTTAAAAAACTCAGACCAACTACGCCAGGCCAACGCTTCCGCGTGGCCCCGGCCTTCGACGAGCTAACGACGTCGACGCCGGAGAAGTCGTTGCTGACCTCGCTCAAAAAGAGCGGCGGCCGTAACTCTTCGGGTAAAATGTCGAACCGCTACATCGGCGGCGGACATAAGACCCAGTATCGTATCGTAGACTTTAAGCGTGACAAGAACGGTGTTCCGGCCACGGTAAAGACTATTGAGTACGACCCCAACCGCACGGCGCGCATCGCCCTGCTGCACTATGCCGACGGCGAGAAGCGCTACATTATCGCCCCCGCCGGCCTGAACGTAGACGCGACCATCGTATCGGGTCCTGGCGTAGCTCCCGACCTCGGCAACGCGTTGCCGCTTCGGGAGATGCCCCTCGGTACTATCGTGCACAACATCGAGCTGCAGCCCGGCCAAGGTGCCGCTATCGCCCGCTCAGCCGGCACATATGCCCAGCTGGTAGCCCGCGAAGAGCGTTACGCTACCCTCAAGCTGCCCTCCGGCGAGATGCGCATGGTACTCGTTACCTGCACGGCCACGGTTGGTACGGTATCGAACGGCGACCATATGAACGTGGTGATGGGCAAAGCCGGTCGCAACCGTTGGGCTGGTCGTCGCCCCCGCGTTCGTGGTGTAGCCATGAACCCTGTTGACCACCCAATGGGTGGTGGTGAAGGTAAATCGTCGGGTGGTCACCCACGTAGCCGTAACGGTATCTTCGCCAAGGGTCAGAAGACCCGCAACAAGAACAAGTATTCTGAAAACCTGATTGTCAGCCGCAAAGGCAAGAAGTAATATATGGCACGTTCACTCAAAAAAGGGCCGTACATTGACTTCCGGCTCGAGAAAAAGGTAGAAGCGCTCGAAAGCGCTGGCAAGAAGTCGGTGGTTAAAACATGGTCGCGGCGCTCGATGATTTCGCCCGACTTCGTAGGCCACACCTTCGCAGTCCACAACGGGAACAAGTTCATCCCGGTCTATGTAACTGAAAACATGGTGGGCCACAAGCTCGGCGAGTTTGCGCCCACGCGCAACTTCCGCGGTCACGTCGCCAAAAAAGATAAAGGCAAGCGTTAAGATGGAAGCAGTAGCCAAACTCCGCAACGTACCTACCTCGCCGCGCAAAATGCGCTTGGTAGCCAATCTGGTACGCGGCAAGCGCGTTACCCAGGCCCTCGGTCTGCTCCGCTTCGAAGCCAATTCGGGTGCTGAGCGCATCGAAAAGCTTCTCTTGTCGGCGCTAGCCAACTGGCAGGCTAAGAATGCTGACGAGCGTATCGAAGATGCTGACCTCTACGTGACCGAAATCATGGTCGACGAAGGACGGCAACTGAAGCGTCTGCGCCCTGCGCCCCAAGGTCGCGGTCACCGTATCCGCAAGCGTAGCAACCATGTTACCCTGGTAGTAGGGCCGCCCCTCGAATCGCAGCTGACGCGTAAAGAGCGCAACAAGCTGAATCGTAGCGGTAACCAACCAGTAGCTGCGCCCGACAACAACAAGCCTGCCAACGAAACCCCTGCCAACGCTTAATCTATCATGGGACAGAAAGTAAATCCCGTCGGTTTCCGACTCGGCGTTATTAAAGGCTGGGACTCAAACTGGTACGGCGGCAAGGATTTTGCCGACAAACTCGTTGAGGACGAGAAAATCCGTAAGTACATCAACGCCCGTATTCAAAAGGGCGGTATCTCGCGCATCGTTATCGAGCGCACCCTGAAGCGGATTACCATCACCATCAACACGGCTCGTCCGGGTGTGGTAATCGGTAAAGGCGGCCAGGAGGTTGATAAGATTAAGGACGAACTCAAGGAAATCACCAAGAAGGACGTTCAAATCAACATCTTCGAGATTAAGCGCCCCGAGCTGGACGCTCGCCTGGTAGGGGAGAGCATCGCGCAGCAGCTGGCTGCTCGTATCTCGTTCCGTCGCGCCATGAAGATGTCTATCCAGGCTGCTATGCGGGCTGGTGCTGAAGGCATTAAAATTCAGTGTGGTGGCCGCCTGGGTGGTGCTGAGATTGCTCGCTCGGAGCAGTACAAAGAAGGTCGTACGCCGCTGCACACGCTGCGCGCCGACATCGACTATGCCCTGTCGGAAGCCCAAACGGTATATGGCAAAATCGGCATTAAGGTGTGGGTAATGCGCGGTGAGGTATTCGGCAAGCCCGACCTCTCGCCCAACCAGGTTCCGGCTGGTCAGCAAGGTGGTGATGACCGTGGTGGCCGTGGTGGCGACCGTGGCCCGCGCCGCGATGGCGACCGCAACGACCGTGGTCCGCGTCGCGATGGCGACCGTGGTCCGCGTCGTGACGGCGCAGCCGGTGGCCCCCGTGGTGGTCAGGGTGGCCCCCGTGGTGGTCAGGGTGGTGGCCCTGCTGGCGGTGGCAACCGCGGCGGCCAGGGTGGCGGTCCCCGTCGCTAGGTTACAGTAAACTAGTCTGAGCCGTATCCTGAATCGTTTCGTTCAGGGTACGGTTCACTGCTAATATTTTTCAAGTTTTCTTTTTTTACTCAAATGTTACAACCGAAAAGGACCAAGTATCGCAAGATGCAAAAGGGTCGCGTAACAGGCCTGGCCTACCGCGGCAGCTCCATAGACTTCGGTTCGTTCGCGCTTAAGTCACTGGAAATCTCTTGGATTACGGCTCGCCAGATTGAGGCAGCTCGTATTGCCATGACCCGTGCCATGAAACGCGAAGGGCAAGTATGGATTCGCATTTTCCCAGATAAGCCAATTACCAAGAAGCCGGCTGAAGTGCGGATGGGTAAGGGTAAAGGTTCGCCCGAGTATTGGGTAGCCTGCGTGAAGCCTGGCCAAATCATGTTTGAATCGGATGGCGTGAGCCTCGAAACCGCGAAGGAGTCGCTGCGTCTGGCGGCTCAGAAGCTGCCGGTTCGTACCTCATTTGTAGTTCGTCGCGACTACGTAGAGAACGCTGCTTAATCCGATGAAAAACGAAGAAATCCGCGCCCTGTCGCTCGACGACCTGCGCACGCAAATCAAAACCGAGCAAACCAACGGCCAGCAGATGCGCTTCGCGCACGCTATCAGCCCGCTCGAAAACCCCGGCCGCCTGAAGGCCAACCGCAAAACCGTTGCTCGCCTGCAAACGGAGCTTTCGCGTCGGAACAATGAGCAGGCTTCTAACCAAGCTTAGTAATGGAACCGACTCAAGAAAACCTGTTGCCGGCTCACGATGCTGCTTCGGACCGCAACATGCGGAAAGAAATCGTGGGTAAGGTGACCAGCAACAAGATGGATAAGTCCATCACGGTGGCGGTAGTAGCCAAGCACCAGCACCCGATTTACGGTAAGTTCGTGAGCAAGACCACCAAGTTCCATGCCCACGACGAGAAAAACGAGTGCGGTGAAGGTGACCTGGTGCGCATCATGAGCACCCGCCCCTTGAGCAAGACCAAGCGCTGGCGCCTGGTTGAAATTGTTGAACGTGCTAAATAATCCTGAACGATGATACAGCAAGAATCCCGCCTCACGGTAGCCGACAATAGCGGCGCCAAGGAAGTGCTCTGCATCCGCGTACTGGGTGGCACGGGCAAGAAGTATGCTACGGTTGGTGATAAAATTGTGGTAGCTATCAAGTCGGCAATTCCTTCGGGTAATGCCAAGAAAGGTACTGTTAGCAAGGCTGTTATCGTGCGCGTGAAGAAAGAAATCCGTCGCAAGGACGGCTCTTACATCCGCTTCGACGACAACGCGGCCGTACTGCTCAACAACAACGACGAGCCCCGCGGCACGCGCATCTTCGGGCCGGTGGCCCGCGAGCTGCGCGAGAAGCAGTTCATGAAAATCGTATCGCTGGCCCCCGAAGTAATCTAACCAATGGCAACCAAAGCAAAAGCCCCGGCCGTGCACCTGCACGTGAAATCCGGCGACCTCGTGAAGGTTATTGCCGGCGACGAGCGCGGCAAAACCGGCACCATCAAATCGGTAAACCGCTCTACGCAGCGGGTTATCGTAGAAGGCCTGAACCTGGTAACGAAGCACAACAAGCCGAGTGCCAAGAATCCCCAGGGTGGCATCACCAAAATCGAGAGCCCCATGCACGTGTCGAACGTGAAGAAGGTTGATTCGGCCAACGCTTAATTCGTTACGATAATGGCTCGACTGAAAGATAAATATCAGAAAGAAGTAGTACCCGCGCTCCAGGAGAAATTCCAGTTCAAGAGCATCATGCAGGTACCGCGCATCACCAAAATCTGCATCAACCGGGGCATCGGTGCCGCTGTTGCTGACAAGAAACTGGTTGATAACGGCGTAGAGGAGCTGACGACCATCACGGGTCAGAAAGCGGTTCCAACTATCGCAAAGCGCTCGGTTTCTAACTTCAAACTCCGGGAAGGTATGCCCATTGGTGCGCGCGTAACGCTGCGCGGCGAGCGGATGTATGAATTCCTGGACCGTCTGCTGACGGTAGCCTTGCCCCGCGTGCGGGACTTCAAAGGCATCAACGACAAGGGCTTCGATGGCCGGGGTAACTATACCCTCGGCGTGAAGGAGCAGATTATCTTCCCTGAGATTTCGATTGATAAAATCAAAGGCATCTCCGGTATGGATATCACCTTCGTAACGACGGCCGAAAACGACGAGCAGAGCTACGAGCTGCTCCGCGCTTTCGGTATGCCCTTCGCCAACGCTAAAAAGGAAGCTGAATAATGGCTAAAGAATCCATCAAAGCCCGGGCCCGCAAGCGCGTTGCCCTGGTAGCCCGCTACGCTGAGAAGCGCAAGGCCCTGAAAGCCGCCGGCGACTACGCTGGCCTCGACAAGCTGCCCCGCAACGCGTCGCCCGTGCGCCTGCACAACCGCGACATGATTGACGGCCGCCCCCGAGGCTACATGCGTAAGTTTGGCATCAGCCGAGTTCGCTTCCGCGAAATGGCGCTGGCTGGTAAGATTCCCGGCGTGACGAAGTCGAGCTGGTAATCTACTAAAATTGCCCAAAAGAAATTCCCAAGTTAAAGTCTTCAGACTTTAACTTGGGAATTTCTTTTGGGCTTAAAAAGAATAGTGACGAATAAAAGTCAGCTGAGAGTTTGCATAAGTGCCACACTTCCTGCTACCTTTGCACCCCGAAAAAGCTTAAGGTACACCGTGGGCTTGCCCACTCATTTGGCAGGTTGCCGAAAGAAACCATGGGCCGGCCCCGACAGCCGAGCCCAGTAGTCTTAACTGAAATTTCGTTGTACGGCAGTAGCTAGTGCGTCGAAATTTTCTTATCTTTGCGGTCCCAAAACCAGGGCCTATTTTAACTAAATGAATACTGACCCGATTGCCGATTACCTCACCCGGTTGCGCAACGCCATTAAGGCGAACCACCGGGTAGTGGAAATCCCGGCCAGCAACATCAAAAAGGAAATCACGAAAGTGCTCTATCATAAGGGCTACATTCAGAGCTACCGTTTTGATGAGACTTCGGCCCAAGGTGTGATTAAAATCGCCCTGAAGTATAACCCCACTACGAAAGCCCCGGCTATCACCAAGCTGGAGCGCGTGAGCACTCCCGGTCTGCGTCAGTATCGGCACGTCGAGAACCTGCCCCGCGTACTGAGCGGTTTGGGCGTCGCCATCCTGTCTACCTCGAAAGGGGTAATGACCGAGAAGGAGGCTAAAAACGAGAACGTGGGCGGCGAGGTGCTGTGCTACGTGTACTAACCTGCTAAGCCCTAGTATCTATATGTCCCGCATTGGCAAACTACCGATTGCACTGCCCGCCGGCGTGCAGGTATCGGTCGACAACGAGAACACCGTAACGGTGAAAGGCCCGAAAGGCACCCTGACCCAAGCTGTAGACCGCGACATCGCGGTAGCTATGGAGGATGGGCAGGTAGTAGTGACCCGCCCGACCGAGCAAAAGCGCCACAAGGCCATGCACGGCCTGTACCGCTCGCTCATCAACAACATGATTACGGGTGTAAACACCGGCTTCGAGCATAAGCTCGAACTGGTAGGTGTAGGCTACAAGGCCGCCCTGGCTGGCCAGTCGCTGGAACTGTCGCTGGGCTACTCGCACAACGTGTACCTGGCGCTGCCCAAAGAAGTATCGGCCACGGCCGTTACCGAAAAAGGTAAAAACCCCATTGTAACCCTGACCAGCATCGATAAGCAACTTATCGGTCAGGTAGCCGCCAAAATTCGCTCCTTGCGGAAAGTCGAGCCTTACAAAGGCAAGGGTGTGCGCTTCGTGGGTGAAATCGTTCGTCGTAAAGCCGGCAAGACTGCCGCTAAAAAGTAATCTAGTATCATGGCTTTCGATAAAGCAACTCGCCGGAAGCGCATTCAGCGCATCATCCGCACGAAAGTGTCCGGCACATCGGAGCGCCCGCGCCTGTCGGTGTTCCGCTCTAACACGGGCATCTACGCCCAGATTATCGACGACACGGCCGGCCGCACGCTGGCTGCCGCTTCGTCGAAGAAGGTAACCGCCGAAGGTGGTAACGGGGTGGCGCTGGCCGCTGCCGTAGGCCGCGAAATCGCCGCCAAGGCGCAGGAGGCTGGCATCACGAAAGTGGTGTTCGACCGCTCGGGTTACCTCTATCACGGTCGTATTAAATCATTGGCAGAAGGAGCCCGCGAAGGCGGCCTCAATTTCTAAGGCATCATGGCAGAGTATAACAATAACAACCGTGGTGGCGCTCCTGGAGGAAACGACCGCGGTGGCAACAACCGGGGCGGCAATGACCGTCGCGGCAACGACCGCGGTGGCCGCGGCAACGATAGCTCGGTTCAGGGCGACTCGGATTTCAAAGAAAAAGTAGTAGCCATCAACCGCGTAGCCAAAGTGGTGAAAGGTGGTCGTCGCTTCAGCTTCTCAGCTATCGTAGTGGTAGGCGACGGCAAGGGCAACGTGGGCTACGGCCTGGGCAAAGCTAACGAGGTGACCGATGCCATTGCCAAAGGCATTGACGACGCTCGCAAGAACGTAGTGAAAGTGCCGCTCTATAAGCATACGGTTCCCCACGTAATGGAGGGCCGTTACGGTGGAGGTTTTGTACTCGTGCAGCCCGCTGCGGCTGGTACGGGCGTAATCGCCGGCGGTGCCATGCGTGCCGTGTTCGAATCGGCTGGTATCAAAGACGTACTGGCCAAGTCGAAAGGCTCGTCGAACCCCCACAACGTAGTAAAGGCTACCTTTGCTGCCCTAGCCAAGATGCGCGACCCGATGCAAATTGCTCAGGCGCGCGGCATTTCTCTCGCTCGCGTATTTAACGGTTAAGTTGACCATGCCACAGATTCAAGTAAAGCTCGTGCGCAGCGCCATCGACCGCCCCGAGCGTCAGAAGCGCACTGTGCAGGCCCTCGGCCTGAATAAAATGAACAGCACTGCTACTCACGAAGCCAATCCCAGCATCCTGGGTATGGTAGCTTCGGTAAAGCACCTGCTGGAAGTAACCGAACTGTAAGCGTTTATCCCAGTCATGAATCTTTCCAATCTAAAACCCGCCGCTGGCTCGACGCGCAACAACAAGCGTCTTGGCCGCGGTGAAGGCTCAGGCGGTGGTGGTACTGCTACCCGTGGTCACAAAGGTGCTAAGTCACGCTCGGGCTACTCGCGCAAGTCGGGCTTCGAAGGCGGCCAGATGCCCCTGCAGCGTCGTGTGCCGAAATTCGGTTTCACGAACATCAACCGTGTTGAGTACAAAGGTATTAACCTGGACGTGCTGCAAAGCTTGCTCGAAAAGGGTACTGTAACTTCGATGGACCAAGCCTACTTTGTAGAGGCCGGGCTGGTATCGAAGAATGCTAAAATCAAAATTCTGGGCCGCGGTGAGCTGACTGCTGCTTTGGAGGTACACGCTCATGCTTTTTCAAAGACTGCCCAAGAGGCTATCGAGAAGGCTGGTGGCAAAGTAGTTACGCTGTAACTTATATTGTTAGAAAGTAGCAATGAATAAGTTTATCAACACGATAAAAAACATTTTTGCGATTGAGGATTTGCGTACGCGAATCCTCAATACGCTATTTTTCATTGCTATCTATCGGCTCGGCTGTTACGTCGTATTGCCTGGTGTTGACCCAACCCGCCTGAAGGCAGGTAGCGGCGGGGTATTCGGCATTCTGGATACGCTGCTGGGTGGGGCGTTTAGTCACGCTTCCATCTTCGCGCTGGGCATTATGCCCTACATTTCGGCTTCTATTGTGTTGCAGCTGCTCACGATTGCAGTACCTTACTTTCAGAAGCTCCAGAAGGAAGGCGAATCAGGCCGCAAGAAAATTAACCAGTATACCCGCTTGCTGACCATCCCGATTGTGATGGCGCAGTCAGTGGGTTTTCTGGCTACTATCAATGCGGAGGCGATAACTAATCCAGGCACCTTCTTCACTGTCTCTACGATGCTCATCATCACAGCCGGCACGCTGTTTTGTATGTGGCTGGGTGAGAAGATTACCGATAAAGGCATCGGGAACGGTATTTCCATGATTATCATGATTGGAATTGTTTCGCGCCTGCCCGGTGCCCTTATTGGCGAAGCAGCTGCTAAAGGCATTAACAAGTCGCTGATTTTCCTGCTGGAGCTGGTGGTGCTGTTCCTGGTAGTAATGGCCGTTATCGTACTTACGCAGGCTGTTCGCCGTATTCCGGTGCAGTATGCAAAGCAGGTAGGCGGTACTACGCAGCTTGATGCGCAGCGGCAGTTTATACCGTTGAAAGTCAATGCGGCAGGTGTAATGCCCATCATCTTTGCCCAGTCGCTGATGTTTGTGCCTAGCATTGCCGCCTCCGCATGGGATAAGAATAGTGATTTGGCAGCGACCATAGCCGCCTACTTTTCTCCTGAGCACTGGGTATACAATACGGTATTCGCTTTATTGATTATTGTATTTACCTATTTTTATACTGCAATTAGCGTCAACCCCAACCAGATTGCGGATGACCTGAAGCGGAGCGGCGGTTTCGTGCCGGGTGTGAAGCCGGGGCGCGATACCTCCGAATTTATAGATGATATCCTGACGCGTGTGACGTTGCCCGGAGCAGTAGCCCTGGCGTTGATTGCCATCTTCCCAACCATGGCGCTGTTGCTGGGTGTGACTCGCCCCTTGTCGCTGTTCTACGGCGGTACTTCCCTTATCATCATGGTGGGGGTAGTACTTGATACGCTGAACCAGATAGAAAGCTATCTGCTGATGCGACATTACGATGGAATGATGAAGTCGGGCAAGCTGCGCGGCCGGGCTACCGAACCAGTAGCATTGGCTTCGTAAACGGAAACCATGGCGACGGGCAATATTCAGTATAAGACAGAAGAAGAAATTGACTTGATGCGCGCCGCCGGGCAGCTACTGGCGCGTGCGCATGGGGAAGTAGCTACGCTGGTTCGGGAAGGAGTTACGACGCGAGAGTTGGACCGCCGCGCCGAAGAGTTCATTCGCGACCACGGAGCTACTCCTTCGTTCAAGGGTTTATACGGTTTTCCGCATAGCCTCTGCCTGAGCCCAAACGCAGTAGTGGTACACGGGTTTGCTACCGATGAACCCTTGAAAAGTGGTGATATTTTGTCGGTAGATTGCGGGGTGTTGCTCAACGGCTACCACGCAGATAGTGCCTATACTTACCCAATCGGGGAAGTATCGCCGGAAGTACGGCAGCTGCTGAAGGAAACAGAGGCTTCGCTGTACAAAGGCATTGAGCAGGCCGTGGCTGGTAACCGCGTTGGCGATATCAGCTTTGCCATTCAGAACCATGTTGCCCCGAAAGGGTACGGCGTGGTGCGCGAGTTGGTAGGGCACGGGGTAGGTGCCAGTCTTCATGAAAAGCCTGAAGTCCCTAACTACGGTAAGCGTGGTTCCGGGCCTCTGCTGCAAACCGGAATGACCCTGGCGATTGAGCCGATGGTAACGCTGGGCAAGAAGGATGTGGTACAGGAAAAGGATGGCTGGACTATCCGGACCCGTGATAAAAAAGCCGCTGCGCACTTTGAGCACACGGTTGTTGTTAGAAAAGACAAGGCAGAGATTCTGACTTCGTTTGAATATATAGAAAAAGCACTGCAGTAGCCCTTATGGCAAAACAAGCCTCCATCGAGCAGGACGGTACCATCCTCGAAGCCCTTTCTAACGCCATGTTTCGCGTGGAATTGGAAAATGGCCACCAGCTGATTGCCCATATCTCGGGCAAGATGCGGATGCACTATATTAAAATTCTGCCCGGCGACAAGGTAAAACTGGAGATGTCGCCCTACGACTTGTCGAAGGGTCGTATAAAGTATCGTTACAAGTAATTTTTTTCGTTCTTTTCAAGGTCATGAAAGTAAAAACCTCGGTGAAGAAACGTAGCGTTGATTGCAAAATCATCCGTCGCAACGGCAAGCTCTACGTTATCAACAAGAAGAACCCCCGCTTCAAGCAGCGTCAGGGCTAAATCATTTTCAGAAACCCGGAGCCTTGGGTACTGGCTGGTTTGAACTTTTATTCATCCAGCCGCCTTCCAAGCCGCTGCCGGGCTTTCTGGTCCGCAAACACCTAACAACCACTATGGCTCGTATCGCAGGGGTAGACATCCCGGACAACAAGCGCGGCGAAATCGCCCTGACTTACATTTTCGGCATTGGCCGGAGCAACTCGGTTAAAATCCTCACTCAAGCTGGCATTGATGTCAACAAGAAAGTGAAGGATTGGACTGAAGCTGAAGCAAGCGAGGTGCGTAACATCATCGCGGCTGGGCACAAAACCGAAGGCGTATTGCGTTCGGAGATTCAGCTCAACATCAAGCGTTTGATGGACATTGGCTGCTATCGTGGCCTGCGTCACCGCAAAGGCCTGCCGGTGCGCGGCCAGCATACCAAAAACAACTCGCGTACCCGGAAGGGCAAGCGCAAAACTGTTGCTGGTAAGAAGAAAGCAACGAAATAATTCATAGCGGCAATCGAAATTTCAATTAGCAGTGAACAGTTAGCAGCCTGAGCGACTTCAACTGCTAGCTGTTCACTGCTAATTGATAACTAAAATTTCAACACCTGCCGTGTTTCAGCGATAACCAAATGGCACAAAAAAGAAAAGACAAAGCCAAAAAGCGGCTTGTCGTGGTGGAGCAGGTGGGCCAGGTCCACATCCGCGCCTCCTTTAACAACATCATTATCTCGGTAACCAACTCCAATGGTCAGGTAATTTCCTGGGCTTCGGCAGGCAAAATGGGTTTCCGGGGCTCGAAGAAAAACACTCCCTACGCTGCCCAAATGGCAGCTACGGATTGCGGCAAAGTAGCTCATGACCTGGGCATGCGCAAAGCCGAAATCTTCGTGAAAGGCCCGGGCGCTGGCCGTGAGTCGGCTATTCGCGCCCTGGGTAATGTGGGCATTGAAGTGACGACCATTCGCGACGTGACGCCGCTGCCGCACAACGGCTGCCGCCCGCCCAAGCGTCGCCGCGTTTGATTTTTCATTTCTGTTAGTAAACCCACATGGCACGTTATACTGGCCCTACCGCCAAAATCGCCCGCCGCTTTTCGGAGCCGATTTTCGGCCCGAGCAAAGCGCTCAATAAGAAAAACTATCCGCCCGGCCAGCACGGCCGTGGCCGCCGCAAGAAGCAGTCGGAATATGCTGTCCAGCTAATGGAGAAGCAGAAAGTGAAGTACCTGTACGGTGTGCTGGAGAAATACTTCGAAAATCTGTTTCACAAAGCGGCTGTACTGCCCGGCATCACGGGTGAAAACCTGCTTGGCCTGCTGGAGTCACGGCTGGACAATGTGGTGTACCGCCTTGGTATCGCCAGCACCCGTCGCGCTGCTCGTCAGCTGGTGTCGCACAAGCACATCACCGTGAACGGTGAAGTAGTAAACATTCCTTCGTACAAGCTCCGCGCCGGCGACCAGGTTGGGGTGCGGGAGAAGTCGAAGTCGCTCGAAGCTATCACGACCAGCCTGACGGTTCGCAATGCGCGTCAGTTCTCGTGGCTGGAGTGGGACGGCAAGGACATGGTGGGCACGTTCACCAACATGCCGTCGCGTGAGTTGATTCCGGAGAAAATTACGGAGCAGCTCATCGTCGAACTGTATTCGAAGTAATAAAGGCACTTGGTGCGGCCCGGGCTCGGCTCGGGCCGCACTTATGCTGACCCCATCCCCGGCTCGTCCCCGGTGGGGGCGGGGAACCTGTTTTAGGCAACAGGTTGGTTTTGGGGAACTTAGCAAGCTTCGGCTTGCTTTACTTTTAAATAACTAAACGCCCCACATATGTCAATCTTAGCTTTTCAGATGCCGGAGAAGGTGGTGATGGAGAAATCCGACGACTTCACCGGAACGTTTGAATTCAAGCCTCTGGAGAAGGGCTACGGCGTCACGATTGGGAACGCGCTGCGGCGCATTCTGCTGTCGTCGCTGGAGGGCTTCGCCATTACGTCGGTGCGCACGACTTCGGTGCTGCACGAATTCTCGACGATTGAAGGGGTGATTGAGGATATGTCCGAAATCATCCTGAACCTCAAACAGGTGCGCTTCAAGAAAATCAGCGACGCCATTGAGGACAAGATTACGGTGCGCGTAAGCGGTCAGGACAGCTTTACGGCTGGCGACATTGGCAAGTTTGCCGTAGGCTTTCAGATTCTGAATCCGAAGCTGGTTATCTGCAACCTTGACCCAGCCAAGGAGCTGGAGTTTGAGCTGACGATTGCGCGGGGCCGGGGCTACGTACCCGCCGACGAGAACAAGCCCACCGACCAGGTTTTTGGTCAGATTGCCATTGATGCTATCTACACGCCTATCAAGAACGTGAAGTACAGCATCGAGAACACGCGCGTAGAGCAGAAGACTGACTACGAGCGGTTGCTGATTGAAATTCAGACCGACGGTTCGATTCATCCGGAGGAGGCGCTGAAAGGGGCCGCCAATATTCTGATTCAGCACTTTATGCTGTTTTCAGACAGCACGATGCAGCTGAGCGGTAACCGCCCGGTAGCTGCTGAGCCGATTGATGAGGAAACCCTCGCTATGCGCAAGGTGCTGAAAACTTCGCTCGGCGAGATGGACCTTTCGGTACGGGCTTACAACTGCCTGAAAGCGGCCGACATCAAGACCCTGGGCGAGTTGGTACAGCTCGACATGGCCGACATGATGAAGTTCCGCAACTTCGGTAAGAAGAGCCTCACTGAGCTGGAAAACCTGGTTGAGGAAAAGGGGCTGCACTTCGGCATGGACCTGAGTAAGTATCGCCTCGACGAAGACTAGCGTTTCAAATGTGGGAGATGGAAGAATGTAAAATGTGGTAGACGCCGCGCTTTATGCTTCCAGCTCCCACATTTTTAGGTTAAAAGTAGGGCAGGCGAGTGGAAAGGCCATTTTCACATCTCCCACATTTTCAAATTTCCACATTTTTCAATCCGCTACGCCCTCGGGATTAGGGTTCTAATGAGGTCCGTTGACCCGCCGTGGTCCTGGTCCGCAAGCGTAGCATTTAACTAAATTGTCCGATGAGACACGGTAAAAAAATCAACCACCTGGGGCGTACGGCCTCCCACCGCAACGCGATGCTGTCGAACATGGCTTCGTCGCTCATTCTTCACAAGCGCGTAACTACGACGGTTGCCAAAGCTAAAGCTTTGCGCCAGTTTGTGGAGCCATTGCTGACTAAGGCTAAAGACGATACGACGCACTCGCGCCGCACTGTTTTCGCTACCCTGCAAAGCAAGGAGAGCATCAAGGAATTGTACGGAGAGATTGCCGGCCGGATTGCCAACCGTCCGGGTGGCTATACCCGCATTCTGAAGCTGAGCGCTACCCGCGCCGGTGACAACGCCGATATGTGCATCATTGAGCTGGTTGACTTTAATGAGACGCTGCTCGAAGCCAAGAATGCCGCTGAAGCTAAAACTACCACTACCCGTCGTTCGCGTCGTCGGGGTGGCAAGTCGGAGGCTGGTAATGAAGCTGGTACGTCGGCCGCTGTAGTGGCTGATGCTCCGGCTGCCACTACTACCGAGTCGGCTCCGGCTGACACGGCTACCGACACGCTGACCAACGGGGAAACCCGCGAGCAAGCTGCCGCTGAGTAGTCTGCTGCTACGTAATAGAAAAAGGGACGTGCTTCACGGCACGTCCCTTTTTTTGTGCGCTATTGAGGATGTAACGCCTGTCTTATCGTAAAACGTGCTCAAAGGCAACTGTGAGCGTGAGAACCAGTATTACGAGTGGCAGAAGATAGAAGCGGCGTAAACCGATTAGGCAACCCAGGGGCTGGAGGCCGGGTGGAAGCGGATAAGAATAATATTATAAATTTACTATATTAATGGAAGAGCAGCGACGTCTGGCGGAAGCCAATAACCATACAGCGAGCTGGCGAAAATTCGGCCCTTACCTTACCGAGCGGCAGTGGGGCACGGTGCGCGAGGACTATAGCGCCGATGGCAATGCCTGGGACTTTATCACCCACGAGATGGCGCGCTCGTATGCGTACCGCTGGGGAGAAGAAGGCATTGCGGGGCTAAGCGACGATAAACAGCGGCTATGCTTTGCCATTGGACTCTGGAATGGGGCGGATGAGCAGCTGAAGGAGCGGCTCTTTGGCCTCACGAACGGCCAGGGCAACCACGGGGAGGATGTAAAAGAGCAGTACTATTACCTGGATAGTACGCCCACGCACTCGTACATGAAAATGCTTTATAAGTATCCGCAGCAGGCTTTTCCGTACGAAAAGCTGATTGCGGAGAATGGCCGGCGCACCCGGCTGGAGCCGGAGTACGAGCTGCTGGATACGGGTATTTTTGACGAGAGCCGCTACTTCGATGTATTTATAGAATATGCCAAGGCCGGGCCCGACGATATACTGGTACGCATTACAGCGCACAACCGCGGGCCGGAAGCTGCTATCCTGCACGTGCTGCCGCAGCTATGGTTTCGCAATACCTGGGCCTGGGGCAACGACGACCGACGCCCCGAGCTGCGCCAGGTAGCGGCCGGGGTAGTGCAGGCGACACATTGGGAGCTGGGCCAGTACCAGTTATATAATGACCAGGAGCCCGAGCTGCTGTTCTGCGAGAATGAAACCAATACGAGCCTGTTGGGCCGCCAACCAGCCGGCGAATCCTACTTTAAGGATGGTATTAACGACTTTCTGGTAGGCGGCCGGCAGAAAGCGGTGAACCCAGCGCGGATGGGTACGAAAGCGGCGGCGCATTACGTGTTTACGACGGCACCGGGCGAAGCGCAGGTGGTACGTCTGCGCCTGAGCCAGCCGGTACACGATACGCCTTTTGCGAATTTCGACGAGCTTTTTGCCGCCCGGCAGCATGAAGCTGAAGTGTTTTACGACTGCGTGCAGGAGGGCGTGGCTGACCCTGATGCCCGCAATGTGCAGCGGCAGGCCTTTGCCGGTATGCTTTGGAGCAAGCAGTTTTATTACTACGATGTAAGCCAGTGGCTCGACGGCGACCCGGCCTGGCCCGCGCCGAAGGAGCGGCAGAAGGGCCGCAACTCAAGCTGGCGCCACTTGCACAATGCCGACATCATCTCAATGCCCGACAAGTGGGAGTATCCGTGGTATGCGGCCTGGGACCTAGCCTTTCATTGCCTGCCGCTGGCGATGGTTGATGCCAGCTTTGCCAAGCAGCAACTGCGGCTGCTGACGCAGGACGGCTACCTGCACCCCAACGGCCAGATGCCGGCCTACGAGTGGAAGTTTGAGGACGTGAATGCGCCGGTACACGCCTGGGCCACGTGGCGGGTGTACCAGATGGACCGTAAGCTTAACGGCGGCAACGGCGACACCCCGTTTCTGGAAGCCGTATTTCAGAAGCTGGTGATGACGTTTACGTGGTGGGTAAACCGCAAAGACCACGACGAGCGCAACATCTTTGAGGGGGGCTTTCTGGGGATGGACAACATCGGCGTGTTTGACCGCTCGGCCCCGCTGCCCACCGGCGGAAAGATTGAGCAGAGTGACGGCACGAGCTGGATGGCCATGTTTGCCCTCAACCTGATGCGCATGGCGCTGGAGCTGGCCAAAACCAACCCCGTGTATCAGGAAATGGCCAGTAAGTTCTTCGAGCACTTTCTGCACATTGCTTATGCGATGACACGTGGTGGGGGCGGCGATTTTAACCTCTGGGACGAGGAAGACCAGTTTTACTACGACGTGCTGCACACCCCCGACGACTCGCGGTCGCGCCTGCGCATTCGCTCTATGGTGGGCCTGATTCCGCTGTTTGCAGTAGAAGTGATTGAGGATGAGCTGCTCAATGCCATGCCGCAGTTTACGGCCCGGGCTCAGTGGCTGATAGAAAACCGGCCGCACCTTGTGGGCCAGGTAAGCCGCTGGCAGGAATTGGGGACGGGCACGCACCGCCACCTGCTGAGCCTGATGCGACGCAGCCGCCTCAAAAGCGTGCTGGCGCGGATGCTGGACGAGACCGAATTTCTGTCTGACCACGGCATCCGGTCGTTGTCGCGCTACCACCTTGAGCACCCGTATGAGTATCAGGCCGAAGAAGCAAGCTTCAAGGTAACGTACGTGCCAGGCGAGGCCGAATCGGATATGTTCGGGGGCAACTCCAACTGGCGCGGGCCGGTCTGGTTTCCGGTCAACTATCTTATTATCGAGTCGTTGCAGCGGTTTTATGCCTATTATGGCGACACCTTCACGGTAGAGTATCCGACGGGCTCGGGGCAGCAGCACAACCTCAAGGAAATAGCCGATGCCCTGGCCGAGCGCCTGGCCCGGCTGCTGCTGAAGGATGCTACTGGCAAGCGGCCGGCCTTCGGCAACTCGGCGCTATTGCAGCACGACCCGCATTTTAAAAATTACCTGCTGTTTCACGAGTTTTTTCATGGCGATGATGGCCGCGGCCTCGGGGCCAGCCACCAAACCGGCTGGACGGGCCTGGTAGTGCGCCTGCTTCAGCAGCGGACGCAGGAGTAGGGAGGTCGATTTATAATATATGAAATTTTATATGTATTTCGTGCGCTGGTAATCATTATCGCCACACAGTGCAACCCGACGCGCGTGCGCTTTGTCTGTTAGGGTACAATTTCGGAAAGCCACCGACCTTTGCGCTTTACTGTTAGCCGAGTTTGCCTATGGAAGCCGTTGCCTATATCGATATTAATGCCCCGCTGGTAGAGCGGTGCCGCGTAAACGACCGGCAGGCGCAGGCCGAGCTGTACCGCCGCTACTCGAAGGCCATGTTCAACGCGGCGCTGCGTATCACGGGCGACTATGCTGAGGCGGAGGATGTATTGCAGGAGTCTTTCCTGAGCGCGTTTCGGGAGCTGAGCGGGTATAAGGGCGACTCGTCGTTCGGAGCCTGGCTCAAGCGGATTGTAGTCAATAAGAGTATTAATTGCCTGCGGCAGCGGCGCTTGCAGCTGGTGCCGCTCGAAGACTTTCACCACGACGCGGCCCCCGCCGAGCTGGCGTCGCCGCACGCCGCCGACGATGCCGACGAGCAGCAGTACCGGGCCGACGTGCTGCGGCGCTGCATTCAGGAGCTGCCCGATGGCTACCGGGTGGTGCTCTCGCTTTACCTGCTGGAAGGCTACGACCACCTCGAAATAGCCGGCATTCTGGGCATTACCGAATCGACCTCGAAGTCGCAGTACAGCCGGGCGCGGCAGCGCCTGCGCGAGCTGGCGATGCAGCGCGGCCTGAGTTAGCAGACTAGCATTACGCTTTAGCAAATTCTTCTCCTACCCACCCCAAGTTACCAGCCGTTGCGGCGTGGCACTCGTATTAGCCCCGCGCAATCGTTCTACTCCGCGTTGAGGCGGAACCCTATTCATTATGGAACCTATTAATCGTCAGTCACTAGAAAATTACGCGGAGCGGCACCGGGCCGACTTCGACCTGCACGAGCCCCGGCCCGAGCTGTGGGCGGCCCTCGAAAAGCAGCTGCACGGCGACAGCAGCGCCGAAGCGGTGTCGCCGCGCATGAGTGTATTTGTAAACCAGGATGCCGAACTGCCGCGGGTGCATGAGCCGGTGGCCACGCAGCCAGCCTATAAGGCTGAGCGCTGGCAGCGCTATGGCCTTGTGGCAGCTTTGGCGGCGCTGATAATTGCGGCAGGCGCCGGGGAAGCCTGGAAAACCAAGCATAGCCCGGCGGTAGCCAGCCAGCACACCGAAACCAGCAGCAGCGCTACCGACGCCGCCTTATACCTGGGGCCTGATGCCAGTGTGCTGGCCGCCAGCCAGGGGGGCACCGACGTAGATGCCCGCCTTGACACGGCCGTGCACGGCATGGAGCGCTACTACATTGCGCAGCTTACCGACCGCCAAACGCAGCTTAGCCAGCTTGCGCCGTCTGCCACGGCCGAGTGGACGCGTGAGCTTATTGGCCTCGATTCGAGCTATCAGCAGCTGAAGCGCGAGCTGCCCCGTCATCCGCAGCCCGAAGTAGTGCTGACGGCGATGAACCGCAATCTGCAAATCAGGCTCGATATTCTGGACCGGCAGCTACAGCTGCACGGCAGCGACCAGGCCGACCTGGCTGGCGGCAGTGCTTCCGCCAATGGCGAGTATGTGCTGGCCGATAGCCGGGGAATCGCCGATAATGTAATGCGCCGGAATGACCACTAAGCGCAGTTTTCAGCTGGCCGGACTGGGGCTGCTAGTGGTTGGGCTAAGCCGGCCCGTGCTGGGCCAGACTGCCCCCGAGCGGCCTGCTGACCGGGTACAGATGATGTACTATATAGCACCTGTTGCCGGCGGGGGACAGGAGAGCCCGGCCGCGCAGCCGAGCCCGGTGCAGGAAGAAAAAACGCCGCCCATTGAGCAGCGGCGGCGCATCAGCCGCAGCTTTCGGGTAGTGAAGGCGGGGCAGGCTTTTTCGCTCGACACCCGGTACGGCCACGTGCGCATAAGTAGCTGGGACAAGCCGGAAATGAAGGTAGAAGCCGAGCTGATAGCTCGCGCCGAAACAGCCGTGGCGGCCAACCAACTGCTCGATGGCCTGAGTGTGCAGTGGC
Source organism: Hymenobacter baengnokdamensis (assembly GCF_008728635.1). Lineage (NCBI taxonomy): Bacteria > Pseudomonadati > Bacteroidota > Cytophagia > Cytophagales > Hymenobacteraceae > Hymenobacter > Hymenobacter baengnokdamensis. The sequence goes on along the minus strand of NZ_CP044285.1, from coordinate 366,990 downwards.
TTGAGTACGATGCCCGCACGGGTGGGGTAGCCGTCAACTCGCAGTTTGGGCCGGCCCTGAAGGGTAAATGCAGCGGGGGCGGCTGCCGCTATGAGGTAAACTACACCGTGTGGCTGCCCGGCACTACCGCCCTGTGCGTGACCACCAGCTTTGCCGATGTGGCGGTAGCCAGCGACTGGCAGGGGCCGGCGAAGCTCACCGTAAACTACGGCACGCTGCGCACCGGCCGTCTGGCCGGCACCGGCAACGTGGTACATATTGCCAACGGCGACGCAACGCTGCCCTATGCCCGCCAGGCCAGCTTTGAAGCCGACTACGCCCGCCTGCGCCTGGAAGCCGGTGAGCAGATTGAGTTGCGCACCAATTACTCAGATGTGGATATGGGCACGGTGCACGACCTGACGGTGCACAGCAAATACGGCGATGTGGCGCTGGGTACCGTGCGCACCTTACGGGGCTCATCGGGCTACTCACACTTTAGCGTAGGAAAGCTCAGCGAAGGCCTGGATATGGCCGTGCGCTACTGCCCCGATTTTGAAGTGCGCGACATGGGAGCCAACTTCCGCCAGATAACCCTCGATGGCGGCTATAGTACCATTCGGCTGGGGTTTGCCGAGGCTACCCCGAGCTTTCGCTTTGACGTAAGCACCGAGCAGGGCCAGCTGCTGGTCGATAAAAAGCAGGTGCGCGTGCTTTCCTCGGGCGAGACGAGCCAGGGCATTGCCGATGTGCTGGGGGTGTACGGCGGCCGGGTGCCGGCGCCCGGTGCCGGCAATGTGAATATTAAGGTGCGCTACGGCACGGTGCGATTTAGCAAATAAAAGCCGGGAAGAGAGAAATCGCCGGACTGCCCGGCCGCTCGCCGCTTAGCTTTGCGCGGTGCTGAAACTTCTTTCGTTGCTACTGCTCGGGCTGCTCGCCGGCACGGTGCAGGCGCAAACAACCGCTGCCGTGGTTCCTTCCTCTCCGCTCAAAGCCTACGCGCTACGCCTGAAACCCGGCGCCGACCTGCGCCAGCAGCTTACGGCTTTCGTAGCTGCTCACCACCTGGAGGCTGTTGCCGTACTTACCTGCGTCGGTAGCCTTACCGAAGTGAGCCTGCGCCTGGCCAACCAGGAAAACGCCACGCACTACCGCGGGCATTTTGAGATTGTCTCGCTGGTGGGTACGCTATCGGCCGCAGCGGGCGGGCACCTGCACCTGGCCGTGGCCGATAGCACGGGCCGTACGCTGGGCGGCCATTTGCTCGATGGCTGCCGCATTTATACCACGGCCGAAATTGTGTTGGGCGCGCTGCCGGAGCTGCAGTTTGGGCGCGAAACTGACCCCACGTTTGGCTACAAGGAGCTGGTGGTTAAGAAAGCTCCGGCCCGGCGCGTCAAAAAGCCCTAGCTTCGCGGCGCTGGCTGCGTCTGTTTCGGCCGGTGCCTTGTGGTCATGACTCCTTCTCCCATGCCGGCGGCCGACTCTCCGGCAGCCGCTGCGTTTCGCCGCCAGGTGCTGAGCCCCGCCCGGCTGCGGCTGTTTATGCTGCGCAAGCTGCCGATGGCCTGGCTGGCCGGCCTGCGGCTGCGAGCTCTTACGCCGGAAGCCGCCACTGTTACTATTCGGTATAAGTACCTCACCCAAAACCCCTTTCGGAGCATCTACTTTGCCTGCCTGGCAATGGCGGCCGAGCTGGCTTCGGGTATTCAGGCCATGATGCACGTGCAGAGCGGCGGCCCGGTATCGATGCTGGTTGTGGGCCTCACGGCCGAGTTCAGCAAAAAAGCCGTGGGCACCATTACCTTCACCTGTGCCGATGGCGCGGCCATTGCGCAGGCGGTGGCCGAAAGCCGCGCCACCGGCGAGGGCCGCAGCGTCGTGGCCACCAGCACCGGCCACGACGAAGCCGGCGACGTGGTAGCGGTCTTTCGCGTCACCTGGTCGTTTCGGGCGAAGCAGAGTGGCCTTGGCAAAAGCTAGTAGATTTTTTGCTGGTTTACTGCCGGGCTTCAGCCAGGTTCTCTTTGGTCAGCACGTCCACCATGCCGTCCTCACTCACCACTACTACGAGGCAGGGGTAAGGCGAGCTATCGACGTAGCGCACGGCCGAATTGTAGCGCGCCCCGCGCGTGCTGGTACCGTGGCCGCTGGCTTTCCCGTCGAGAATAACGCCGATAGAATAGCAATAGCCTTCGGGGTCGAGTAGTACGGCCCCGTCGATGGCCGTGATGAGCTGGGTGATGAGCGGCGTAAGCGGTACCGGCTCGATAAGCGTGCATTGCAGCTTGAGGCGGTCGGCTTCGGCCAGCGCTTCGGTAGTAATGACGAGCAGCGTACCCTTGGGCTGGCGGCTGGCTTCGAGCACTACCTGCCAGAGGTGCTCTACCTTATCGGGCCGCGTAATGCTGAAGGTGCGCTTGAGGTCGCGCCGAAAGCGGTTAAGGTTGAGGCGGGGCCGGGGCAGGGTGGGCAGGCCGTAGCGCGAGCGCAGCAGTATCTGCCCGGCGTGGGCAAACTCCCATGCATAGTGCGTGACGAAGTGAATCTCGAACAAGTCTTCGCGGCTGGGGTCGTAGTGGCCCACCTGGCGGCCCAGGGCATATACTTTTTCGCCATCGGCCAGCAGGTGCACATCGTGGCTGGCCATTTCGAGCAGCTTGCGCACGGCCCGGTAATCGCTCAGCTGGGTGGGGCAGGTGAGGGCAAAAACCTCCTCCACGTTGGGATGGCCGCGCCGCGCCAGCAGCAGGCGGCCCACGCCTTCGCCGCCTTCATAGCGCAGGCTGGATATAGTATTTAGGGTATAAAACAGCCGGGCCACGCCGGGGTCGGCGCCCATGGCGTGGGCAGGCGTATCGAGCAGGCTTTTGCCGGCGGCGCGCAGCAGCTCTTCGCTTTCGCGGGGACGAAACAGAAAGCCTGCACCCGGTTCGGGCTCATTGAGCCACTTCACACATTCCTCGTTGAAGCGAAACATGGCCCCCACCAGCAGCGAGTTGGCCAGCGGCCGGCCGTCGGTGTAATAGCGGTCGGGTTGCAGCGAAGGATACGAGCGCAGCGGTTTGCGATTAACCCTTAATATAGTAAAAACATAATAATCGTCGAGCCGTACCGGCCAGCCGGTAAAATGCTGGTAGATGGCCTGGTCGTTGAGGTCGTCCAGAATCTGCTGCACTACGGCCCGGATGCTGCGGTTTTCGTAGCGCATGCGCAGCATGGCCGGGCTCATGGTTTCCTCGGTGGGCATGGCAATGTGCACCCGGCCGGCCGCGTGCCTGGCCAGGCCCTGCGCTACGGCCCCGGCAAAGGCCTCGGTGGGCAGGCCCGCTTCGGCCGGCTCCTGGCAGATGGGCAGGTGGCCCGCCGCATCGTGGGGCAGCCCCAGCACGATAACGTAGGGGTGCAGGTCGTCGTCGAGGGCATCGAACAGCGCCTGGGCAGTGGCCTGGGCCACTTGGCGGTAGCGTTGCTGATGCGGCCAGATGCAGCCGCTTGAAACAGGAAGAGCGAGGGTGGGGGGCATGAGTAGAAGGAGCCTATAGCTGGAAAATAACCGGCAAGGTCATCTTTTGCTTTATCGGCTTGCCCTGGTAAGTGGCCGGCTCCCACTTCGGGGCGGCTTTGATGAGGCGCACGGCTTCTTCATCGAGGCCCGAGCCGTGCTTCTGAACCACGCGCACGTCGGTGAGCGAGCCATCGGGCTGCACGGTAAACTCGACGGGCACTTTGGCCTGAATGTGCCGCTTACGGGCCAGGTCGGGGTATTTCTGGTTGGCCGCAATCCAGGAGAAGAACGCCGCGTTGCCGCCCGCCGGCTGGGCCGACTTCTCGGGTCGGATAATGGCTGCCCCATTGGCGGCCGTGCCCACTACCGAGCTCGTACCGGGCGCGGCGGCTACGGCGCCGGGCGGCAGCGGACGGCCCGGCGCCGGGCTGCCGGCGGCCGGAATTTCGACGACCTCGCCCGAGCCGGGCGCCAGCACAAAGCTCACCGGCACCGTAACGTGCTGGCGCACTGTCTGGCCGTGGTTGTGAGCCGGCGTCCACCTGGGGGCCGCCTTAATAACCCGGATGGCTTCGGCATCGAGCAGCGGGGCCACGGGCTGCACCACTTTCACCTCGTCTACGGTGCCGTTTCGCTCTACCACGAAGCTCACCTGCACCGTGCCTTCCTGCTTGGCCTGCAGGGCTGCCGTCGGGTATTTCTGGTGGCTTTGCAGGTACTCGGCGTAGGCGGCGGGGCCACCTTTGGGCACGGCCGGCTGCTCCACGGCCTCATAAACGCGTTTGGGGTCATCCTGCGTGTACGTAAGCTTGGCAGGTTTTTGAGCCAGGGCGGGCATAGCAGCGGCCAGGGCAAGCAGCAGGGCGTAGGGGCGGAGATTAAACATGGATTAAAAATGAAGTAATCGGCCAACAATAACCAGGGCTGGCAGGTAAAGGGGGCAGTTGGCCTCACCCAAAGCACTTTTGGGCCGGGGCGTTGCTCCGGCAAAGAAGGTACTGCCACGGCGGCGGCAGTGTTTTTTGCTGAAATTACGGCTAATCAAGCTTCAGCTTCATGTACATTCGGCAAAATCTTCACCCGCTTTTTGTGTGGCGCCAATATGGCTGGCAGCCACTGCTCATCTTTGCCAGCTACGACGCGTTCATCTGCCTGCTCTATGGGCCGCTAGACGTTCACTGGCTCGATATACCCTGGCAGCCGGTGGCGCTGTTGGGTACGGCCGTGGCCTTTTACATCGGCTTTAAAAGCAACGGCTCGTATGCGCGCTTTTGGGAAGGCCGGCAGCTGTGGGGGGCTATTGTAAACACCTCCCGCGCGTGGGCGCTGCGGGTGTTCGACTTTGTGCAGCTAGTGCCGGGGGGCGATGCGCTGCCCGCCGCCGAGCTGGCCGAGCTGCACCGCCGGCTGCTGTACCGGCAGCTGGCCTGGTGCAATGCCCTGCGCCTGCACCTGCGCCGCCAAACGGCCGAGCGCTGGGACGCCGAAGTAGCCCCTTTCTTGTCTGACCCCGCCGACCGCGCCCTCGCCACCACCGCCAACCCGCCCACGCACCTGCTGCGCCACCAGAGCAAAGAAGTGCTGGAGCTGCACCAGCGGGGTCTGCTCACCGAGTTCCGCCACGTAGCCCTGATGGGTACTATTCAGGAGCTGCTGAACGCGCAGGGAGCCTGCGAGCGCATTAAAAACACGCCTTTCCCGCGCCAGTACGCCTTTTTTAGCTACGTCTTTGTCTGGATTTTTGGCCTGTTGCTGCCCCTGGGCCTGGTCGAAGAGTTTGATAGCCGCGTGGCGCTGGGCCCGTTCCACGTCTGGCTGATGGTGCCCTTCGCGGCCGCCGTTAGCTGGGTATTCAACACGATTGAGCTGGTCGGCCACAACAGCGAAAATCCCTTTGATAATAAGGTAAACGACGTGCCGATGTCGGCCATCTGCCGCAGCATCGAAATCGACCTGCGCGAGCTGCTGGGCGAAACCGAGCTGCCCCGGCCCGTGCAGCCCGTGGAGGGCGTGCTTTACTAGAAAGCGTGAGCGGGACGTAAAATAAAAGCGCCGCCTCTGCGTCAGGCTGGGTAGGCGCGCTTTGCCTCCTTCTGCCCCGTACCTTTGCGGCTCGTACTTATCCTTAGGTGATGTATAGATACCCCCGGCCGATTTCTGCGTTTGGCCGCTTCGTGTTGTTGATGCAAATGATGCTAACCCGGCCCGAGCGCCGCCAGGTGCTGTGGCAGCGAACCCTGGACGAAGCCGTGGATATCGGCACCGATTCCGTTTTTATTGTAGGGCTGGTATCAACCTTTATCGGAGCGGTTACCTGCGTGCAGATTGCCTACAACATGGTCAATCCGCTTATTCCCATGAGCACAGTGGGCTTTATGGTGCGCGAGATGACTATTCTGGAGCTGGCTCCTACCATTATCTCGGTGGTGCTGGCTGGTAAGGTCGGGTCGGCCATTGCGGGCGGACTGGGCACGATGCGCATTACCGAGCAGATTTCGGCCATCGACGCGATGGGCATCAACTCGGCCTCCTACCTGGTGCTGCCGCGCATTCTGGCCTCGCTTTTCGTGTTTCCGCTGCTTGTTATTCTGGCCATGAACCTGAGTATTTTGGGCGGCTACGTGGCTACCCAGGTATCGGGTACCATGCCCGGAGCCGACTATATCGAGGGCCTGCGCTACGCCTTCAAGCCCTACACTGTCCTGTTTGCGCTCATCAAATCAGTTGTGTTTGCCTTCCTCGTATCGGCCATCTCGTCTTACAAGGGCTACACGCTCAAGGGAGGCGCGCTCGAAGTAGGAAAAGCCAGCACGGCGGCCGTGACCAACTCCATTATTTCCATTTTGCTGGCCGATTACGCGCTGGCCTCTATTCTGCTTTAGCGCCTGCCAGGCACGCGAACCATGGTCAGAAATAGGGTACGCGCCTGGCTGCCGCAGCAATAGCATAAAATGCTGAATGGACAATCAGCAGCAGGTTCGCGCTTTTTTGTCTGGTAACGTTGCCGACAACGTTTGCGTAGATTAAGGTGCGCCTTTATCTCATCAAATGCTCATTTTCTGAAGCTTAGCGGCTAGGTTTGTGCAAGCCGGTCCCACTGCCGGGGCTTGCCGATGCCCACCAAAAAAGCTTCAGGTTATGAAAAAACTGCTTTGCCTACTCTTACTGCTAGCTCCTGTAGCCCTGCGTGCTCAGGCGTTAACTATCCTGGAATCAGCGGGCTGGCTCGAATCGGCGTATGTGAAGTGGCAGCCAGTTGCGAATGCGCAGAGCTACAATGTGTACTACAGCGGCGAAGGCGTTGTAAATCAGAAGCTGGATAACCAGCTCATCCGAAACTACGGCTCCTTTTACCGGGCTGATGCGCTGGGCCTGAAGGCCGGAACGTATACGCTCAAAGTTGTGCCCGTAATCTCGGGGGCTGAAGCGACCGCCACGGTGACCAGCGCTTTATCGGTGCAGGCCCATGACCGTACCGGGTTTGCCTTCAGCGGTGGCCGGGTGCCGGGCGCCTACAATGCCGACGGCACCGTGAAAAGCAATGCGGTGATACTCTACATCACGCAAAACACCAAGAATACCATTTCCCTCAACGTAGCAGGGGCGACTATCAACCCGTGCGTGGGGCTGCAGACAATTCTGGAGGGCTTCAAGAAAGGCAAGGACACGCGCCCGCTGATAGTGCGTATGGTGGGGCAGATTACCGACCCCAGCTACCTGCAGGCCGGCGATATCGTTATCGAGAACAACAATTTCGCCTCCGGGTACATTACCCTGGAAGGAGTTGGCAACGATGCCACGGCCGATGGCTGGGGAATTCGGATGAAAGGCGCGTCCAATATCGAGATACGCAACATCGGCGTGATGAACTGCAACAGTGACGAGGGAGATAGTATTGGCCTTCAGCAGGATAACGACCATATCTGGGTGCACAATGTCGATTTCTTTTACGGTGATGCGGGCAGCGACCCCGACCAAATCAAGGGCGACGGCGCGCTGGACACCAAAAAGTCGACCTACATCACGTTCTCCTATAACCATTTCTGGGATACGGGTAAGTCTAACCTGCTGGGCCTGAGCGAAGGAACCACGCAAGGGCTTTACATTACCTATCACCACAACTGGTATGACCATTCGGACTCCCGCCATCCCCGGGTTCGTTTTTATTCGGCTCACGTTTACAATAACTACTACGATGGCAATGCGAAATACGGGGCCGGCTCAACAATGGGCTCTTCTGTATTTATGGAAAACAATTACTTCCGCAATTGCCACTATCCGATGCTGACCTCTATGCAGGGCACGGATGTGTATAATCCAGTTACGCAAGTAAATGATTATAAAAATATGCCAATCTTCTCCAATGAAGATGGCGGTACCATCAAGGCATTCAACAACTACATGGTAGGGCAGCAGCGCTTTGTGCCTTATGGCGCCGCCGGCTATCCCAACTCAACGGTTGACTTTGATGCGTACGTGGTAGCTACCCGAGCAGAAACGGTTCCAAGCTCCATTGTATCGGTGTATGGCAAAAACACCTACAACAACTTTGATACAAACGCCTCCATTATGTATGCCTACACGCCGGATAGCCCCGATGCGGCCAAGGCAAAGGTGATGCAGAACGCAGGGCGCATCAATGGCGGCGATTTCCAGTGGGCCTTCAACAACGCGGTCGATGATGCCTCCTCGGCAGTGAATGGCCCCCTGAAAACCGCGCTCACCAACTACAAGACCGGTTTGGTTTCGGTTCAGGGCGACGGAACCTCGACAACCGGGGGAGGTGGTACCGGCACGGGTACGGGCTCTACCGCTACCGGTATGGTGCACAATTTTACCCTGGCCGGCACTACCAGCTCGTTCTACACCATCACCGGCAACCTGTCGACTTCGGGAGGAACGGTAACTTATAACGGCCTGACCCTGACGCAGTCGCTGAAGCTGGAGTCGGCAACGGCTATCTCCTTTACGACAACGGATGTCGCCACATTGACGCTGGTATTCAATGATACATTCAGCGGAACTATTAAGATAGACGGCACCAGCCAGACGGTAAGCGCCGGTAGACTAACCACGACGCTCTCGGTTGGGCCTCACCAAATCACCAAGGGCTCCACCGCAAACCTGTACTACATGAGCACTGTCTATACCGGGGCAGGCCCGTTGGCAACGCTAAGCGCGGAAGCGCTGCCAGTACTTAGTATTTACCCAAATCCGGCGGCAGATGAAGTGCTGGTGGGCTGGAAGAGCAAGCAAGAGTTTTCGCTATATACCATCACCGGCAGCCTGCTGAAAACCGGCATTACCAACCAGCCTTTTAGTCTGAAAGGCGTTAAGCCAGGCGTGTATTTGATTCTGATTCGGGACGAAGAAGGAAACCTGCGCACGAGCCAGTTGCTCAAGCAATAGCTGTACCTCCTGCTTTGCCGCGACACTTGCCCGAAAACCACGGTTTCCGGGCAAGTGTCGTGGCAAAGTTGTGTAGTAGCTGTTGCAGCTGTTGGAAAGACAGGTGTACTATTCGCGGCTAGTGGTGTCAGCAGCTCAATAATAGCCGGCGTGCCACGAGCAGCCGTTGGGGCAGGAGCGGCTGCTCGTGGCACGCCGGCTTAACCTCGTTCCTTCCTCGTCGTACTTTCGGGCAGCCATGCCGTTTGCCCTGCCCCGCGTGTCGCGCCGCGACCTTTCGTATTTCTTCTTCAGCCAGCACTTCTCCGATGGGCTGCGCACGACGCTGGCTATTTTGCTGCCGGCAGTGCTGGGGGCGCAGTGGGGGCAGTTTGCGGCCGGTATTACCATCTCGACCGGGGCCGTGTGCCTGAGCGTAACCGACACGCCCGGCCCGCTGCTGCACCGCCGCAATGGCCTGCTGGCCGCCCTGGTGCTGGTGTTTTTGGGCACGTTGCTCACGGCCTGGCTGGCACCGCACCGCTTCTGGCTGGGCCTGGCCATCTGCGGGCTGAGCTTTGGGCTGACTATGCTGCTGGTGTGGGGCGCGCGGGCGGGCTCGGTAGGCTCGGCTACGCTGCTGGGCATGGTGCTCACGCTGGCGCACGCGCCGGTGGGGTGGCGCGCCATTGTTTTTCACTCGGTGCTGCTGGCTCTGGGCGGCGGCTGGTACCTGCTGCTGGCGCTGCTGCAAGGCCACGTGCAGCCCTACCGGGCGGCGCAGCAGGCGCTGGGGGAGTGCCTGCACGCCGTAGCCGAGTTTCTCTCGATTAAAGCAACGTTTTACGGGGCTGCTACCGACCTCGAAGAGGCGTATCGCCGGCTCGTCGCCCAGCAGGTGGTAGTGAATGAGAAGCAGGAGGCCGTCCGTGACCTTATTTTTCGCTCGCGCCAGATTGTCAGCGAAAGTACCAGCGCCGGCCGTCGCCTGGTGCTCACCTTTACCGAAACGGTTGACTTGTATGAGCATATCACGGCGGGCTACTACGACTATGCTGCCCTGCGCACAGCCTTCGGCAGCACGGGCGTGCTGGCCGATATCCAGGGAGTAATCGGCCGCCTGGCCACCGACCTCGACTACCTGGGTAGTGCCATTCTGGTAAACCGCGCCTACGGCAGCCCGGCCCCCGACCGCCTGCCCGAGCTCACGCGCCTGCAAGCCCGCATCAATGCTCTGCCTGGTGCCGAAGCCGCGCCGGGCCAGCGAACGCTGGCGCTGAAAAAGATACTGGTAAACCTGCGCGACCTAAGCCAGCGCGTGAGCAGCATCCGGCGCTACTTCGACGAAGCCCAGGCAGCTGTTACCGCGCCCGACCCGCGGCGCGTGGCCAGCCACGGACAGTTTGTGGCCCGGCAGGAGCTGGAGTGGAGTGCCTTTCCGGAAAACCTGACCATGAGCTCGTCGGTGTTCCGGCACGCCGTGCGCATGACGGTGGCCTGCGCCGTGGCTTATATCGTGGCCGAATTTCTGTGGCATGGCCAGCACAACTACTGGATTCTGATGACGGTGACGTTTATGCTTAAGCCAGCCTTCAGCCTCACCCGCGAGCGTAATATCCAGCGTATCACCGGCACGCTGGGTGGCGGGGCTCTGGGCGTACTCATTATGTGGGCCGTGCCCAATGGCGACGTGCACTTTGGGCTGCTGCTCGTGTTTATGGTTATCGCGTACTCTTTTCAGCGCACAAAATATCTGGTAACGGTAATATTTCTGACGGCTTACCTGCTTATCATGTTCAGCTTTCTGGGGCTGGGCTACCTGGGCGTGATTGCCGAGCGCCTGACCGATACTGCCATGGGCTGCGCCATTGCGCTGGCTGCGGGTTACCTGCTGTTTCCGCGCTGGGAAGCCGACCAGCTGCCCAACCTGCTCGCCGCTACGCTCCGCGCCAACCTGGCTTACCTGCGCCAGCTGGCCGACCGCCTGGCCGGCCGCGAGGTGCCGCCCACTACCTATCGTTTGCTGCGCAAAGACGTGTACGTGGCCTCCGCCAACCTGGCGGCAGCTTTCCAGCGCATGCTTTCCGAGCCGCGCCGTACGCGCCGCCACCCCACCGAAGTGCACGAATTTGTGGTGCTTAACCATATTTTGTCGGCCAATATCTCAGCCCTTACCACCACCTGGCAAGATGCCAGCACCCCCAACCCGCCCGTGCCGCCCGAAAGCCGCCGGGTGCTCACCAGCGCCCAGGCCGCCCTTAGCAAAAGCCTGAAGAGTCTGGCCGGCCCTGCGGCCATCGTGCCCGAGCCTGCAGGCGTGCCGACAGTAGCGCTGCAAAATGACGTGCGGGCCGATGCCAGTGCCGAAGCCGCCCAGCCCGACCGTACCCTGGCCGAGCAGCTGGCTTTTTTGCAAAAGGTAAGCAGCGACCTGAGCCGCGTCACCGAAGCCTTAGTGGCTTGAGGTAGCTGGCAGTTAAAAACAAAAAGGCTCTCCGACTCAGGCAGTGTGGGTCAGAGGGTCTTCTGCAGAAGCTAAACGCATTATTTGCGGCCCGAGCCGCCGGCTTTTTTGCCACCGCCATCATGCTTGTTTACCGTGGCCCAGGCGCGGGCTTCAGCTTCCTTGTCGTCAACGCCTCTTTTTTCGTAGCCTTCCTCGATGTGCTCGGCCTGGCGCTTTTGCTTGTCGGTATATTTCGACTTATCTCCCTGGGGCATGGTCGTAGAGTGTAAAAGGTGATGGAAAAGCCTGGCCTGCGGGGCCGGTGTACCCTTTATACGCCCCGCCGGGAAGCGGCGTTAAAGTCGAGTTTAACCGCCAGGGCCGGGTAGGCGTACTATCTTCGGCCGGTTCTCTTCTTCCCAACTCATGCGTCACGTTGCCGATATTCCGTTTCCCCAGGTCAAAATCACGCTGCTGGCCTGGAACGGCAAGTACCTGCTCAAGCTGGAGCAGGGCCCACTGGAGCAAACCTACAAAGTGAGTGAGCTCGACCTCACCGGCATTGCGCCCCCCGACGTAGAAATCCGGCAGCTGCTTGACGACGAGTTTCTGGCCGCCGCCGTAGCCCGGTTTCAGCACATGCAGCAGGATATGCGCGCCGCCTTTGCCCGGCACGACGAGCGCTAGTTTTTTCTTAATATCAGATTTTTACTATGTTTAATTTCCGCTTCCTGCTGCTAATGGCTTGCTTACTGGGCGCTGCCCCGGCCTGGGCGCAGCTCTACGAAGTGCGGCAGGGCCAGCTGCCTTACGCCGGCCGCTCACAATCCAGCGTCAATGTGGTAGTAGATGGCTCGGTCGACGAAACCCGCGATTTCTTTCAGTCTTTTATGAAAGACTCGTACCGCATCTCGTTTAAAAGCGGCCTGGCCGGTTTGCTGGGCAAGAAAACGGCTATCGCGGCCAAGCAGGTAGCCGGCACGGCCATTTCGAGCCGGCCCGTCGATTTATACGCAGCCCTCACGGCCCTTACCGACTCCACCACGGAAGTAGCGCTTTTTGGGGGCTTTGGCGAAAAAACCTTCTTCTCGCCCGACCTGACTGCTGCCGAGTTTAAGCATCTGCAGGATATGCTCGAAAAATACGCGCCCGCCGCCCGCACCAATGCCTACCGCCAGCAGGTGGCCGAGGCCGAAGCGAAAGTAGCGGCCGTAGACAAGGAAAAGGATAAGCTGAACCGTGCTATCGAATCGACGCGCAGCAACACCGCCGCCAATCTCAAGCGCATCGACGAGCTGCTGCGCCAGAATAAGTCCAATGCCCTGCTGCTGCGCCAGGATAGTGTGCAGCTTATCAGCAATGGCCAGCTGCACCAAACCAGTAGCCAGATTCTGGAGCGTCGGCGCGCCCGGTTGTCGGCGGTCGACCACAAATAAATTCTCCGCATTTTTGCACTCGCTATGAGCCCGTCCGATGCCAACTCGTCTCTTGCCGCCCTGCGGCAGCTCAAGGAAATGCTCGATGCCGGCACCATTACCGCGCCGGAGTTCGAAACGCTGAAGCGGCAGATTATTTTCGGCATCGAACCGGCGCTGCCCGTAGCTACGCCGTCCGGTACCGATGGGCCGCCCACCCCAGCGGTGCCCGAAGCATCCATTCCTGAACCTGAGGCCGTTGCGCCAGCCAACCCCCTGCCCGCTGCCATTTCGACGGAGGCCATACCAGCCGCGCCACCGGTAGCTGCGCCCGATTGGCTGGCTTCGGCGGCGCCCAGCCTGCTCTCGTTTGAAGAGCGGTCGCTGCCGCCGGCCGAAGAGCGGCGCAATCCGCTCAACCTGGTCTTTATTGTGGGTGGGGTGCTGGTGCTGCTGGGCATCGTGCTGTACCTGTTTATCGACCGCCCTGCCAACCCCGACGAGCACCTCACCAGCACCAGCCAAACGGCCGCCGACTCTACCATGACAGCTCCCGAAGTTGGTCCTCAGGCCGAGCAGCTGACCCTGCCGCCCGCCGCGCCCGAAACCATCCGGGTAGCACCCGCCGCCCGCCCGGTAGCCGCGCCGGCCACCAGCCAGCTCCGGGCCGATTCGGCAAAGCCTGTTACGGCACCGGCTAAAGCAGCAGCTGTGCCCAACCAGCCCGTGCCTATCGATTCGGCGGCTACTAAAAACCCTTAGCGGTGTACCAGGCTAGTAGTCGGCGGGTAGTGGCGGTCGCCAGCCTTGGTGTATGCGGGGTGCTAAACAGCTGCCTGAATATCTTGCGGCCCGTTCATAAATTTTCGGTCGAGGCCGCTGGGCCGGCACCCAACTATGCCGATACCACAAGCTGGGCCGCCCTGCCCGGCCACCGCACGGCCGCGCAGCAGCGTTTGCCCGGCCTGCCGCGTCCTGCCTTTACGCCAGCCGACACGGTAGCCGATGTCTTCTACGTGCACCCAACTACCTACTTCTGGCGGCTGGGCTACTGGAATGCCCCACTGCGGCTGCGTCGCCTGCGCCGCTTCACCGACCGTACCTGCCTGCGCAATCAGGCCAGCTTATTTTACGATGTCGGCCGGCTCTACGCGCCGCGCTACCGGCAGGCCACCTTATATAGCTTTTTTGCTACGAAGAACCCGTCCAGCCCGCTCGCACTCGACCTGGCGTATGCCGACGTGAAGGCGGCCTTTCAATACTATCTCAAGCACTATAATCACGGCCGTCCTTTCATTATCGCCAGTCACAGCCAGGGCACTATGCACGCCCAGCGCCTGCTACACGAGCTGATTGATGATAACCCTCAGCTGCGTAAGCAGCTGATTGCCGCCTACCTGGTGGGCAGAAAAGTTAAGCCGCACGAGTACCAGCACCTGCCGCCCCTGCGCGACTCGCTTCAGACCGGCGGCATTATTGCCTGGAATACGGCCTCGCGCGGCACCGAGTTTGCGCCCTATCGCGGCCTGCTGGTCACCAATCCGCTCACCTGGACGCTCGACTCGGCCGCTGCTCCAGCCAGCCTCAACCGGGGCGGTGTGCCGCTCACCTTCAAGCGCATCGACCCGCACGTTACCGGCGCTCAGATTCACCACGGCCTACTCTGGGCCAACCCCACGCACCCGCCCGGCTATCGCCACCTGCACATTCCCGGCGAGAAGGATTTAGCCGCCTCCTACCATATTGTCGATTATAATCTCTTCTACCTCAACGTGCGCCAGAATGCGCGGGCTAGGGTACGGGCGTGGAAAAATCAACAGTAACAACTCTAAATTTAAGTATGACAGCCAAGAACATTTTTCTCGCTTTGGTAGGGGTCGGGGTACTGGTATTGTGTTTTAAGTTTTACCAGAATGTCAGCGCTGTTCAATATTTAAAGAAATGTCAATTAGTACAGCCCGGAATGACAGTAGAGCAAGCAGAAAGAATCATGGATGACCGAGACGGCACGCATCATGTGATAGCGGACGGCTCTCTAGAATATGATGTCCCATTATTTGCCAGAACCGGCACAACTATCTATTTCGACCCGTGAACGAGCATTGTTAAGGAAGTGATTTGCGGAGATACTAAATGGTCTGGTTATGATGGCCCACCAGTAGATAAATAAAAAGCCCGCTGGCGCAATGCCAGCGGGCTTTCTTTTGCTAACACAAATCAGGCTAAAAGCTACGCGCCGATGGCTACGCGCTTGAAGTCCGATACCGTCATGCCTTTCGACTGCTTGTCGAGCAATTGCGCGATGGTCAGCGAGTTGTCTTTTACAAATTCCTGGTTCAGCAGGGTGTTCTCCTTATAGAACTTGTTGAGCTTGCCCTGGGCAATTTTCTCCAGCATCGCCTCGGGCTTGCCTTCGGCGCGCGCCTGCTCTTTGCCGATTTCAATTTCGCGCTCTACCGTAGCCGAATCCACCCCGTCTTTGTCAACGGCAACGGGCTTCATGGCTACGATTTGCATGGCTACGTCGCGGCCAATGGCGGCCACGTCGGCGCTCCCTACGTTTTTCAGGCCCACGAGCACGCCCTTCTTGTTATCCGAGTGGATATACGAAGCCACTTTCTCAGCGGTGAGGGTAGTGTAGGTCAAATCAAGCTTCTCGCCGATTTTGCCGGTCAGCTCCGTAATGTGCTCCTGCACGGTGCGGCCGTCGGCTTCTTTAGCAGCGAGCAGGTCTTCCTTGGTGCCCACGTTGGTTTTCACGGCCGTGTCCAGGATTTGCTGCACCAGCGCCCGGAAATCGGCTACTTTGGCTACCGATTCGGTTTCGCAAGCCAGAGCTACCAGCTTGCCGGTAGTGCCGTCGGCGCTCACGTTTACCAGCACCAGGCCTTCCGAAGTGGCATTGTCGGCGCGCTTGTCGGCAATTTTCTGACCCTGCTTGCGCAGAATGTCGCGGGCGGCTTCAAAGTCGCCGTTGGCTTCGGTCAGGGCTTTTTTGCAATCCATCATGCCTGCACCAGTCATAGTGCGAAGCTTGTTTACGTCTGCGGCGGTGATAGCGGCCATAGTTGTAGCGCGGACTTTTAGTCCGCGAATGGTGGTGAAATATGAAGGTTAATTCAGCTGGTCGCGGACTGAAAGTCCGCGCTACATAGAAAAAGGGAACTGCCAAGCACTTGCCTCGACCGTTCCCTCTTTCGTCAAGCTTAGAAAAGCGGCTTATGCTTCGTTGTCAGCTTCGGTTTTCTCCGCAATGGCAGCCTCATCGGCTTCTTTGCGGTCAGCGTCTTCCTTATCAACTTTACGCTCCGACAGGCCATCTTCGATGGCTTTGCCGATAACATTGATAATCAACTGAATCGACTTCGATGCATCGTCGTTGGCCGGAATCGGGAACTGCACAAGGTCGGGGTTCGAGTTGGTATCGCAGATGGCGAAAACCGGGATGCCCAGCTTCTGCGCCTCTTTTACGGCAATGTGCTCGCGCTTCACGTCGACCACGAACAGGGCGGCGGGCAGGCGGCTCAGGTCTGAGATACCCCCCATGACGCGCTCCAGCTTCTCGCGCTCACGGTTCATCATGAGTTTCTCGCGCTTAGCGAGGGCGGCGTAGGCCGTATTCTCTTTTACCATCTTGTCGATGGTAGCCATTTTCTTCAGCGACTTGCGAATGGTGGCGAAGTTCGTCAGCATCCCGCCCAGCCAGCGGTCCGTCACGAACGGCATCTTGAGGCGGGTCGCCTCCGTCTGCACAATTTCCTGCGCCTGCTTTTTGGTGGCGACGAACATGATTTTGCGGCCGCTCTTCGCGATGTTGCGAATAGCATTGGCGGCGTAATCGAGCGAAGCCAGGGTCTTGTTAAGGTCGATAATATGGATGCCGTTCTTCTCCATGAAGATATACGGCGCCATTTTCGGGTCCCACTTGCGCGTAAGGTGGCCAAAGTGGGCACCTGCGTCAAGCAGCTCTTTATAGGTGGTGGACTGAGCCATGATAGTCTGCTTCGAATATTAGCGTTTAGAGAACTGGAACGAGCGGCGCGCTTTGCGTTTGCCGAACTTCTTCCGCTCGACCATGCGGGGGTCGCGGGTCATAAAGCCTTCTTTTTTCAAAGCGGGCCGAACTTCCTCGTTGTCGCTTACCAGGGCTTTCGTAATGGCGAGGCGGATAGCCTCGGCCTGGCCGGCGATGCCGCCGCCACTCACGTTCACCTTGATGTCGTACTGGCCCACCTGCTCGAGGGTGGCCAGCGGCTGGTTCACGATGTTCTCCAACAGCTCGTTGGCGAAGTAGGACTTCATGTCCCGGTTGTTGATAGTGATATTCCCTTGCCCGGCCTGCATGTAGATGCGGGCCACCGAGGTTTTTCTTCTACCAGAGGTGTTAGTAGCTGCCATTAACTTAATGTGAGAAATAAAAAGAATGTGGGGGAATGTGAAAATGTGGCAGAAGTGAGGGTAATTAAGCTAATTATTTAAATTAACCAATTCATTTTCACATTTCCACATCAAGCACATTTCTCACATTTAAAAAAGATTTACAGGTTTTTCAGCTCGTATACTTGCGGCTGCTGCGCTTCGTGCGGATGCTCAGTGCCAGCGTATACGTACAGGTTGCGGAATTGCTCGGCGCCGAGGCGGTTGCCTTGCAGCATGCCTTTTACCGCGTGCTCGATGGCTTTGCGCGAATCACGGTTCAACTGCTCGCGCAGGGTGCGCTGCTTCTGGCCGCCGGGGTAGCCCGAGTGCGAGATATAGACTTTCTCAGTCAGTTTCTTGCCCGTTACGCGCAGCTTGTCCGAGTTGATAACAATCACGTTATCGCCGCAGTCGGAGTTGGGGGTGAACGAAGGCTTGTGCTTGCCACGCAGGATGTTGGCAATTTGGCTGCACACGCGGCCCAGCGGGGCCACGCTGGCGTCTACGATAACCCAGTTTTTCTGGGCGTTGGCCTTGTTGACGTGGGTCGTCTTGAAGCTCAGGTGGTCCATGGGGATGGTAAAAAATTACCGGCTAAACAATTGACAATAAACCCCAACCCGTTCGGGGCTGGGGAAAAACGGACACAAAGGTACCATTTTTTTGGTACACTACCAAATGCCAGTCAGGTAAAAGCCTGAATTAGCGGTACTGCTGCAAAGTCTCGACCAGTACCCGGAAATCCTTCGGATAGGGCGCCTCAATCCGGATGGCCTCGCCATCCAGCCCGGTAAAGCCGAGTTCTTTGGCGTGAAGCGCAAAGCGCTTGATAAAAGGCTGCTCCGTTTCGCCCTCCTTAAGGTTAAACTTCTTCTTGAGGGTGGAAAGGAAAAAGTCTTCGCCGCCGTAGAGGTGGTCGCCCACAATAGGCGTCTGCACATACGCCAGGTGCAGCCGAATCTGGTGCATGCGGCCTGTCACGGGCTCGCACTGCACCAGGGCGTGGCGGGCATAGGTTTCGAGGGTGGTAAACCGCGTTTCGGCGGGCTTGCCCTTAAAGGCCAGGCGGGCCTTGCCGCTCTTGGTGGTTTCGATATTACGCTCTACCACAAACCTTTCCAGGGGCGGCGCGCCCCAGGTAACGGCATGGTAAATCTTGCTTACCTCGCGGTTTTCAAACTGCATCGAGATATGGCGATAGGCTTCGGGGTTTTTGGCCAGTACCAGGGCCCCGCTGGTATCGCGGTCGAGGCGATGGCCTACCTGGGCATCGGCAGCGTACTCGCGGGCGAGGCGAAGCAGGCTGGCCGCCACGCCAATGCGCTCGTCAAGGGTAGAGAGAAAAGGGG
Organism: Hymenobacter baengnokdamensis; assembly: GCF_008728635.1. Taxonomy (NCBI): domain Bacteria; kingdom Pseudomonadati; phylum Bacteroidota; class Cytophagia; order Cytophagales; family Hymenobacteraceae; genus Hymenobacter; species Hymenobacter baengnokdamensis. The sequence continues at coordinate 348,483 of NZ_CP044285.1, read as the reverse complement.
GCTTGTTGACGACGATATAATCGTCGTTCTCAAACAGAATCAGGTCTTTGAACTTGGGTGGCTTCATGCGAAGCGCAAAGGTACGTCTGCCAGTAAGTCCGGCTCGCCGCGTCGGCGTTGAGCTACTTCAGCGCTTTGGGCCGCGCCAGCTTAAACTCCATCGTAGTACCTTCATTCAGCACGCTTTTGATGTGAATGGTAGACTTGTGCGCCTCCACTATATGCTTGCTGATGGCCAGGCCCAGGCCCGAGCCACCCGCCGAGCGCGAGCGGCTTTTGTCTATCCGGTAAAAGCGCTCGAAGATGCGGGCCTGGTGTTCGGGGGCAATACCAGCCCCGTCGTCACGCACCGCAATGCGTACGCCATTGCGGCCAGGCGTGAGCGCTACCACCACGTGGCCATTACCTTCACGTCCGTATTTTATAGCATTGTCAATCAAGTTGATAAGCACCTGGCGGATGCGGTTGCGGTCAGCCACAACGGGTAGCTCCTCGGCCGCCAGGTGCGGCGGAAACAGCTCCAGCGTGGTGCCGCGCCGCTGGGCCTGCTGCTCCAGCAACTCAAACAGCTCCTGCACCAGCCCAACGAGGTCGAAGCGCTGCCGCCGCATGCGAATGACTCCTTTTTCCAGCTGCGAAATCGTGACCAGGTCCTGCACCAGCGCATCGAGCGCGTCGAGGCTGGCAGCGGCCCGCTGCAAAAACTTGCGCCGGGTGGCCGGGTCCATGCCTTGGTCCGGGTTTTCTTCTTCCTCATCCAGAATGGTATGCACAAAGCCCTGCGCCGCAAAAAGCGGGGTTTTCAGCTCGTGTGACACATCGGCCAGAAACTCCCGGCGCAGGGCCTGCAGGCGCATCAGCTCATCGAGCTCCTGCTGGCGGCGCTCGGCCATCTCCACTATCTCGTCGCCAATGCGCCGCAGGGGCTCGGGGCGAAATAAGAACTTGTTGCTGAGGCGCTTAAACTCTTTGCGCTTAATATGCTCCAGTCGGGAATAGATGCCGTTGATTTCCTGAAAAATCAGGGCCTCAAAAGATAGGTAAATCAATAAGAAGCAAGCTGCCACGGTGATGCCCGCCGCCAGAAACGCCTGATGCGTAGGCAGAGTAGGTGCCAGGTAAGCAAACGTAGTAAGTACCCCCGCTACCAGCAGCGCAATCAGAACGGCAATGGTGCGGGAGGAGAGGTTCATGGGGCGGCGAAATTTTTTAGGGGAAAATAGAGTAAAATTAGAACGTCAGGCTGAGCTTGTCGAAGCATCTCTACTGAACGACCCTAGCGGCGCGGTAGAGATGCTTCGACAAGCTCAGCCTGACGTTCTTCTATCTTGCTTCTGCCTTAATAATAAGCAGGTAATTAGTCCGCATTAAACTTATAGCCCACGCCTTTAATGGTCTGGATGTGGTGGTCGCCCACTTTTTCACGCACTTTGCGCACGTGCACATCCACGGTGCGGGCCAGCACAAATACATCGTTGCCCCAGATATTCTGCAGCAGCTCATCGCGGCTGAATACCTTGTGCGGCGAGGCCGCCAGGAAGGCCAGCAGCTCAAACTCCTTTTTAGGCAGCGTGATTTTACGCCCGTCCTGATACACCGCAAAGGCGGTGCGGTCGATACGCAGGCCGTTGATGTCGATGGCCTCCACCCCGGCGTGGGGGTCCTGGTCGCGGCGCACGATGGCCGCCAGCCGGCTGAGCAGCGCCCGCGGCTTGATGGGCTTCGCCAGAAAGTCGTCGGCACCGGCCTCAAAGGCCGCTACTTCGGAAAATTCCTCCGCTCGGGCAGTTAAAAATAAAATATATGTATCTTTAAATTTTTTCTGCTCCCGCAGCATCCGGCAGGTAGCGATACCATCGAGGTGGGGCATCATGACGTCGAGCAGGATGATATCGGGGGTAAACTCCTGCGCTATGGCCAGGGCCTGGCGGCCGTCGCCGGCTGAAGCGGTGAGATACCCTTCCTTTTTAAGGTTGAATTCCAGCAGCTCCACAATATCGGGGTCGTCGTCGACAACCAGAATCCGGTAGGCAGCGGACTTCGCTTGCGTTAACCGTTGGGGGGCGGGCGTGGCCACGGCGGTGAGGCGAAAGGGGTAAGGACTTTCGCGCTACAAAATTACCTGCTCCCGCGCGGCAGCCGTGTTACGTTTGTGTGACGCCGATAGTAGGGGCGGCAAAAGCCAGAAAACAGGTGAATAATAGGCTGCCTGCTCATCTATTAGTCTTTTGCGGAATCTGTATTTTGTCTGACCATATTAAGCCGGCTTTTGAGGCCCTCGTACTTATACATATCTACTTTCACGGCGCCCACAAACATCTCGGCCTGAAACAGTACCGGAATCTTGTTGCGGTCGTCGGAGAGATACACTTTGATGGCGTCTTCGCCGCGGAAAATGCGGTTGGTAGGCAGCTTGGGCACTAGCTTAAGCACGTGCACGGGGCCGGCTTTGGTTTCGACTATCTCGCGGCCTTTAAAGACGACTTCCAGATTAAAAGTAGATTCGTCGAAATAGCCTCCCATGTGGATAACCTCGCCCGGCTTCATGTGGTCGTAGTTGAGGGTGCGGAGGTAGTAAAAGCCACTCACCAGCTCCTGGACATTGCTGGGCACCTTAAAGGTGTAGCGAATGGGGTCTTTGCGGTGGGTCTGCAGCACGTTTACGATAGCGTGGGCCTGGTCGAAATCAACTACTTCTTTTTTGCGATAGGTGCTTTCCTCAATATCGCGCGTGGAGCGCAGCGGCAGGATGCTGGCCGTGTCGATGTAGGCGCGCCACTGGTCCTTTACGTGCAGAAAAAAATCGAAAGAGCCAGTAGTACGGCCGCTCACGGTGGCCTTGTAGCAGGGCCGGTCGGCCACCCGCTCCAGGCTGCCGGAGGTTTCTACAACTGCTTCGGCTGCGTTAATCACCCCATAATGAACCTTGTAGCGAATGGTTTCGCCGGTTTTAAAGCTGGTATTGGGCCACAGGCGTACGGGCTCGGCGGTGCCGGGGGGCTGCGTCGCGGCGGCGCATAGCCAAAGCAAGGGAATAACTAGCCAGCAGCGCGGCATAAGAGCAGTAGAAAACGAAAGCAGCGAAAGCGGTACAAACCAGATGCCAGCCACAAAACTACGCAGTGAGCACCGCGTAGGGTTGCCTTAGCCAGACGCAAAAAGCCCCGCTGCCAGCTGGCAGCGGGGCTTTACGAAAAATAAACTAAGCTGGTCGCTTACAGCGTGTCGTCGCCGTCTTCGGGGCCGCTCATGTCCACGGGGATAATGTCCTCATCGCCCTTGGCCATGGTGCGGATTTTAGCCTCAATCTGGTCAGCCAGCTCGGGGTTGTCGAGCAGCAGGGTTTTTACGGCTTCTCGGCCCTGGCCAATCTTGTTGCCATCGTAGCTAAACCACGAGCCCGACTTGCCAATGATGCCCATGTCGACGCCGAGGTCAACGATTTCGCCGACTTTCGAGATTCCCTGGCCGTAGATGATGTCAAACTCAACCACCTTGAAGGGGGGTGCGACTTTGTTTTTCACCACCTTCACCTTGGTGCGGTTGCCGGTTACGTTGTCCTTGTCTTCCTTGATTTGGCCGATACGCCGGATGTCGAGGCGCACCGAAGCGTAGAATTTCAGGGCGTTACCGCCGGTCGTGGTTTCGGGCGAGCCAAACATCACGCCGATTTTCTCACGCAGCTGGTTGATGAAGATGCACAGGCAGTTAGTCTTGTTAATGGTGCCGGTGAGCTTGCGCAGGGCCTGGCTCATGAGGCGGGCGTGCAGGCCCACTTTCGAGTCGCCCATGTCGCCTTCGAGCTCGCCTTTCGGCACGAGGGCCGCTACGGAGTCGATTACGATGATGTCGATAGCGCCCGAGCTGATGAGCTGGTCGGCAATCTCAAGCGCCTGCTCGCCGTTGTCGGGCTGCGCGATGAGGAGGTTGTCCACATCAATGCCCAGCTTTTTGGCGTAGGTAGGGTCGAAGGCATGCTCAGCGTCGATGAAGGCGGCGGTACCGCCGGCTTTCTGGGCTTCGGCAATGGCATGCATCGTCAGCGTAGTCTTACCGCTCGATTCGGGGCCGTAGATTTCGACCACCCGGCCGCGGGGCAACCCGCCGATGCCGAGGGCAATATCCAGCGACAGCGAGCCGGTGCTGATGGCCGGAATATCGTTTACCTTCTGGTCCGAGAGCTTCATCACGGTACCTTTGCCGAAGGCTTTGTCGAGCTTCTCCATCGTCAGCGCAAGTGCCTTGGCTTTCTCGGCAGCTGGGTTGGAGGGGGCATTCTTGTCAGCTTTCTCGACCGTTTCAGGTTTGTCGGCTTTTTTGGTTGCTAAGGCCATGAAGGGGTTGGGGTGTAAAGAAACTTAGGTTTGTAAAAATACGGTATTTTGGTTTACCGCAGCAAGGCAGCACAACAGGAGGCTAAGCCTGGCTACCGTTCTGTTTTTCGACGGCTATTTCTAACGCAGCGGCCCCCGGTTTTGTGCCGGAAACGCCCAAATTTATGGGGAAATTTCTAAAAATTTTAGTTAGCCTTGGGGCTGTGCTGATTATGGCTGGGCCGGCGTGGGCGCAGCTGGATAACCGGGCGTTTACGTCGCCAGAACCGGGTGCTTATAGAAATGATACGCTGTCATTTTTTCGTATTGGGGCTATTGCTGGAATGGGAGCGCGCTACCACGCGGAACTTGATAGCGTGAATAGAAAGATTGACAGTGTGAATGCTCGACTAAATAGAAAGCCCAGTCGTATTACAACCAATGCAGGAGACCTGCGCATCTCCCTCAACGCCTTCACCTTCTTCAAAGACAACGAGTATTTCAACCCCATTGTCGAAGGTTACACGCTGTTTGGCACGCAGTTGAACCCGCAGCTCGTGTATTACCCAACCAAAGAGCTGCGCCTGGAAGCCGGCGTTTTTATTTGGAAGGATTTTGGAAACCCTATATTAAAACAGGTTCGCCCCACCTACCGTGCCACCTGGACACACAAGAACAGCCAGTTTATTTTCGGCAATATCAAGGCCAATCTCAACCACGAGTACATCGAGCCGCTCATGGACTTTGAGCGCGTGATGCTAAAGCCGTTGGAGGAAGGCGTGCAGTACCGGCTGAATACCAGGCGCGTGTTTCTGGATACCTGGGTCGACTGGCTGCGGCAGGAGTATCCGGGGGTGAGCTACCAGGAGCAGATTGCCGGGGGCCTGAGCAGTAGCTTCCGCCTGACGGGCGACAATAGCCCGGTGCAGCTGTCGATTCCCTTTCAGTTTACGGCCCGGCACCACGGCGGGCAGATTGATACGCTGCACATTCCTATCCAGACGATTTTTAACTATGCCAGTGGCGTAGTAGCGCGCCTGCCGCTGCACGGGTCGGTAGTTCAGGCCGTGCGGGTAAATGCCTATGGCTTGCTCTACGGCGACCATTCGAGCGTATTCCTGCTGCCTTTCAACAACGGCAACGCGCTGTATCTCAATAGCACGCTCGAAACCCGCTACGTTGACCTCATGCTGAGCTATTGGCAGGGGCATCAGTTTTACGCACCCTTCGGTGGCACGTACTACCAGTCGGTGGCCTCGCGCTACGGTACCCCCGGCTATAGCGAGGCCGACCGTCGCCTGCTGCTCGTGCGCCTGCTGCGCGACTTCCGCATCTCCGACGCGGCGGCCCTGACGGTACGCGTCGAGCCGGTATACGACTTCAACCGCAGCCTGCTCGATTTTTCTTTCGGCGTTTACCTCAACTTTCGGCAGGAATGGCTGCTGAGCAATGTGGGCAGGCGAGTGCGCGTCGGGCAGTAAATATAGTATATTTAATATATTTAAAACCTGGCTAAAAAGAGCGACAGCCGGGGTTTAGCTGCCGGCATCGCGCGTTCGGACGAAGTGCAGAATGTCGGCTTGAGGCAGCTGGCTGTCCCAGAAGCTGAGCCGGAGCCAGCGGGGCGCTTCGGGCTGCTCGGGTTGCTGCAAGCTAAAGCCCAGGTGGCGGGCTACGGCCTGCGCCCGCAGGTTGTCGGCAAAGCAGCGAATAAGCAGCCGCTCGGCGGCCACCGGGGCCTCGAAGCCAAAGGCGCAGACCGCAGCCAGCGCTTCGCGGGCGTAGCCGTGGCCTTCAGCTTCGGCGGCCAGGTAATAGCCGATTTCGGCTTGCCCGTTTCGCTGGGGCATCAGGCAGATATCGCCCAGGTACTCGTGGGTTTCGCGGTGCCAGATGCCCATTACGTAAAAGCGGCCGGTGCGCCAGTCGTGGGCAAAGGTGGCGAGCTGAATGTGGGCGGCGGCCAAGGTAGGTACCGCACGCAAGCGGTCGGGAAACGAAGCCCGCAGGCGCCCCCGGCTCTGGTCGAGCACCGTGTAAAAAGCCGGCGCGTCGGCGGGCTCATAGGGGCGTAACAAAAGGCGGGCAGTTTCGAGCACTGTATTGGGTAAGAAGAGCAGCCCGCAGAGCAAACAATAACCCTGCCTGACGCTGCAACCTCACCAGCAAAAACAAGCTGCTTTTTTAGCTATTGTTTGAAAACCGATTTTATAAATCGGGTACTACCGCACTGTAATGCCCGCTTTATAGCCCAACGAAAAAGGCCGCCTGAGCAGGCGGCCTTTTTCGTTGGGCTATAAAGCGGGCGAAGCCACCACTCAGACCGTATACTGCCGGGGGCTGCCCAGCGCTTGCTGGGTACGCATCACGTTTACCTGCCGGGCCGCTTCGTTGAAGAACTCCAGGCGGCGAATCAGCATTTCTTTCGTAAATACGCGGCCTTCAGGCGTACGCATGACCGACTGCTTATCGGCGAGCACGCGCTGCATGGCGGCCAGCGTCTGGTCTTCGTGGCGCATAAACTGCTGCTGAAACTCGGCCAGCCGCGCCACTCCGGTGGCCGTGAGGGTAAAATGCTCGCCGGCGCCCTGGTTCAGCACTTCGCACAGCACATATACCTCCAGCGGCAGGCTGGTTTCGAGGGCGGTGGTGCGCAGGTCGAGGCCGGCGGCCAGCGCATCGAGAATAATGCGCACGTTGCGCTCAAATTGCTGATAGTACGCTTGGGCTTCCATGAGTTCATTTACCATTTGCCATTCAACATTCAATACGCAAAGGATAAAATCCAGTGAGTGCCAAGCTGTTAAATGTTAAATGATAAGTGTTAAATGATTTAAAGTAGTTCTTTGATAATCTGCTCTACCGTGGTGCCTTCGGCTTCGGCTTTGAAGTTGCGCACGAGGCGGTGGCGCAGGATAGGCAAAGCTACGGCGCGCACGTCTTCAATATCGGGCGAGTATTTGCCGGTGAGCAGGGCGTTGCACTTGGCAGCCACAATAAGGTACTGACTGGCCCGCGGGCCGGCGCCCCATTCCAGCAGCTGCTGGGCACGCGGGGCAGTGCGCGGCATATTGGGGCGCGTTTTGTGCACCAGCCCTACAGCGTATTCTACCACGTTGTCGGCCACCGGCACGCGGCGCACCAGCGCCTGGTAAGCCTGAATATCGTCGGAGTGTAATATTCTGCTCACCGTCGGCTTGCGGTCGGAGGTAGTGTTCTTGACAATGTTCAGCTCCTCCTCGTAGCTCGGGTAGCCTAGCTCGATGTTGAACATAAAGCGGTCGAGCTGCGCTTCGGGAAGGGGATACGTGCCTTCCTGCTCAATCGGATTCTGGGTGGCCAGCACGAAGAATGGCCGCGCCAGCGGGTAGCGCTGCCCGGCCACCGTAACGGCGTACTCCTGCATGCTTTCGAGCAGGGCGGCCTGGGTTTTGGGCGGCGTCCGGTTTATCTCGTCGGCCAGGATGATGTTGGCAAAAATCGGTCCCTTCACAAACTGAAACTCGCGCTGCTGCGTCAGAGTTTCCGAGCCCACGATGTCGGAGGGCATCAAATCGGGCGTAAACTGAATGCGGTTGAAGGAGAGGTCGAGCGAGTCGGCAATAGTCTGGATAAGCAGCGTTTTGGCCAGCCCCGGCACGCCCACCAGCAGGCAATGTCCCTGGGCAAACACGGCCGTGAGCACGAGCCGCACCACGTCGTCCTGCCCCACGATGACCTTGCCGATTTCCTGCCGCAGCTGCTGATACGCCTGCTTCAGGGAGTCGGCCGCTTCTTTATCGTTTTGAAATTGAGCCATTATCAAGCTAATAATACACTAAAAGAACGTCCTGCCCAACTTGCCGAAGCATCGTGCTCGCATCGTTGGCGTAATGACCCAGGTGGCACGGGCAAGCTGCTTCGACAAGCGGACGCCAGCTGAGATGACGTTCTTTTTTAGCCAACTTTCTATCCGCTTTTACTGGTCGGTGCTGGCAGTCAGTACTTTGCACTCGGCATATTCGGGCGCAACTTCCAGGTATACGGTGTTGCGGTTCTTTTCGTACCACTCATCCAGTGCCTTGTTTTTCTTCTGGGTGAGGGCCGCCTGCGAAATCTTCTGGTAGTCGTCGAGCAGGTTGGCCTGGTGAGGGGGCGTGTTGCTCTTCAGATAAAGAATGCGCATGGCTTCCTTGCCGTCGTCGGTACGGTAGGGCAGCGGGGGCGTAATGTGGCCCACCTTCATAGTATCGATAATAAAGAAAACGGCTGGGTCGAGCTTATCGAGGGGCAGCTTCGAGCCGCCATCGGCCCGGTTGGCCAGCAGCCCGCCGTTGGCAGCGGTTATCTTATCGGTGCTGAAATCCTTCGCTGCTTTGGCAAAAGAAATACTGTCCTTCAGAATCTGATTGCGGATACGGGTCAGCTTGGTCGCGGCCACACTGGCATCGGCGGCGCCGGCAGCTGGCTTCAGCAATATATGGCGAGTTGAATAGGAGTCGCCCTTGCGCTCGATAAATTGAATGAGGTGAAAGCCGAACTGCGACTCCACCACCGGCGATAGCTGACCGGGCTCCAGCTTGCGCGACGCGGCCTCATACTCGGGCACCAGCTCTCCTTTTTTAAAGAACCCCAGGTAACCGCCCTGAGCGGCCGAGCCAGGGTCCTGCGAATACTTTTTCGCTAATTCCTCGAAGCTCTCGCCCGCCAGTACGCGACCGCGCAGGTCGTTGAGCTGGGCAATGGCTTCCTGCTTGGCCTTGTCGTTTACCTGCGCCGGAATCACAATCTGCCCGACTTCTACCTCGGTTGAGAAATAGGGAACGCTGTCTTTGGGCACCTTGTCGAAGTATTCTTTTACTTCGCGGGGGGTGATGGCTACTTTACCCGAAATCTTGTCCTGCATTTCCTGCTGCACCAGCTGGTCGCGCACCTGGGGTCGCAGGTCTTCCTTGAGAACTCGCACCGGCTTGTTGTACATCTCCTCCAGCTTCTTTTCGGAGCCTACCTGCTGCACGAAGTAGTTCATGCGGCGGTCGAGCTCACTGTTGACCCGCGCATCGGTCACGGTTACGGAGTCGATATCGGCCCGGGCCAGCATCAGCTTGCTCAGCACCAGGCTCTGCAGAATTTTGCAGCGCAGGTCGGGCGGCAGGGGCTTGCCCTGGGCACGGGCCTGCTCCTGGGCCACAATGCCTTCTACTTCGGAGCGAAGAATAATCTGGTTATCAACCTTTACCACGATGCCATCGAGTATCTGCTGGCCCCGGGGGCGGCTGATACCCAGCTGCGCGTAGCAGGTATGGGGCAGGGCCAGCAGGGCCGCTAGGGCGAATAAGGAGTAGGCGGATAGGCGCCGAAGGATACGTTGCATAAGATAGGGAGTCACGAGGCGGGCCAGAGGTTGCCGCCTGTGCCGCGCTAACATAAAAGGTTTTTAGCGTTTCTGGTTCCTGCAAGCTGCGTATAAATGGGAATCACTCGCCGCAGCGAGGCCGGCCGCCGGACGCTATTTGGTGACCAGCTTATTTACTTCCTGCTCGTTAACTTTTACGGGATACTGCTGGCGCAGCTGCTCAATCCACTGCTTCTCCAGGTAGTTCTGGTAGTCGCTGGTGGCCTGGCCCCGGGCATCGCTCAGGGCTTTGGGGCCGGCGGGCAGGCTCTTTTTTACCACTATGGCGTAGTAGCGGCCGTCGCGCTGGGTAGTGTAGGTGCCCGCCGGGCGGGTCAGGTACTCATCCATCACCTTATTTTCGCCCTTCTGAAAGATACGCTGCTGAATCTGCACGGCCAGCGGGTTCTGCTGGTTGAGGTTGGCTTCGAGGGCGCTGGTAGCGGTGCTGAAGAATTCCAGTCGGGTATCACCATCGGCAGTGACCGCCGTGCGAGTAGGGGCGGCCCCCAGTCGGCGGCGGGCAATCTTGCCGGTCTTGGCCAGGTAGTCGATAGCGGCAGAAGCGCGCTGATGAGCCAGCGCCGGGCTCTCGCCCTTGCGGATGTGGCCGGCTACCGTCACAAAAAGAGCCGTATCCTGGCTCATTCGCCGGGCTGCCTCGTCGAGCACGGCCGAGCCGCCACTGCCCGCGGGCGTGGCCGTGCCGGCCTTAAAGTGCACCAGCGCCGAGCCGGCTTTGCCCGCAATGGCGTAGCGGCCGGCTGGCAGCTCGCGCTGCGCCCTGGCCAGCAGCTGCGGCGTGGCAGCCGAAATAACGGTACCCTGCACGCGCTGCCCAAACTGATAGTTGGCCTGGTTGGCCAAAAAGAATTTCTTCAGGCCGGCCGTGTCCTCAATCGCTTTGCTCCAGACTTTGGTGTCCATCAGCTGGAAGAGCAGAATGCCGTCGCGGTATTCCTGCACGAGCATGCGGTAGTCCTCATACTTGGCGGGCAGGCTGTTTTTCTCAAACTCGGTCAGGCTCTGGTCTACGTACTGGTCGTAGAGCTGCTGCATTACAAAAGCCGGCTCGGCCGTGGGGCGCGGGCGCTGGTTCTGCTGCACGTAAGCCAGGAAGCTGGCTACGGTGTAAGGCTGGCCTTTAATAGTAAAGAGCGGCAGCTTGTCGCCACCGGCTTTGGTCGTCTGCTTGGAGGCCTTGGCTCCGCTGGCCGTCATGGTAGCGGCGTTAAACTTGTAGCGGCCATGCACCAGCGCGGTATCGGCCTGCGCAAAAGCCAGCGTCTTGGCCGCCGGAATCTCCACAAACTGGTCTTCCTGGCGAATGCGCTTGAGAAAAGCCGCGTGGTTAAGCTCCGAGCGCGAGTCTTTGGCCACCTTGCTTTTCAGCGTCGGCTCCATGGTGGCGAAGGCAGCCAGCGGCTGCTTTTCGATGAGCTTGATAATGTGCCAGCCGTAGGGCGTTTGAACCGGAGCCGAGATGTCGCCGGGCTTTTGCAGCTTAAAAGCTACCTCCTCAAACGACGGAATCATGCGGCCGGTGCCGAAGGGCGGCAGCTCGCCGCCGTTGGGGGCCGAGCCGGCATCTTCCGAAAACTGCGCCACAAGCTTGTTCCAGTTCTCGCCCTTGCGCAGACGGGCATACAGCTCATTGATTTTTTTGTGGGCCGCCGCCGAGTCGGCTTTAGGGGCCTGGGGCGTTACGCGCACCATCAGATGAGCTACCTTAATTTCGCCCTGCGCGGTGCGCTTATCGTTTACCTTAATAATATGGTAGCCGAAGCGCGTGCGAATGGGCTGGCTTACCTGCCCCACCGGCGTGCGGTAAGCGGCCGACTCAAACGGGTACACCATCTGCATGGCCGTGAAGTAGCCGAGCTTGCCGGCATTCTCCTTGGCCGAGGGGTCTTCGCTGCTGGCGCTGGCCACGAGGCCAAAGTCTTCGCCGCTCGTAACGCGCTGACGCAGGGCCTGTATTTTCTGATAAGCGGCCAGCGTATCGGCCGGCGACGCATCAGGCGCTACCCGCACCAGAATGTGCGAGGCATTTATTTCCTGGCCCATGCGGTCGTAGGCTTCGCGCACCAGCTGGTCGGTCACGCCCTTCTCAGTGAGGTAGGGCAGCGCCAGCTGCTGCTTGTAGCCATCAAGCTCGCGCCGGAATGCCTGCGTGGTGTCGAGGCCCTGCTTTTCAGCATCCAGCACTTTAAGCCGGAAGTTGGTATAAAGCGTGAGATAGTCGGTTACGCTCGAGCGAGTGCCGTAGTCGGCAGCGGTGCTGTTGTTTTTCTTGTAAACGTAAGCAAACTCACGGCTGGGTACCGGGTAAGTGCCCAGCGTTTCGATGGCGGGGCCGGTAGCTACTGGCTGAGCCACGGCCTGGCTGGCCGGGTTGGTGGCGGTAGTAGGCTTGCTGGCCTGGCAGGCAGCCAGCTGAAGCAGCGTGGCGGCAGCGGCACCGGCCAACGGGAGGCGTGAATGCATAGATAAAATGAAGAGAACCGGCCTGAACGCACATTAAAAGGCAAATGGCAACATGCCGGGCACAATACTGGTGCAATTTTACGAAGAAATTGCCGGCTTATGCGCGGGCGCGGGTTGGCGCTCTGCTGATGCTGATAGCCAGGCGCGTCCGAAGCGATTGCCGCGGGCCTGGTTTTGCCTGAAAATACCAACGGGTAAGCCACCCTTAAGGCGACTTACCCGTTGCGGAAATCACAGCTGGAAAAGTCTGTGAGTCAGATAATCTCTTTGCTTAGGTGGCAAACGGTATGCGAGTTGCGCTCAAAGAACTCTACCCGGTCCATGATGCGCGATACCAGGGCCATGCCCATGCCACCCTTGCGACCCTGCTGAATGTAGGCGCGCAAGTCGGGCGTGGCTACCTTGCCCGGAGGCAGAAACAGCGTGCTGCCGTGGTCTTCAATCTCGATATCAAGCTGTCGGTCAGTAAGAACCAGCAGCAAATCCAGAAACTGACTGGCATCTTCGCCATTAGCATGGATGATAAAGTTGGCCATCACCTCATCTACTGCCAACACTACCTGGTTGACGGTAATCTCTTTACGATGAGCGCTCAGCAAAAAGCTGCGCACGAAGTCACGCACCTGCTGCAGGTTCTGGCGCGAACAACTAATGCGGATGCGGTCTTGCATGGCGAAGGCGGAAAACAGGGCAGCAGAAGAACAGAGAAGCTACAAGTAGTAAATAGTTTGTTCAGTGTTGGTCAGCTGCGGGTAAGCTACTGATTAAGCAGCCTGCGCCTCTTTTTCGGTGGGTACGATAGTCATTAAGGAATCGAGGCCCAGAATCTCGAATACGTTAAATACCTTTTCCTGCATATTATAGAATACCAGCTTGACGTTGGAATCCTGCAGGCGCTGCAAGTGGGAGATAAATACGCCAAGGCCAGCCGATGATATGTAGCTAAGTCGGTGGCAGTCAATCAGTACTCTTTTGTAATTAAGCAGCTCAGGCTTGTTGAGCTCAGTGTCGAGTATCACGGCGGAGGAGGCATCCAGCTCCCCGTCGAGGATAAGCGTAAGGGTAGTGTCAGCGGGTTGAGCAGTTACTTTCATAATAGGCCCCATACGCGGGGGCTAGGGTTGGGGTTGGGCTGACTTGAACTTAATGACGAGCAGGGTCTGGTCGTCGTGCAGGGGCAGGCCTTTGCTGAACTCCTGCACATCTTCGCGAATGTACTGGTTTATTTCTTCGGCCGACTGGTAAAAGCACTGGCCCAGCATCTGAGCCAGACGCTCTTCGCCATACTCGTCGCCGTCGGCATTGCGGGCTTCGGGAATGCCATCGGTATAAATCACCATTACATCACCGGGGTTGTAATCCCAGAACTGGTTTTTGACGTGGCGGCCATAGCTGGCATCGCGCAAAATGCCCAGGCCCAGGCCTTCGCTGCGGAAATAGCTTACCTCCTCCTTGATAGAGTGATAATAAAGCGTGTGGCAGTGCCCGGCGCGGGCAAAGCTAAAGCCGCCGGCTTCGTAATCGATGAGGTAAAACGAGGCCGTGATAAATGACGAGCGCTCCAGGCAGTGCGTGAGCGCCTCATTGGCCAGCACCATAAAGCGATGCGGGTCGGGGTAGCGCTCGCGGTCTTTCTTAGCCAGCGGATTAGGCTGCATAAGGGCGTGGAAGATGCCTTTCATCTGGGCCGTGTGAAAGGCCGCCGTTACGCCCTTGCCCGATACATCGCCGATAAGTACCGCCAGGCGCTGGCCCGGCAAGTGCAGAAAGTCGTAAAAATCGCCGCCTACCTCCTTGGCTGCCTGCGCATAGGTGCTGATTTCAAACCAGTTGTCGGTGGGCAGGTGCTTGGGGATGAGGCGCTCCTGCACCAGCGCGGCAATGCGCAGCTCATCCTGAGCCCGCTGGCTGATGCGGGCTTCCTGAGCCAGCTGCAAGTTTTCGAGGCTCAGGACGGTCTGGGTCGTAAACGTGTGCAGAATACTCAGGTCTTCGGGCTCGAAGCCAGCCTGGTTTTTTTTCAGCAGCAGCAGGTGGCCGTAGTCGTGCGTGGTGCTACGCAGGGGTAATATAGCGGCGGAGCCATATTTCTGGCTCAGGCCCACGAGGCGCTGCGAGCGCAGCAGGTCGTTGTCGATAATCTCGGCTTGCCCGGCCTCCACCAGTGCCGCCAACTGAGGGCGCAGCGCTGCCAGGTCGGCTGGGAGCAGCTCATGCGTAGGCGCAGCGGGGGCCGGGCCGGTTGTGTCGATGGGCTGAGCCGGCGCATCGAGCCAGGCGGCGTCGGCCCGGATGGTTTGCACTGCCGAGGTAAAGAGGGCCTGGTATATTTCGGCGGCCGTCTGGCCGCGCTGGATAATCTGGCTCAGCTGCTGCAGGCTCAGGATTTCGGCCCGTCGCTGCTCATAGACGTCGGCAATGGGCAGGTTGAAAAGCGTGACCAGCAAGCCGGCCACGGCGTAAAAAACGGCGAAGAAAGAAGTAAGCGCCAGGAAGGCCTGCTGCGTGGGCGGAGTCAGCAGCGCGGGGTCGGTCTGGGCATTGCGCAGGTAGAACAGAAAGAGCGTCAGAAAGCCTAACACGCCCAGCTGCAGCATAATAGCCTGCAGCTTCTGGCCCTGGCTGAGGTAAGCAACCCAGCGCTGGTGCCCACTCAGGTATACCCCAAAGAGGCCCAGGCCCGTGATAACGGCCACCCGGACATAGTCGGGAGTATGCCACACAAAGAGCTGAAATAGCAGCGTAATGCCCAGGATAACCTCAAAAGCCGTCCATTCGCGCTGTAGCCGGGGGCTGCCGCGAAAGTTGACCAGCGAGCGCCAGATGTAGAGCGTGCGCGCCAGCAGAATAATAAAAAGTGCCAGGCTGATAGTATAGCCGACACTGGCCGTAATGTCGCCGGGAAGCGGCAAGGAGTGGTCAGCTGCCAGCCGCACAAAGGCCTGTACGCCAACAAGCAGCCCCGTAAGTATGAGGCCCCGCCAAAACAGGCGGAGCAGCAGCGCCAGGAAGCCGTGCCCGCTCAGGGGGTCGGGCTGGAGTCGGGTGTAAAGAAACACGCTGGCCGCAAAGCCGCCCTGCGCCAGTAAAAGCAGCCAGCGCGGCCAGTCTGGCGGCAGCCCCAATACCGTGCGGCCCTGGCTGAGCGTGCCGAGCAGCAATAGCAGCCAGCATAAGGCTGCTACTACTATAAGCCAGACCGAACTGCGAAATTTGGGCATAGAAGAGGGGGCAAAAACAGAGCGCGGCCGCCTCCTGCATACAACGCTCTACTACCCGGCCGAAAAAAAGACAAGGCGCAAAACTACGAATGAGCGGACTAGTTCCTAGCGGTTGGTTTTTCGTAGCCGGGCCATTTCGCTGCAAAGCTGGCCAAGAGCCACTAAAAACCAACAGCCAGGAGTAGTAGCCTTAGCGACTCGAGTAATTGGGGGCCTCGCGGGTAATCTGCACATCGTGCGGATGGCTTTCGCGCAGGCCCGCCCCGGTGATACGCACAAACTGCGCGGCTTGCAGCGTAGGCAGGTCGGGGGCGCCCACGTAGCCCATGCCGGCGCGCAGGCCCCCGGCCAGCTGGTACAGCACTTCGCTTACACTGCCTTTGAAGGGAACCCGCCCCACAATGCCTTCCGGCACGAGCTTCTTTACATCGTCTTCAGCATCCTGAAAGTAGCGGTCCTTGGAGCCATCTTCCATTGCCTCGACCGAGCCCATGCCGCGGTAGCTTTTGTATTTGCGGCCTTCGTAGATAATCAGCTCGCCCGGCGACTCTTCGGTGCCGGCCAGCAGCGAGCCCACCATAACGGCGGCCGCTCCGCCAGCCAGTGCCTTCACGATATCGCCCGAAAACTTGATGCCGCCGTCGGCTACGATGGTAGCCCCGGTGCCCTCGACGCCGCGGGCGGCTTCGAGCACTGCCGAAAGCTGGGGTACGCCGATGCCGGCGATAATGCGCGTGGTGCAGATAGAGCCAGGACCTACCCCAACCTTAACTACCTCGGCACCAGCCTCGGCCAGGGCGCGAGCCCCGGCGGCGGTAGCCACGTTGCCGGCCATTATATCGAGGGTTGGGTATGTTTGCTTAAGCAGGCGCACGGCGTCGAGCACGCCTTTGCTGTGGCCGTGGGCCGTGTCGATGCTGATGAGGTCAACTCCGGCTTCAACCAGCGCGGCCGTGCGCTGCAAGAGGTCGGCCGTGACGCCCACGGCAGCGCCCACGCGCAGGCGGCCCAGGCCATCTTTGCTGGCCTGCGGCGAGCGGCGGCGCTTTCGGATATCCTTGTAGGTCATAAGGCCCGTGAGGCGGCCTTCAGCATCTACCAAAGGCAGCTTATCTACCTTCCGGTCTTGCAGCATATCCTCGGCAGCGGCCTGGTCGATGCCGGCGGGGGCTGTCACGAGGCGGTCGAGCGGCACCATTACGGTTGTAACGGGCGCGCTAAAATCCTTTTCAAAGCGCAGGTCGCGGCTGGTAAGAATGCCCACCAGGCGGCGATTGGCCTCCACCACCGGAATGCCCCCGATGTTGTGCTGGCGCATCAGCTTGCGGGCATCAGCCAGCGAGGCGGTGGGCGGCAGCGTAAACGGGTCCTGGATAAGGGCCGACTCGCTGCGCTTCACGCGCCGTACCTGCTCGGCTTGCTTGCCGATGCTCATATTCTTGTGGATGATACCGAGGCCGCCAGCCTGCGCCAGCGCAATCGCCATGTCGGCTTCCGTCACGGTATCCATCGCGGCCGAGATGAGGGGCAGGTGCAGCCGGATGCGCGGGGTAAGCTGGGTACCGGGGTCGCAGTCGCGGGGTAGTACCTCCGAGTAGGCGGGCAGGAGCAGTACGTCGTCGTAGGTCAGGGCCTCGAAGGCGATTTTGGGGGTGGCGTGGTCGGCCATAGCAACAGGGGGTTTGGGCAGAAAACCGTATTGCCAGACAAATATACAGCGCAGATGCGGGCCCGGCCTATGGTCGGTTGCACTTTGCCACCCCAACCCTGCCAGGGAGATGGCCGTTGTAGGTAGGAAAACCCATTACCAGATAACGTTAAAGTCAGTTTTGCTATGGCAACCTCCTTCGCTCGCTACGCTTTGCCGCTGGCAGTGCTTTGCAGTATGGCGCTGAGCTCCTGCATTATCCAGGAAAGAGGCCGGCGCGGCTACCACGACCATGACCGCGGCTATTACCATGATGGGCGGCGCGGCTACTAACAGCCCAAGCCAGGAAACAGCCGCACAAAAACAAAAAAGACTCGCCCCAATCGGGACGAGCCTTTCCAACAGGTTCCTTTTCCACAAGAAAACCAAGCTGTTGTTTCGGCATGACCGAAACGATAAGAGCAGCCGGAGCGCGGAACAAGGTGCCGCCGCAGAGACTGTTAAGGGAATAAAACTTTGGAGATACGTGGATAAGAATCGCGTTTCTTCATCGTTTACAATACAAAATTACTACTTACTTGCTAGATATTACCTAGTAAAGTCGCTGAGTAAGCAAAAATTCTCGCTGAATTGCACGCTATAGCTATTGAACTGCCCTACTAGCCGGGTAGCTCGGCTCCATCGGCAGTAGCCGGGCGGCCCTGGGCCGCTGAGTAATGACGATGCAGCCAGCGACTCAGGCCGCCCAGGCCGGGCATTAATACGCGCTCAGTAATATTAGCCTGGTCTAATTTATCGCGTATTTCCCATTTCAGGCGGGCCGGAATGCGGATGCGGAAATACAGCTCGGGGCGCTGCGCCAGCCACTCATGCAGGGCGGCTTCGGGCGTATTCATGAGGGCAAACAGGGCGTACTGATGCACGATGCGGGCATCGAGGGAGGGGGGCTCCAGAAACAGCACAAAAGGTTTGGCCTTCAGGCCGGCCAGCGCGTGCAGGTCGGGCACGACGGGGGCCAGCAGCTCGGAAGTAAATACATTGGAGCCCTCGCTGGCCAGCGCGTCGCGCAGGGCTGGGGGCAGGTGCTCGGCTGCTTTTACGTAGTTCAGGGCCCATAGTATGCCGTCCTGGTGGTAGGCATTCAGGTCGTCGGTAGCAAAGTGCAGGGCCACGTAGGGCGAGTAGGTCCAGTCAAGCAGGCGGGTGGGCAGGCCGTGGTGTTGAGCCAGGGCCAGCCAGTCCCAGACCGTGGCGCTGGGTGGGGTAGTGGTGTCGCGGGCATACTTGCGAAAGTTGCGCAGCAGGTGATGCTCCAATAGGTGATAGTTGCCACCCAGGCGCTGCAAACTGGTGCTGAGGGTATAGCCAAAGCTGCGCATACCCCGATACACGAAAGGCGAGCGGTAGCGCCCCAGGCGGGCATCCCAGGTTTCGTGAAAAAGCAGGTCTTGCAGCTGCTGCCAGCTCTGGGCTTCGAAGTCGTTGGCAGCGGGCGGAGGCAAACTGGGCATGGGGTGAAGATAAGGCTGAGTAGGCGCAGGACTTCCCAAAAGCACGTCATGCCGAGCTTGCCGAAGTATCGCTGCCCCACCGTGCACCGATGAGGTAGAGACGCTCCGAAAAGCTCGGCATGACGTTTTTAGCTAGCAGCGAAAAGCTGGCTAGCTCGGAAAATCGGCCCCGTTGCCAATGTGGGCGTACTGCTCAATTTCTGCCTTAATGGTTGTAAACTTATCCAGGGCACCCTTTACGGCGGCTTTGCCAAGGGGCAGATGCAGCGGCGGGTTTTCCAGGCGCACGAGGTCAAACATGGCCTGGGCAGCGCGCTCGGGGTCGCCGGGCTGCTGGCCGCTGTAACTCTGAATATTGGCCATGTTCTGGCCGGCCGTGGCCCGGTAATCGGCAATGGCCGGCTCGGTATAAGTGGCCGAGCGCCCGGCCCAGTCGGTGCGGAAGCCACTGGGCTCCACATTGGTGACATGGATGCCCAACGGCCCCACCTGAGCCGCGAGGCTTTCCCCGATACCCTCGAGCGCAAACTTGGAGCCGTTATAAATGCCCACTCCAGGAAAAGCCCGCAGCCCGCCAATACTGGTGATGTTGAGGATATGGCCGCTTTTGCGCTGGCGCAGGTGGGGCAACACCGCCCGCAGCACCCGCAACGGACCAAATACGTTGATGTCGAACTGCCGCTGCACTTCGGCATCAGGCACTTCTTCAATGGGCCCCATCGAGCCGTAGCCGGCGTTGTTAACGACTACGTCGAGATGCCCGAGCGCCTCAATGGCAGCAGCTACGGCCTGCTTCACGGCCGCCTCGTCGGCCACATCGGCTACCAGGCCAATGCCGTTGGGGCCAGCTTTGCGGGTAAACTCGTCGGCCTGCGCCCGCTGGCGGAAGGTGGCCGCTACCTTGTCGCCTTTGGCGAGCGCCAACTCGGCCAGGTGCTTGCCAAAGCCGGTGCTGACACCGGTAATAAACCAATGCTTGGTCATGGAATGCAAAAGTAAAAAACTTGTAAACGAAGGCGATAAAGACGCGCAAAGGGGGGCGTTTGTTTGGCGGACCTGCCTGACAAACGTTTTTTGACTACCCAAACCGCTTCACAAGCTCAGAATTGACGGATAGCTTGATTTGCAAACTCGGTTTATTTGTGCTGACACAACTTTTTTTGTGCTGCCGCTTGAACTTCTTGTGCCAGCCAAGCAGAATCTAGGACGTTCCGAGCCGCTTTTTGGTAAGCCTGGTAGGAATGTGCTTCATGGGCTCATCGGGCCATGGGTGCCGGGGGTAGCGGCCTTTCAGGTCTTTGCGTACCTCAAAATAGCCTTTCTCCCAGAAGCTGCGCAAATCGCGGGTTACCTGTGCCGGCCGCCCACCCGGCGATAGCAGATGCAGTAAGAGCGGCACCTTGCCGGCGGCTACGGCAGGCGTTTCGGTGAGGCCAAACAGCTCCTGTAGCTTCACGGCGAGCACCGGCGCGGCGGGGTCGGCATAGTCGAGGGTAACATGCGAACCACTGGGTACTTCCAGGGTGGCGGGCGCGAGGCGGTCCAGCTGCTGGCGCTGGGCCCAGCCGCCGGGCAACCGTGCCAGCAGCGGCTCAGTGAGGTCGAGGCGCTGTACCTGGTCGAGGCTCCTGAGGCCGTTGAGGTGAGGGCCCAGCCAGGCGGGCAAATCGGCCCGCAGCGCTTCCTCGTCGAATGCCGGCCAGGCATCGGGCGTGGCCGCCGGGAAATGCCAGCGCAAAAACTCCAGTCGCTGCTGCAGCTGGCGCGCGGCGGGCGTCCAACTCAGCTTTTCGAGGCCTGCCTCCTGCAAATAGCTCAGCAAGGCTTGCGCTACCAGTGCGGCGTTGGGCTGGCCAATGATACTTTCGGCCAGCAGCAGGGCGCCCAGCCGGCGCACGCGCCGGCCCGTCACGCGCTGGCTGGCGGGGTCGAAGCGTACTTCCTCCGTGGTGGCGATTTGCTCGCCAAAAGCGGTTTCCAGCTCTTCCTTATCGAGTGGCGCGGCCAGCGTGGCGCGGGGGGCAGTAGCGGTGCCCGCCAGGAAAGCCACGGCAAAAAATTCGGCTTGCGGGTCTACCTCCTCGGTGCGCAGACTTACGCGCTGGCCCGTTACGAGACGCAGGCGGTCGGCCCCTTCGCGCTGCGCCAGCCGGTCGGGATAGGCCAGGGCCGTGAGTAGCCCGAGGGGTGCCGAAGCAAAAGAGGTGGGCGCCAAGGTATTTTTGACCCCCAGCCGGCTTTGCAGGTGGCGGGCTACATCGCGCACGCGCTGCAAGGTAGCATGGTGCAGGGCCAGGCCGGGCAGTGGTGGCCGGCCGCTGGCAAATGCTTCGAGGCGCAGGCGCAGGTCGGGAGGCAGCGGGCGCGGGTCGTTGGGCGTGGCCCAGCGTAGCAGGTCGCGCTCGGCCAGCAGGGCAGCCAGCGCAGCGGCCGCCGGGCCGTAGCCCAGCTCAGTGCCCCGCACCACAAGGTGGCCGAGGCGCGGCGGCAGTCCCAGCCTGGCCAGCTGGCGGCCGTGGGCCGTGGGATTTGAAGAGGTGTTAAAAGTTAACGGTGAAGCGTTAAAAGACGAGGACTGAGCCAGGATTTTGACCGAGGTGTTAACTTTTAACACGCCATTTTCAATTTCTTTAGCTACGCTCTCCAAAGCCCCGAGCAGCAGCAGCAGCTCACGGGCCTGGGCCGCGGCTGCCGCTGGCGGCACATCGAGCCAGCGCAGGCTGGCCGGGTCATGCGTGCCCCACAGGGCCAGCTCTAATATTAGGCCGCTAAGGTCAGCGCTATGAATTTCGGGCGGGCGGTGCGCTGGTAGCAGGTGCTGCTCGGCCTCGGTCCAGAGGCGGTAGCAGGTGCCGGGCGCCAGGCGGCCGGCGCGGCCCCGGCGCTGGTCGGCGCTGGCGCGGGCCACGGGCAGGGTTTCGAGCGAGGTGAAGCCCGTGCGCGGCGCAAAGCGCGGCACCCGCGCATAGCCACCGTCAATCACTACCCGCACACCCTCAATGGTAAGGCTGGTTTCGGCGATGCTGGTGGCCAGAATAACCTTGCGCTGGCCAGCTGGCGCGGGCCGCAGGGCGGCATCCTGGGCTTCGAGCGGCAGCTCGCCGTGCAGCAGGTGCAGGGTTGTGTCAGCCGGCAGGGTGTCATATAGTCTTTTTTCTATGCGTTGCAGGTCAGCCACGCCGGGCAGAAATACCAGCACGTCGCCCTCGTGCGCCGCCAGGGCGGCCCGCACCTGGCTGGGCACCAGCTCGGCCAGGCGCTCGCCGGGCTTGTGGGGTAAAGCGGCCGCGCGGCGCGGGTCGAGGTACCGGGTCTCGACGGGAAACAAAAAACCCGCCGACGATACCACGGGTGCGGGCAGCCACTGGCCCAGCCGCTGCGCCTCCAGCGTGGCCGACATGAGCAAGATGCGCAGCTCGGGCCGCAGCACGGCCTGCGCGTCGAGGGCCAGCGCCAGGCCCAGGTCGGCGTTCAGGCTGCGCTCGTGATATTCATCAAACACGATACAGGCCACGTCTTCCAGCGCCGGGTCGTCCTGCAGCATGCGCGTCAGGATACCTTCGGTAATAACCTCAATGCGTGTATCGGCGCTCACTTTGCTGTCGAGGCGCACGCGGTAGCCCACGGTGCGGCCCACCGGCTCGCCCAGCAGCTGCGCCAGGCGGGCTGCGGCGGCGCGGGTAGCCAGCTGGCGCGGCTCCAGCACCAGAATTTTTTGGGCCGGCTGGCGCCAGCTCGCGGCCAGCAGCGCCAGGGGTACTACCGTTGTTTTGCCGGCGCCGGGCGGCGCTTCGAGCACGGCGCGGGAGTTGGTTTCGAGCGCCGCCAGCAGCTCGGGCAGGGCAGCTACAACGGGCAGATTGGGATAAATCAACTTTTAAGCTAACAATGAAAAGGAAGAATGCAGCACGGGGGCCAACTACCTTGTCAGGCTCCTTGCCGCATTTCAAATTTAACCTTACACCCGCTGCAAGCGCCACAAATCCACGCTGAGCGGGCCGCCCGCGTGCAGCACAGGCGCGCCTGCCGGGGTCGGCAGCGCGTGGCTTTCAACCAGCGATGAATCATAGTGCAGCAGCTCGGCAGCCCGCAGCGGCCAGGGCTGATGCGCGATGCGGCCCCGGTAAAGCCGGTCGCCGTAATTTGGGGCGTGCCCGCCAGCCGCGTACAGGCAGTAGCGCTCGGTCAGGAAAAAGGCCAGCGAGCCGGGTTCACTCGGCGGCAGGGCCTCGCCCAGCTGCCAGGTAGCGGTGAAGTGGGCCGGCGCGGCGCCGTTGTGCACGCGGTGGCCGGTGTAGTGCAGGCGCTCGGTTGCGGGCCGCTCCAGCGTGAGCCGCGCCCGGAAGTAGGGCAGGTGAAAAAAAGTGCGCGCCGCCCACACGGCCAGCGCATTGGTGGCATCGAGCGAGAAAAACCACACGCCCGGCACGCCATTGAGGTGCACGTAGGTGCGCACATTCAGCTCCAGAAACTCCCGCACGCCGGGCACGGGCGGCGTGACTCGGCTGCGCACGTTCCACATGCGAAAAGGCACTACGCCCAGCCAGGCGTGCCCGTCGTAGGTGTCAACCTGCAGGCGCTCAGGCAGGTGGGGCTGGATAACGTCGGCCGGCACGGGCCAGTGCATAAACAGCAGGTCGCCCCAGTCCTGGTGCATCAGCGCCCGGCCGGCGGGGCGCTCACGCAGAGCCAGGCGGTCGGGTAGGGTAGGGGTAGACATTTTTAATATAAAACTTTATTAATATTAAAGCTTAATAAACCGGCACGCCGGCATCGACCTCGCGGCTCCAGGCATCGATACCGCCTCTTAAGTTAAGCAGATTTTCGCGGCCCAGGCGGTGCTGCAAGTAGCCCAGCGCCTGGGCCGAGCGCACGCCGTGGTGGCAAATGAGCACCACCGGCCCCGTGGGGCGGATTTCTGCCGCCCGGCGCGGTATCTCGCCCAGCGGAATAAGCGCGCTGCCCGCGATGCGGCAGTAGTCGAACTCCCGTGCTTCGCGCACGTCGATAAGCTGAATATCCTCGCCGGCGGCAAGGCGGGCGTGCAGGGCGGCGGGCGTCAGGTCGGGTAGCATGGGGCAAAAGTACCTGGGGCTGCGGCTACCTTGCGCGGCTTTTCTGCCTTACTGTATGCTGCTTTTTGCTTTTGCGAGCCTGCCCGCCGATATTCTGGCCGCCGTGCGCGCCACTACCGGCCTCGAATGGGCGGCCGTGCTCACGGGCTTTGCCTGCGTGTGGCTGGCGGCTCGCGAGTCGCTCTGGAATTTTCCAATTGCCATTGTCAGCTGCCTGCTCTACGTGGCCATCTACCACCACGCGGCGCTGTATTCGGACCGCAACCTGCAGGGTTTGTTTATTGCGCTCAGCGCTTATGGTTGGTACGAGTGGCTGTATGGCGGGCGCAACAAAACCCCGCTCGCCGTCACGCACACTACGCCAGCCGAGTGGCTGCTGTCGGCCGCCTTTGCCGTGGCCTACACGGCGGGCTTCGGCTACTACCTGCGCCACCACACCGACTCCGCCTTTCCGTACCTAGATAGCTTTACCACGGGCGTGAGCATTGTAGCGCAGTTTCTGCTCATGCGCAAGCGCCTCGAAAACTGGTGGCTCTGGATACTGGTTGATATGGTTTACGTCCCTATTCTGTGGGCCAAGCACTTGTATCCGACCAGCTTGCTGTATGCGCTGTATCTGGCGCTGGCTATTTATGGCTACTGGGAGTGGAAAAAGGATGCCAAAAGAGCGCGCGTAGAATGAAGCAGGAAAAGCTGACCCAGACAGGCTGGGGCGAGGAGGTGAAAAAGGAGCGTGTTTCATTCCTGGCTTCAACTACTTCCTTGAAAAAAGTCTCGCTTACCGGGCCCGAATCGGCGGGCAAGAGCACGCTGGCGGCGCAGCTGGCCGCGCACTACGGCAGCGTATTCGTGCCGGAATACGCCCGCGAGTACCTCGAAAAAAACGGCGCCCGCTACGCCCTGCCCGACCTCGAAACCATTGCCCACAGCCAGCTGGCCGCCGAAGACGTGGCCGCGGCCCAGGCCACCGGCCTGCTCTTTTGCGATACCGATTTACTGGTGCTGAAAATATGGGCTGAAAATGCTTTTGGCGCCTGCCCGGCCTGGATACTAGCCGAGCTGACTAAGCCGCGCTACGCCCTGACGCTGCTGCTGGCCCCCGACCTGCCCTGGACGCCCGACCCGCTGCGCGAGCATCCCGACCCGGCCCAGCGCTGGCACTTTTACCGGCTGTACCTGGCCGAGCTGCAAAGCCGGGGCTGGCCCTTTGCCGAAATCAGCGGGCCGCCCGCCGAGCGCCTGGCGCAGGCTACCACAGCCGTAGCCGCGCTGCTGGCAAAGCGCTAGCCGGCTCCCTCACGTATAGCGGCTAGCTGCTTTCCGGTAAGCTTCAGCTTAATTTTTCTACCCATGCCTACCCTGACCTCTGCCACCGCCCGCGTCGAAGTTTCCACCCACGGTGCCGAGCTTACCAGCTTTGTGCACCTGGCTACGGGCCGCGATTACATCTGGCCCGCCGACCCGGCGCAGTGGGCGCGCCACGCGCCGCTGCTGTTTCCCATCGTAGGCAAGCTGCCCAATGACTCGTATCTGTATGAGGGCCAATTGTATAAGCTACCGCAGCATGGCTTTGCCCGCGACCAGGAATTTCAGCTCATCAGGCACGAGGCGGGCAGCCTCACGTTTCAGCTCATGGCCAGCGAAAGCAGCCGGGCCGTTTTCCCCTTCGAGTTTGACCTGCGGGTCCATTACGAGCTGCGCGATACCCTCCTTACCGTGGAGTGGCGCGTGCGCAACCCCGCCGCAGCGCCGCACGAGCTGCTATTTAGCATTGGGGCACACCCGGCGTTTCGCTGCCCGCTGCGGCCCGAGGCGGGCGAGCAATTCAGCGAGTATGCGTTTCATTTCGACCACCCCGTGGCGCTGCGCCGCCAGCTGCTGCGCGGCGGCCTGCGCACCGGCGAAACAGCTCCGGTGGCCACCCAGCCAGCACTTTTGCCGCTGAGCTACGACTTATTTGCCGACGATGCGTTGGTATTCAGTCACTTCGATTTTACGCGCCTTACCTTGCAGAAGGCCGATAAAACCGGCCCCTTCGTGCGCATGCAGTTCGACGGCTTTCCGTACCTCGGCCTCTGGACCAAAGGCCCCGGAGCCGGCTTCGTCTGCATTGAGCCCTGGCAGGGCGTGGCTAGTCTGGCCGGCCCCGCGCAGGAGCTGCGCGACAAAGAAGGCATCCTGACCGTAGTGCCCGGCCAGACGTTTGTTGCCCGCTATAGTATCGAAATAGGCTAATATTGGCCCTCGTAATTAGCTGACACCCTATACCTCCACCGGCCGGCGCCGGTTGTAGTCGGGCTCCCAGTCGTTGATGGGCCGCGAGATGCCGGGCGGCAGGTCGATATCGGGCAGGCCGGGGTCGTGGGGCTCGCCGCCCCCGTCGTCGCCATCGGAAGAAGGCGGTGGGGGCGGCGGTATGCTACGCCGCTTGGGCATCACCACAAACATGGTGAAAACGGCCAGCAAAAACAGGGCGCACAAAAGCTGGTGCATAACAAAGGGCCGATAGCGAGGACATGAAAAACCGTTCGATTGCTGCCTAGCCTCAACGCAAAGAGGCCGTCTTCCGTTGCTGGCTGCCGCACTATGCTAAGATAGCTGATAGCCAGCAAATCAGTCACACCTGGCGGTACTATGCCCATTTAACGTTGGCAGGGCGCTATCTTTGCGGCATGTTTAGGGGTGCTGACCAGGAAAATCCTGGCTGGCTGAGATTACACCCATTGAACCGGAACCGGGTAATGCCGGCGTCGGGAAAAAACAATCCACGAGCGTTTCCGCCTGTGCACCGACCCCTGGGGCCCGGGCGCGTTCTACCTTATCCCTTTTTTACCGTTTGAAAACGATACTCTCTGCGGGAGCAGCGCTGCTGGCGCTGGCGGCCGCGCCGGCGTGGGCACAAGGCCCCGTGTCCGGCACCCTTACCAACGCCCAAACGGGCGCTGCCCTGCCCGGTGCCACCGTGCTGCTTCTCGACCAGCCTACCCTGGGCGCCACTACCGATGCCAGCGGCGCGTTTACGCTGCCGGCCGTGCCGGCCGGGGCGCACACGCTGCAAGTGCGCTTTGTGGGCTTCGAACCCATCAGCCAGGCCCTGCAAGGGCAGGCCGGGCCGCAGCAGCTGGCACCCCTGGCTCTGCGCACGGCCCGCAACCTGACCCCCGAGGCGGTGGTAACGGCCACCCGCGCCAATGAGCGCACCGCTACCACTTACCAGAATGTAAGCCGCGAGCAGCTGCAAGCCCGCAACTTTGGCCAGGACCTGTCTTACCTGCTCGACCAGACGCCCTCCGTAGTGACGACTTCCGACGCGGGCACCGGCGTGGGGTACACGGCGCTGCGCATCCGGGGCACTGATGGTACCCGCATCAACGTGACACTCAACGGGGTGCCGGTGAATGAAGCCGAAAGCCACGGCGTATTCTTTGTTGACTTGCCCGATTTGGCTTCGTCTATCCAGAGCATCCAGGTGCAGCGCGGCGCCGGCCCCAGTACCAACGGCGCGGGGGCCTTCGGGGCCAGCCTGAACGTGGAAACCCTGGGCCTGCGGCCCAAAGCCTACGCCGAAATCAACAACTCGGCCGGCTCGTTTGGCACCTGGAAAACGACGGTGGCTGCCGGCACCGGCCTTCTCAATGGCCACTTTACCCTCGATGCGCGGGCTTCGCGGGTGCAAAGCGACGGCTACATCGACCGGGGCTGGTCGCGGCTGAAGTCGCTGTACCTGGCCGGTACCTATTCGGATGAGAAAACGCTGCTGCGCGCCCTCGTTATCACGGGCTATGAAACGACCTACCAGGCCTGGTACGGCCTAGCCGACTCGCTGCTGACTAAAAACCGCCGCTACAACGAGGCGGGCACCGACGCCGGCCAGCACCAGCCCGCCTATAAAAACCAGACCGATAACTACCAGCAGGACTATTATCAATTTCTGATTTCAAGGCAATTAACTTCGAAGCTCAACCTGAGTGTGACGCCTTTCTGGACGCGCGGCGGTGGCTACTACGAGGAGTACAAGGCCAACCAGAGCTTTGCCATGTACGGCATTTCAGGGCCGGTGTACCAGCCGCGCGCGGCCGGTGGCTTCGATACGCTCACTACTACCGACGTTATTCGCCGCCGCTGGCTCAAAACCGACCTTTACGGCGCTACTTACGCCTTGCAGCTGCGGCCCGCTGCCGGCGGCTTGCTCTCCGAAGCTACCCTGGGCGGCGCCGTGGTAGGCTACCGGGGCCAGCACTACGACGAGCTGACCTGGGCACAGCGCGGCAACAACATTCCCGAAACCGGCACGCCCTATTACTCGGAGCCCAACGCCCACAAGCTGGATGTGAATACCTACGTCCGTGCCACGGTGGCGCTCAGCGACAACCTGTCGGCGTTTGGCGACGTGCAGTACCGCCACGTCAGCTACGAGCTGTTTGCGCCCGACGGCAGCCCCAACGGCGGCAAAAGCCAGCAAACCATCAACTTCGACTTTCTCAATCCGAAGGCGGGCCTTACGTATCAGGTGAAGGATGGAGTGGCCGCGTATGCCTCGTATGCCCTGGCGCAGCGCGAGCCCACCCGCACCGACTATACCGATACCCCCGCCGAGCGCCGCCCCACCGCCGAAAAGCTGCACAACCTGGAGGTGGGCCTGCGCCACACCACGGGCGCTTTTCAATGGTCGGCTAACTATTACCTGATGCTGTACCGCGACCAGCTCGTGCTCTCGGGCCGCCTCGACGATGTGGGCAACCCCATCCATACCAACGTGCGCGACTCGTACCGCACCGGTATTGAGCTGCAAGCTGCTGCCCGCCTGGCCAAAGGGCTCACCTTCAGCCCCACGGCTACCGTCAGTCGTAATAAAATCAACAATTATACCGACTACCTGACCGACGAGAATTCCGTGGAGCACGGTACGCAATATAAGCAAACTGATATATCTTTCTCGCCCAGCCTCACTTTTGCCTACACGCTGGAATATGAGCTGGTGCCCGGCCTGCGCCTGGCTACCCTGGCCCGCTACGCCAGCCGCCAATACCTCGACAACACGGCCACCGACAGCCGCAGCATTCCGCAGTACTACGTGCAGGATGTGCGCCTGCGCTACCTCTGGCACCCCGCAACGCTAGGCTTTCGCGAAATTGAGCTGGCGGCGGTGGTCAACAATGTGCTGGGCGCTACCTACGTCAACAACGGCTACACCTATGGCTACCTCTACGGTGGGCAGGCGTATTACCAAAGCTATTTCTATCCGCAGGCCCGGCAAAACTTCCTGGCTTCGCTGAATCTGCGCTGGTAACATTTTGCTGGCTCATCAGCAGAAAAGCCTGGCGGCCCCGCTGCCAGGCTTTTTCATGCTCAAAACCTTGGGTTAGGCAGGGTTGTATCTTTGCATATATAACGGTGGCATCCCGTTGCTCTGCTTGCTTATTATGTTCCGAATTCTGCTTGCGTTTCTGCTGCTGAGCAGCTGGCTGCCTACGCGGGCGGCCCCGTTGGGTCCGGCCGGCCCCGCGCCCATTACCATCGCCGCCGCCGCCGACCTCAAGTACGTGCTCGACTCGCTGGTGACGATTTTCAACCGCCAGCATCCGGCCAGTCCGGCAACGGTGGTCTATGGCTCATCGGGGAAGTTCTACGAGCAGCTTAGCCACGGCGCGCCGTTCGATATTTTTTTCTCAGCCGATGGCGACTACCCGCTACGCCTCCAGCAGCAGGGCCTTACGGCGGGGGCACCGCAGCTCTATGCGCAGGGCCGCCTGGTGCTGTGGAGCAAGAAGCTGAACCCCAGTCTCAAAGGCATGAATACCCTGCTCGACCCGCAGGTGCGGCACATTGCCATTGCCAACCCCGCCCACGCGCCCTATGGCCAGCGCGCCGAAGAAGCCCTGCGTTACTACCAGCTCTACAACCAGGTAAAATCGCGCCTGGTAATGGGCGAAAACATTGCCCAGACGGCCCAGTACGCCGCTACCGGCGCGGCCGAAGTGGGCCTGCTGGCCTACTCGCTGGCACTTAGCCCCGAGCTGCGCCGGGCGGGTCGGTTTTACCTTATTCCAACGGCGGCTCATGCGCCCTTGCAGCAGCGCTATGTGGTGTTGAAGCGTGCCAGGACCAATACCACGGCCACCGCTTTTGCCGCCTTCATGGCTACGCCCGTAGCTCGGCAGGCATTGCACAAGTACGGGTTTATTCTGTAACTAATAGCAGGCTACCGGCTGCCGCCAGGCTCATAATAGCGCCTGGAATTTTGTTAATAAGCTAACTATCAGTAGTTAAAATGCCCCTCGATTACTGGCAAACCCTGCGGCTAACCCTGGCGCTGGCGGCGTGTACCACGCTGCTGCTGCTGGTAGTGGGCTTGCCGCTGGCCTACGCGCTGGCCCGCTCGCGCAGCCGGCTGCGGCCGCTGGTAGAGGCGGTGGTGAGTTTGCCGCTGGTGCTGCCGCCCACCGTTATCGGGTTTTACCTGCTGCTGGCGTTCAGCGACAGCACGGCTCTGGGTCGCTTTTTGATTGGTCGGCTGGGCATGAGCTTGAATTTTACCTTCGGCGGCATATTGATAGGCTCTTTAGTATATAGCCTGCCCTTTATGGTTCAGCCCTTGCAGGCGGGGTTTCAGCAGCTGCCGGGCTCACTCACGGAGGCGGCCTATACGCTCGGTAAGTCGCGGCTTACTACCCTGTGGCGCGTGCTGCTACCCAATATGAAGCCCGCCCTGCTCAACGGCGTCGTGCTCACCTTTGCCCACACGCTGGGCGAGTTTGGGGTGGTGCTGATGATAGGCGGGAGCCTGCCCGGCCGTACGCGCGTGGCGTCCATTGCCATCTACGACGAGGTACAGAGCCTGCACTACGCCCAGGCCAATGCCTACGCGCTTACGCTGCTGGCGGTAGCTTTCGTTATTCTGGTAGCACTGTACTGGTTTACCAAAAAAGATGCGGCCCGCCGCCTCGCCTGATTGCCCGTGATTGACTTTCACCTCACCAAAGCCTTGCATACTGCTGCCGGCCCGCGCACGCTCGACGTGCGCCTGACCCTGGCTCCGGGCGAGCTGCTGGCCATTAGTGGGCCCTCTGGGGCGGGCAAAACGACGCTGCTGCGCCTGTTGGCAGGCCTCAGCCGGCCCGACAGCGGCTTTCTGCAAGTCGATGGCCAGGAGTGGTACAGCCACGAGCGCAAGCACTGGCTACCGCCGCAGCGTCGGCCCCTGGGCTTTGTATTTCAGGATTATGCGCTGTTTCCGAATATGACGGTGCGCGAAAACCTGGCCTTCGCTGCCACCGGCCAGCCCCACCCGCGCCAGCTCGTGGCCGGGCTGCTCAGTTTGCTGGAGCTGCATGAGCTGGCCGAGCGCCGCCCGGTTGCTTTGTCGGGCGGGCAGCAGCAGCGCGTGGCGCTGGCCCGCGCTCTGGCCCGCCGCCCGCGCCTGTTGCTGCTCGACGAGCCCCTGGCGGCCCTGGATGGGCCCAGCCGCCAGCGCCTGCAGCAGGCCCTGGCCGACATACACCGCGAGTTCAACCTCACTACGCTGCTTATCAGCCACGACCCTGCCGAGATTGCCCGGCTGGCTCACCGCGTGGTGGAGCTCGACCTGGGCCGGGTGCGGCGCGTGAGTGCCCCTGAGCCACCAGCCGGGCCGCCGGCCGGGGCGCTGGTGCAGGGCAGGGTAGAGGCCGTGCTGCCGGGTGGCTTGCTGCGCGTGCGCCTGGCCGGCAGCACGGCGCTGGTTGAGGTACCCGCACCCGTGGGCTCTACCCCGGTGCCCGGCGATGAGCTGGCGCTGATGCTGGCCGTAGTATCGGTGCCGCAGCTGGCTTGCTAGAACTACCCGGCGCGATTCGCCGCCTGGCTATCTTTGTCTGAAACCTCTCAGCCCACCCGCCCATGTCTTCCATTGCCGACGTTCTCTCGCCCGAAGCTAAAGCCCACACTGCCCAAAAGGGCAGCACCAACGCCAACGGCTTCACCGACTATTTCGACCTCGACGGCCTGCTCACCGAGGAGAATATCCTCGTGCGGCAGAGCATCCGCGACTTCGTTAAAAAGGAGATTTCGCCCAACATTGAGAAGTGGGCGCAGCAGGCACATTTCCCGTCGGAAATCGTGCGCAAGTTTGGCGAGGTGGGTGCCTTCGGCCCCACTATTCCGCAGGAATATGGCGGCGGTGGGCTCGACTACATCAGCTACGGCCTCATTATGCAGGAGATTGAGCGCGGCGACTCGGGCATGCGCTCAACGGCTTCGGTGCAGGGCTCGCTGGTGATGTTTCCCATCTACGCTTACGGCTCGGAGGAGCAGCGCCGCAAATTCCTGCCCAGGCTGGCCAGCGGCGAATGGCTGGGCTGCTTCGGACTTACCGAGCCCGACCACGGCTCGAACCCCGGTGGCATGACTACCAACATCAAGGACGCCGGCGACCACTATATTTTGAACGGGGCCAAGCTCTGGATATCAAACTCGCCCGAGTGCCAGGTGGCCGTGGTGTGGGCCAAAAACGAGCAGGGTCGCATCA